>JBEGSH010000018.1:0-2841 GCA_041180025.1 Pseudomonadota bacterium | reverse complement strand
CCAAGAACTAATCGCTGCATAAAAAAGTTATTTAGCTTGTGTTTCAACATATAACGCGACATTGGTCGGCGCTAACATTTGATGGGCTTCAATGTATTCATTGGGAATATCTTGTGCAATTTCAACAGCATTCGATGTGTTCATGCGAAGTGGATTCATCGTGATCATGGCACCTACAAAAAGTACCGCGATAAATGATGCAGCTACAGGCCAAGACATCCAATCGAAATTAGAGATAGCGATCACATTAGATAATTTATTATCTTTATTAAATTGAATTTGAATAGGCTCTTTATCAATCGCATCTAAAATGGATTGGGATGAGAGCGTGGCATCACTTAATTCATTTTTCATCGCATCGCGAATCAATTGATAAGTTTCAAAACGCTCACGTAAACGCTTGTCCTTAATAATCTCTGACACTGTTTGACTAGAGCTTTTCATATCGAGTTCGTCGTCGAGGAGTATTGAAATTTTTTCTTTCATGTGAGTTTTCCTAAAAAATAAATCTACCAACGTTTATTATTGTGTTGTGACAATAATGGTTTTAATTTCTCTGCAATCGTTTCACGCGCTCTAAAAATACGCGAACGCACTGTGCCGATCGGGCAATCCATGAGCTCCGCAATTTCTTCATAACTTAAGCCTTCAATTTCGCGCAACGTAATCGCGACTTTTAATTCTTCTGGTAAAGACTCAATCGCAGTATTGACCGTAATACCTATCTCTTTGGTTAAAAGTGTGGTCTCAGGATTATCAGCCTCCGCCACTTGATGCGTTTCTTCAAACTCACCATCTTCATTTTCAAATTCAGTCATATTGCGTGGGCGTTTACCCATCGCGACTAAATGATTTTTTGCCGTATTAATGCCAATACGATAGAGCCATGTATAAAAAGCACTGTCGCCCCTAAAATTAGGTAAGGCGCGATAGGCTTTGATAAAAGTCTCTTGCACGATATCTTCAATTTCAGTTTGATCGCGCACCATACGGGTGAGAATACGGCCTAATTTTCTATGGTATTTTTCAACCAATAAGCCAAAAGCTTTTTTATCCCCTTTTTGCGCGCTTTCCACTAAAACTTGATCAAGTGCACGATTTGGATTTTCTATTTTTTCACTCACAATATGGGCTGGCGATGATTCAACATGCTCTGAAGTATACACGGCAGCACTATCTTGAACGAGTGATAATTTAGTTTGTTCTATGTTATTGTTAAGTCTTGGCATCGTTTTTTATAAACCCCTGAATGAATCTTAAAAATCAAAAAAACTTAAAACATACTATATATATGTTGATGGACGCCCTCTCTTTTAATTAGTTCATGAAAAATACACAAAATGTTACGTTGTGATGTACTTATTATAGGTAGCGGTCTCGCCGGGCTCACTTCAGCGCTTAAGCTCGCTGACCATAAAAAAGTCCTCATTGTCAGTAAGCGTGAGATCTTAGATAGCTCAAGTCAATGGGCCCAAGGGGGGGTCGCCGCTGTCATGTCGAGTGAAGACTCCATTGAAAGTCATGCAAAAGATACCGAATTTGTAGGGGGTGGTTTAACAGACCCTAAGGTTGCAAGCTATGTCGCCTCTCATGGAAAGGAAGCCATTCAGTGGCTGATCGATCTCGATGTCCCCTTTAGTCGAGATGAAACCACACACCAATTTCATTTAACAAAAGAAGGTGGTCATAGCCACAGGCGTGTCGTTCATGCAGAGGATGCGACGGGTAAAGCCATACAAAAAACCTTAAGCGATAAAGTTAAATCGCATCCTAATATCACGATGCTAGAAAACCATATTGCAGTCGATCTCATCACAGAAAAAAAATCTTTAAAAGCAGACAAGATGAAATCGAATCGATGCTTAGGCGCTTACGTCTTAAATAATAAAACCGGTAAAGTGATCACGGTCGCATCGCACGAAACCATTCTTGCGGCAGGAGGTGTCAGTAAAGTCTATCTCTACACGACGAACCCTGATGTGAGTACAGGGGATGGTGTCGCGATGGCATGGCGCGCGGGATGTAGGGTAGCCAATATGGAATTCATTCAATTTCATCCGACTTGCCTATACCACCCTAAAGCTAAATCTTTTTTAATCTCTGAAATTGTGAGAGGTGAAGGCGGCCTTTTAAAATTGCCTGATGGATCACGCTTCATGGACGAGTATGACGAAAGAGGTGAATTAGCCTCTCGCGATATTGTCGCTCGTGCGATTGACTTTGAAATGAAGAAGCGTGGTATCGATTGCGTCTATTTAGATATCTCACATAAATCACCTGACTTTATTAAGTCACACTTTCCGACGATCTATGCACGCTGTTTAGCATTAGGTATCGATATCACACAAGAATGGATTCCGGTTGTCCCTGCGGCTCACTACAGCTGTGGAGGTGTCATGACCGACTTATCGGGTCAAACGGATATGGCGCATCTTTATGCGATTGGTGAAACCGCTTATACGGGACTTCATGGTGCGAATCGTTTGGCGAGTAATTCACTTCTTGAATGTTTAGTGTTTGGTGATGCGGTCGCAAAACACATTCTTCAATCGAAAGTAGATGCAACCACTTTTGATTTACCACATTGGGATGAGAGTCGCGTGACCGATGCAGATGAAGAAATTCTCATTACACATACTTGGAATGAATTACGAAGATTCATGTGGAATTACGTCGGTATTGTGAGAACGAATAAACGTTTATCACGCGCGCTTCATCGTATTCATATGTTACGTGATGAGGTGCATGAGTTTTATACCAACTTTAAAGTAAGCCATAACCTCATTGAGTTAAGAAATCTTTTACAGGTCGCTGAACTCATTGTGGAGTCAGCCATCGCAC
>JBEGSH010000017.1:0-6959 GCA_041180025.1 Pseudomonadota bacterium | reverse complement strand
ACGTGCGATGAAGACGATGGGTATCCATTCACTCTATCTCGTCTCCCCTAAAAAATTTCCGCATCCTGAAGCCACCGCCATGTCGTCCGGTGCTGATGATGTTCTAAAAAATGCACACGTGGTGAATGATTTAGAAGAGGCGCTCAAAGGTGTCAAACTTGCGATTGGTTTATCAGCGAGACGACGTGAATTATCGCAACCTTATTTGGACGTGCGTGAAGTGGCGCATGAAATGATTCGTGTCGCTAAAACTGCAGATGTCGCTTTTGTGTTTGGCACTGAAATGAGCGGGCTCTCCAATCTTGAAACGCATCAATGTCAGGTGTTAAGTTTTATTAATGCGAACCCTGATTACTCATCTCTTAATTTAGCGCAAGCTGTTCAAGTGGTATGTCATGAATTAAGGCAAGCCAATATCGCATCACAACCTCCTAAACTTTACACCAAAGACCCAGATCTTTTAGCCGATCACGATAGCCTCATGGGATTTTTATCCCATTTAGAAGTCGTGTTAGATAACATCGAATTTTTAGATAAAGTGCAAGGAGAGCGGTTGATGCAGCGACTTCATATTTTATTTGCGAGATCACAACTTGAAATTGATGAAGTGAATATTTTGCGTGGCATCTTAACGCAAGTGCAAAAAAAATTAAAAGCGTAAGACGTCTTTTCTATTAACCTAGCAATTTAGTCAAGTTAATCATTTCATGCGATAATTGAGTTTATGCTTAAAAAAATTCGAGAAGATATTGCGATTGTGTTTGAGCGCGATCCTGCCGCGAGGACGACACTTGAAGTTTTAACGACCTACCCTGGTGTACATGCCTTACTCATTCACCGATTAGCACACGCTTTTTGGCAAATAAAACTTTACTGGCTCGGTCGCATGATTTCTCATATCGGTCGTTGGTTCACTGGTATTGAAATTCATCCCGGCGCTTCCATTGGTCGTCGTGTGTTTATTGATCATGGTATGGGTGTTGTGATCGGAGAAACTGCGATCATCGAAGATGATTGCACGCTCTATCATGGCGTCACATTAGGCGGCACTTCTTGGAATAAGGGGAAGCGTCATCCTACTTTAAAACAAGGTGTGGTGATTGGTGCGGGGGCTAAAATCCTAGGGCCTATTACCATTGGACGCGGCGCTAAAATCGGATCGAATGCGGTCGTTGTGAAAGACGTGCCTGCAAAGGCGACGGCTGTAGGTATTCCCGCCCGCATCGTGGAAGAAGAAGGCAAAACAAAACAAAAAAGTGCAGTGCAATTACCAACCTTTAATGCTTATGCAGTGGGTAAAGATGAGCCTGATCCTATGCATAAAAATATCGATCATTTAATGTCAGCGATTAGAAAACAAAACCAAACGATTGAGCGTTTAGAAGCTCAAATCAAATCCTTAAAACCGCGTGCTACTGAGGATCTCAAGCTCGCAAAAGCCTTCTCGCTCAAGAAAAGGGCGTCTAAATAATACTTGATTAAAATGATAGGTTATTCTATACTTTAAGCTTCGGAAACTTAAAAATTTCTTTGTAAGTTTAAAGATAGAGGATCTCATCATGCGTCTGACTACCAAAGGTCGTTTTGCAGTCACTGCCATTCTTGATCTCGCGTTAAACGAGTCAGATAAGCCTGTCACTTTAGCGGACATCAGTGAGCGACAATCGATTTCTTTATCTTATCTCGAACAACTTTTTAGTCGCATGCGACGCGAAGGTATTGTGAAAAGTATTCGCGGTCCTGGTGGTGGCTATCATTTAGCTAAAAAACATCAAGACATTACTGTGAAATCTATTATCACCGCTGTCGACGAAGAGATTGATGCAACCCAATGCTCTGGCAAAGAAAATTGTCATGAAGGTGGGCGCTGTATTACGCATGATCTTTGGGCATCTATTAATACCAAAATTTTAGATTACCTTGAAAGCTTAACTTTAGCGCATCTTGTTGAAGCGCAATCTAAGGATGTTAAAAATCGCGAGAGTGCTATTTTTTTCTTGAACGATAAACTCAACCAAAACAATTTAGCTAAAGCCGTTTAATCAAATTATGCAAAAAGTTTATTTTGATCATAACGCGACAACGGCCATAGACAAAAAAGTCTTAAGCGTCATGATGCCTTATCTAGAAATGCAACAAGGCAATCCTACGAGTCAGCATAGCTTCGGTCGGCATGCGAGAACAGCCATTGAAGAAGCGCGTGAACAAGTAGCGTTAGCGATTCACGCACACCCTTCTGAAGTCATTTTTACTTCAGGTGGTACTGAAGCCAATAATATGATTGTGCATGGTGCGGCCATTAAAAATCCTCAAAGCACATTGGTGAGAAGTAATATTGAACACCCTTGTGTCGCGCGCCCTATGGAAGCCCTTACCCATCAAGGTTGGCAACAAGACTTACTCAAAGTGAATCATGATGGGGTAGTTCCAACTGAGGCTTATCAAAGTATCAGTGCTAATAATATTGGTCTCGTCTCTGTCATGTTAGCGAATAATGAAACGGGTGCGATTCAAGAGATGGCAAACTTATCGGATTTTGCAAAAGATAAAAAAGCACTCTCACACACAGATGCGGTGCAAGCTTTTGGGAAAATAGATGTTCGCTTTGATGAACTTGGGATTGATGCGATGACACTCTCGAGCCATAAAATTTATGGACCACAAGGTGTAGGTGCTTTGATCTTAAATAAGCGTTCTGATATTGAGCCCCTTATTTACGGTGGCGGACAAGAAAAGAATTTAAGGAGTGGCACTGAAAATATTGCAGCAATTGTGGGATTCGGTAAAGCGTGTGAATTGATTTCGGAATCATTAGAAGCATCCTCACGAGTGGCACGTGAACTTCAAACCACACTCGAATTGCATTTAAAAGCATTGGGCGCTGTGATTTTTTCTGAAAAAGTAAAACGATTGAGCAATACAACTTTCTTTGCATTTAAAGATATTGAAGGTTCAACGCTTCTCACTGCTCTAGATAAAAAAGGATTTGCGATTGCGAGTGGTTCCGCATGCTCAAGTGTCAATAAAGAACCAAGTCATGTGTTACTTGCGATGGGTATCGATGAAGATTTAGCGCGTGGTGCGTTACGTATTAGTTTTGGAAACCAAAACACCCTATATGATGTCACATCATTTATTGAAGCATTAAAAAAAGAATTACATACATTAAAACAACTCACTGCGATTGCAGCATAAAAGAGAACATATGGAACGTAAACCAATTTATTTAGATTACTCAGCCACGACACCGATTGATCCACGTGTCGCTGAAAAAATGATTCCGTATATCACAGAGCATTTTGGTAATCCTGCATCACGAAGCCATAGCTTTGGTTGGACTGCAGAAAAAGCGGTGGAAGAAGCGCGCGAAGAAGTCGCTAAACTCGTCAACGCTGACCCCAGAGAAATTGTGTGGACATCCGGTGCTACTGAATCTAATAACTTAGCGATCAAAGGTGCGAGTCATTTTTATAGTACCAAAGGTAAACACGTGTTGACCATTGCAACAGAACATAAAGCAGTCATTGATGCAGTGCGTGAACTTGAACGTGAAGGTTTTACGGCAACTTATTTAGAGCCTGAACCTAACGGCTTGGTAGATATAGAAAAATTTAAAAAAGCCATTCGCCCTGATACCGTTTTAGCCTCTGTCATGGTTGTGAATAATGAAATTGGTGTCATTCAAGATATTGAAGCCTTAGGTAACATCTGCCGAAGCGAAAAAGTGATCTTTCATGTAGATGCTGCACAAGCGACCGGTAAAGTTGATATCGACTTAGAAAAATTACCTGTTGATTTAATGAGTTTTTCTGCACACAAAACGTACGGGCCTAAGGGTATAGGTGCCCTCTATGTTAGACGTAAACCACGTATTCGTATTGAAGCACAAATGCATGGCGGTGGACATGAACGTGGTATGCGCTCAGGTACTTTAGCCACCCACCAGATTGTAGGTATGGGTGAAGCATTCAGAATCGCTCGCTTAGAAATGAAATCAGAGAATGAACGCATCAGGAAATTACGCGATAAATTACTGCAAGGCTTACAAAGCATTGAAGAGGTTTATGTGAATGGTGACTTAACACATCGCATTCCTCATAACCTTAACATCAGCTTTAATTATGTCGAAGGTGAGTCACTCATCATGGCAGTGAAAGATATTGCAGTCTCAAGCGGTTCTGCATGTACGTCAGCGAGTTTGGAGCCAAGTTATGTGTTGCGCGCTTTGGGTCGCTCAGATGAATTAGCCCATAGCTCCATTCGTTTCTCCATTGGACGCTTCACCACAGAAGCTGATGTCGATTTTACGATTCAATTATTAAAAGACAAGATTCAGAAATTAAGAGAGCTCTCACCTTTGTGGGAAATGTTTAAAGATGGCATTGATATTAGTAAAGTTGAGTGGGCTGCCCACTAGTTTTTTTAAGGACATATATGGCATACAGCGATAAAGTTTTAGATCACTACGAAAACCCAAGAAATGTGGGATCCCTCGATAAGAATGATCCGCACGTTGGTACCGGTATGGTAGGTGCGCCTGCATGCGGTGACGTCATGAAATTACAAATTAAAGTGAGTGATAATGGCGTGATTGAAGATGCAAAGTTTAAAACATACGGCTGTGGTTCAGCGATTGCGTCAAGCTCCCTTGTGACTGAATGGTTGAAAGGTAAAACGTTAGACCAAGCTTCTGAAATTAAAAACTCAGCGATTGCGGAGGAGTTAGCATTACCCCCTGTTAAAATACACTGTTCAGTACTAGCAGAAGACGCAATTAAATCAGCCATTGCTGACTTAAAGAGTAAACAGGGTAAATAAACTTAAGATGAGTATTTCTTTAACCCCTAAAGCTGCGGAACGCGTCGAAAAATATCTCAAGAACCGAGGTAAAGGTATAGGCCTTCGTCTGGGCGTTAAAACAACGGGCTGCTCCGGCATGGCTTACACATTAGAATTTGTGGATGACATGTTGCCTGAAGATCAAATATTTGAAAGCCATGGTATCAAAATCATGGTGGATCCAAAAAGTCTTGTTTATATTGACGGAACCGAACTCGATTTTGCTAAAGAAGGTTTAAACGAAGGATTTAAATTTAATAATCCTAACGTCAAGGCAGAATGTGGCTGCGGTGAAAGCTTTACAGTGTGAGTCAAAATTTTTTCACCCTCCTCAAACTTCCAGAAGCATTTGTTATTGATTTAGAAAAACTTGATCAGAACTATCAAGGTATTCAAAAAGAAATTCATCCTGATCGCTTCGCATCATTTGATGATGAAACTAAATTAGAATCCATCAAAAAAACAGCCCAAGTGAATGATGCTTATCAAACTTTGAAGTCGCCCATTCGACGCGCAGAATATTTACTTCAATTACATGGCGTCAATATCCATGATGAAAAATATACAGCAGTGCCTCAGGATTTTTTAATGCAGCAAATGGAATGGCGCGAAGAGCTCGAGACACATAAACAAAATAAATTAGCCCTTGAAAAATTAGCGGCTGATATTCAAAAAAATAAAAATGAAATGATGAGTCAACTACCATCCTTCTTTGATCATAAAGATCATCTTAACGATGCTATTCAAATCACGCGCGAACTTAATTTTATTGAAAAAATTGAACAGCATATTAATGATGCATTAATCGAGATTGTTTAAGTTATGGCATTACTTCAAATCGCAGAGCCTGGTCAAAGCACCCTTCCTCATCAACACAAACTTGCGGTAGGAATTGATTTAGGCACGACCAATTCTCTGGTAGCTACTGTTCAAAGTGGCTTGCCTACTATCTTAAAAGATACGGATGGTAATACACTCATACCATCGATCGTCTATTACGGACAACATAACGTTAAAGTGGGGCATGAAGCATTACCTTATTTATCGACGGATGCAAAGAACACCATTGTGTCAGTGAAGCGCTTTATGGGTCACACGCGATCTGATATTCAATATCGAGAATCATTACCCTACACTTTTGATGATCATAGCGATGACATACAAATCAAAACCGAGCAAGGCTTAAAACATCCCATTGAAATCTCGTCTGATATCTTAAAAAAATTAAAAGATCTTGCTGAAGTTTCTTTATGTGGGGAGATTACGGGGGCAGTCATTACAGTTCCTGCTTATTTCGATGATGCACAACGTCAAGCCACAAAAGATGCTGCCAAATTAGCTGGCTTAAATGTCCTAAGACTCATTAATGAGCCGACAGCTGCCGCTGTTGCCTATGGTCTCGATCAAAAGAAAGAGGGTATCTTTGTGATCTATGATTTAGGGGGTGGCACTTTTGATGTTTCAATCTTAAAGCTTCATAAAGGTATATTTGAAGTTCTAGCAACGAATGGTCATCCTCATTTGGGTGGTGATGATTTTGATCAAGCGATAGCAGAGCTTATCAAACATGAAAACAAAATCGATCATCTTAGCCAAGAAGATAAACGCTCTCTCATTACACACGCTAAATCTTTAAAAGAAAATCTTACGAAAGATTTGTCTGCAAAAACAATAATTAAACTCTCCAACAATCAAGAGATTAGTTTTTCATTGAATAGAGATACATTTTTTAAATTAACGCATGATCTTGTTCAAAAAACGATTCAACCTATAAGGCGTGCATTAAATGATGCTCAGTTAACCATAGAATCAATTGATGGTGTCGTCATGGTGGGCGGTGCGACACGCATGCCACATATTCAATCAGAGATTAAAAGTTTCTTTAAGAAAGAATTACTTAATGATCTTAATCCAGATGAAGTGGTAGCACTTGGTGCTGCAAGACAAGCACATACACTCGCTGGCAATAAATCAGATCAAGAACTACTTCTTCTCGATGTCACACCGCTATCCCTTGGTGTTGAAACCATGGGTGGATTAGTTGAAAAGATTATTCACAGAAATTCCACGATTCCGATCGCAAAAGCACAAGAATTTACAACGTATAAAGATGGTCAGAC
>JBEGSH010000016.1:0-4367 GCA_041180025.1 Pseudomonadota bacterium | reverse complement strand
AGAAAAAGGTTTTCTAGAAAATTTAAGACAATTGCCAGGCAGCATTCAACAAGCACTTAATTTAGAGCCCCAAATTAAAGAGTGGGCAAAATTATTTGCAGATAAACATCATGCATTATTCCTAGGGCGTGGCATTCATTACCCGATTGCTATGGAAGGCGCATTAAAATTAAAAGAGATTTCTTACATTCACGCAGAAGCATACCCTGCAGGTGAGTTAAAACACGGACCGTTAGCCTTAGTTGATAATGATATGCCCGTTGTTGTGATTGCACCGAATGACAATTTACTTGAAAAAGTAAAATCAAACATGCAAGAAGTCAAAGCACGAGGTGGTGAAATTTTTGTATTCGCGGATGCAGATAGTCATTTTATGGAAAGTCCAGGTGTCCGTGTAATCAGAACACCAAGACACACCGGTGTTTTGTCACCCATTATTCATTCTATTCCAGTTCAATTGTTGGCTTATCATGTGTCTCTTATTAAAGGAACAGATGTTGATAAACCACGCAATTTAGCAAAGTCTGTTACGGTTGAATAATACACTTATTACAAATTTAAAAAATCTTATATATGGCCCAATTCATTAAACCTAAATCATTATCTGTTGTAGTGCCCGTCAGAAATGAAGAAGAGAATGTTGCTGATTTAATTTTTGAAATTCGACAATCTTTAAAAAATAAAATTAATTTTGAGATTATTTATGTGGATGACGGAAGTACTGATCAGACGCATAAAAACTTAATAGCTCTACAAAAAACATATAAAGAACTTCGGGTAATTCGTCACCAAAAAAGTTGTGGTCAAAGTACTGCTGTCAGAACAGGCGTGAAACATGCTAAATATGAGTGGATTGCAACGCTTGATGGCGATGGACAAAATAATCCAGCAGATATTCCAGAGTTACTTAAAGCTTTAAAAGAGGGTGTTGAATTAGTGGGCGGAAATAGACGTCATAGCCGACGTGACACTTGGATTAAAAGAATTTCGTCTGTCATTGCCAATGGCGTACGTTCTTGGATGCTTAAAGATGATACGCCTGATACAGGATGTGGATTGAAGCTTTTTTCAAAAGAAGCTTTTCTAGACTTACCTTATTTTGATCATATGCATCGTTTTCTTCCCGCACTTATTAAACGTCGTGGCGGTCTTATTGTATCAGTTCCCGTAAGCCATCGTCCTCGCACACACGGACATTCGAATTACGGCACCATTGATCGTTTGTTAGTTGGCATCGTTGATTTATTTGGCGTCGCATGGTTACAACGTAGATCTAAATTACCTCAAATCAAAAAGGATTAAGATGAATCAAGGTTTTAGTTATTTCTTTTGGCATATTGTGGAAGCGTCACAAAATTATTTTAATACCATGTCAGGCAACGACCTCACATGGCTTATTGTAGGCTTAGTAGGACAAGTATTGTTTATGATGCGTTTTATCGTGCAATGGCTTCATAGTGAGCGACATCAAAAAAGTTTAATTCCTATTAGTTTTTGGTACTTTAGTTTATTAGGTAGTGTGATTGTTTTAGCTTACGGTATTCACAAGACTGAGCTCGTGATTATTGTAGGACAACTTCCAGGTACACTCATTTACGTGAGAAACTTAATGCTCATTAAAAAGGCACGTTTAAAGAGTCGCAAGACCTTTAAGAAAAAATAATTTAGTAGTAGTTCTTATACCAATCTACAAATCGATTAACACCTTCTTTAATAGAGGTGTTCGGTTTGAAATTGACCCAGTGATTTAATTCTGAAGTATCTGCTGATGTGACTTTGACATCACCTGCTTGCATACCCATCATTTTTTTAATTGCTTTTTTACCTAATGCATCTTCAATCGTTTCGATAAATTGCATCAATGGCACAGGCTGACTATTGCCTATATTGAAAATGCGATAAGGCGCATGACTTGTTGCAGGATCAGGATGATGCGCATCAAAATTACTATTAGGTGTGGCTGTTTTAAATAGCGTTTCATTTACAGATGCCACGATGTCATCAATATAAGTAAAATCTCGCATCATATCGCCATGGTTGAATACTTGAATAGGCTCATCAGCTAGAATAGCTTTTGTGAATAGCATAGGCGACATATCAGGCCTGCCCCAAGGGCCATAGACTGTAAAAAAACGTAAACCCGTTGTAGGAATTTGATAAAGATGACTATAAGTATGTGCCATCAATTCATTCGCTTTTTTAGTCGCTGCATAAAGGCTGACCGGATGATCGACATTATCATGTTCGCTAAAAGGTACCTTTGTATTACCACCATATACGCTTGAGCTACTTGCAAAGACAAGATGCTCAGTTTTAATTGCACGACAACCTTCTAATATATTAGTGAAGCCTTGAATATTGGAATCAATATAAACGTAAGGATTTTGAATGGAATAACGAACACCTGCTTGCGCTGCTAAATGAAGTACACGCTCTGGCGATTCTTTTTTAAAAAGATCGAGTACATCTTTTTGATCTTTAATATCGAGCTTTAAAAACTTAAAATTTTTATAGCCTTCTAGTGTTTTAAGTCGATCTTCTTTTAAGGTGACATCGTAATAGTCATTGAGATTGTCGATACCAATAATCTCATGGCCACCATCAAGAAGTTTCTTGGCACTATGCATGCCAATAAAACCGGCTACACCTGTCACCAAGATTTTCATTTAACGTCCAATAGGGAAATACTCAAATCCAAGCGCTCGAACCGCTTTCGGATCATAAAGATTTCGTCCGTCAAAAATGAAGGGTGATTTTAGTGAAGATTTAATTAAAGCGAAATCAGGGCTTCTGAATTCTGTCCATTCAGTCACAATAATAAGCGCATCCGCATTTTTAAGTGCGTCATCTTGTGTATCTACAAAAGATAAATGTTTTTCATCTTTGAAAATACGTCTAGCTTCATCCATAGCAACAGGATCATAAGCTGTGATTGTGGCACCTGCTTTAATAAGTTCACCGATAAGGACACGACTTGAAGCTTCTCTCATATCATCCGTATTAGGTTTAAAAGCTAAACCCCACAAGGCAAAATGTTTACCTTTTAAATTGTCACCAAATTGTTTTTTAATTTTTTTAGGTAAGACATATTTTTGAAGATCGTTCACTTCTTCCACCGCTTTTAATAATTTCAAATCAAAACCTGCGACATCTTTAGCAGTTTTAATTAAAGCTTTTACATCTTTTGGAAAACATGAGCCACCATAACCACAACCCGGATATAAAAAGTGATAACCAATACGTGGATCAGAACCAATACCTTGTCTGACCATCTCGATATCAGCACCCACAATTTCAGCTAAGTTGGCTAATTCATTCATAAAACTAATGCGCGTCGCTAACATTGAGTTAGCTGCATACTTAATAAGTTCAGCACTTCTTAAATTGGTGACCACGAGTCTTTCGTGATTTCTTTGGAAAGGTGCATACACTTGTTTCATGACTTCAATTGCTTTTAAATCTTCAGTACCAATCACAATACGATCAGGACGCATGAAATCTTCTACCGCAGCACCCTCTTTTAAAAATTCAGGATTGGAGACAACACTATAATGAATGTCGACATTTCTTTTCTTTAATTCTTCAGCGACAGCCGCTTTAACTTTATCACCCGTACCAATCGGCACCGTTGATTTGTCTACAATCACTTTTTCTGAAGTCATAAAGCGGCCAATGTTACGTGCTGCTTCTGTGACGTATTGAAGATCAGCAGAGCCATCCTCGTCAGGCGGGGTGCCTACTGCAATAAATTGGACTTCGCCAAAGTGAACAGCTTCTTCGATATTTGTTGTGAAAGAAAGACGTCCGTTTTCCACATTACGACGCACAATTTCTAAAAGGCCAGGTTCGTGAATAGGAATGCCACCTTCTTTGAGGATGCGAATCTTCTCTGGATTCACATCAAGGCCTAATACATGATTACCGACCTCGGCTAAACACGCTGCCCCGACTAAACCTACATACCCTGTACCAATAACTGTGATTTTCATAATAATTCGTTGAATTTAAAGCTATATTTTACCCCTTTTATTTAAAGCTTGTCTTTTCTGGGTTGGGATTTCACTTATAATTTAAGGAATATAAGAAAGGTTAAATATGACAGCTTTATTTCAGTATTTACATAGGGTTCAATCGATCTGGGTAGACAATCTTGAGTACCAAGTGAAAGAAGGTTGGGTGTGGCTAGACCCGATACTGACTTTAGTGCGCGATTATTTTTTTGAGACTACCGTCGTTGTGACCGTGATTCTTTTGTATTCCATTATATTTTCCGCCATTTCACTTTATGGCCAAAAAACAAATCACAAAAAAATTGTTTATACAGATGAGTTTAAAAATTTAGTGAAGGGTATCGACCTTCATTTAGG
>JBEGSH010000015.1:0-7634 GCA_041180025.1 Pseudomonadota bacterium | reverse complement strand
TTGCATGTCCGTTATGTGATTATTCGCTAGAGGAATTAGAGCCACGTATTTTCTCATTTAATAATCCCATGGGGGCCTGTCCTGAATGTGATGGGATTGGCAATATTAATTTCTTTGATCCCAAGCGTGTGGTGGCTTTCCCCCATTTATCTCTTGCTTCAGGTGCTATCAAAGGCTGGGATAAGCGCAATCAATTTTATTTTCAACTTTTACAATCTTTAAGCGAGCATTACCAATTTGATTTAGAAACTGCTTTTGAAGAGTTGCCAGAAAAAATTCAAAATGTGATTTTGAATGGCAGCGGATCTGAGCAGATTAATTTTTCCTACATTAATGAACGTGGCCAGATTATCAAAAAGATGCATAGCTTTGAAGGCATCTTAAATAATTTAAAACGTCGCTATCATGAAACTGACTCAGGTACAGTTCGAGACGAACTTGCAAAGTATCTTAATATGCAACCTTGCCCATCATGTGAAGGCTCACGTTTGCGTATTGAAGCAAGGCATGTGAAAGTGGGCAAAAAAAATATTCATGAAATATGTAACACCCCTTTAAAAGAAACCGTACATTTTTTTGAGTCTCTCAAACTGAAAGGTGCCAAAAAAACGATCGCTGAAAAAATTATTTTTGAAATTACAAGTCGTCTTAAATTTTTAGTGAATGTCGGTTTAGATTATTTATCTCTATCTCGCTCAGCAGAAACTTTATCAGGAGGTGAAGCACAACGTATTCGTCTAGCTTCCCAAATTGGAAGTGGTTTAACTGGGGTGATGTATGTGCTTGATGAACCATCGATTGGTTTACATCAACGTGATAACGATCGTTTACTAGAAACTTTAAAAAGACTTCGTGATTTAGGTAATACTGTGATTGTGGTGGAGCACGATCAAGATGCCATTCTTACGGCCGACCATGTCGTTGATATTGGCCCAGGAGCTGGTGAACATGGTGGATATATCGTCGCCGAAGGTACCCCTAAGATGATTGCAAAACATCCTAAATCACTTACAGGTCAATACATCAGTGGTCGTCGCGAAATTAAATATAAAAATAAACGCGTATTGCCACGCACTTTAAAATGGTTAGAGTTAAAAGGTGCCAAAGGAAACAATTTAAAGAATGTACATTTAAAATTACCCATCGGGCTTCTCACATGTATTACAGGTGTCTCGGGAAGTGGTAAATCATCTTTAATCAATGACACACTTTATCGAGCCGTCGCACACCATTTATATGGGAGCCATACCGAACCTGCAGAACATGCATCCATTAAAGGCTTAGATTTTTTTGATAAGGTTGTCGATGTGGATCAAAGCCCCATTGGTCGAACACCAAGATCTAATCCTGCGACTTACACAGGACTTTTTACCCCAACACGAGAACTTTTTGCGCAACTTAATGAAAGTCGGAATCGAGGTTATGGCCCTGGCCGCTTTTCATTTAACGTCAAAGGGGGCCGTTGTGAAGCCTGTGAAGGTGATGGTGTTATCAAAGTAGAAATGCACTTCTTACCCGATGTATATGTGCCTTGTGATATTTGCCAAGGTAAACGTTATAACCGCGAAACCCTAGAGATTCAATTTAAGGGTAAAAATATTCATGATGTGCTATCGATGACGGTTGAACAAGCACATCAATTTTTTAATGCCATTCCTGCAGTTGAAAAAAAATTACGCACACTTATTGAAGTTGGCTTAGGCTATATCACCTTGGGTCAAAATGCGACAACCCTTTCAGGGGGAGAAGCGCAGCGCGTTAAATTAGCGTTAGAGCTTTCAAAACGAGATACCGGACGAACCCTTTATATCTTAGATGAACCGACGACTGGACTTCATTTTGCAGACATTCAATTACTGCTAGATGTCATTCATAAACTCCGTGATGCGGGCAATACGATTGTGATTATCGAACATAATTTAGATGTGATTAAAACAGCAGACTGGATTATTGATTTAGGCCCTGAAGGTGGTGATGGGGGTGGTGAAATTATTGCAGAAGGTACCCCTGAAGAAGTCGCTAATAACAAGAAGAGTTACACTGGTAAATACTTAAGGCCTTATTTGAAATAAATTAAGGTACTTTTATTCCATTCATACGGGATAAAATAATACCGCTTCGTTCAATGAGTCCCGATGTATCTTGATGACGCTCATAATACTTAGGGTTAGGAATCATGGAAGCTAATTTAGCTGATTGAAAACTATTGAGCTCTTTTGCATGTACTGAAAAATAACGTTGGGATGCCGCTTCAATGCCATAGACATTATTCCCCCACTCAATCACATTCAAATAAATTTCTAAAATTCTTTTTTTACTTAAAATCGTTTCAAGCATGAGCGTAATAATGGTTTCTTCTATCTTTCGCCACGGTGTTCTTTGATTTGATAAAAATAAATTTTTAGCGAGTTGCTGGCTAATGGTAGAGCCCCCTGCGACAATTTTTTTACGTCGCTTATTTTTCTCATAAGCTTTTTCAATTCCTTCCCAATCAAAACCTTCGTGATCAATAAATTTAGCATCTTCTGCTGCAATCACGGCTTGCTTAATATGAATAGAAATTTGGTTGTAATTCACCCATTGGTGTCTCAGCGTTGCATTCTCGTCTTTTTCTTGTAGATGCTCTAACCTTTTTTCCATAAAAGCACTTTCACTGGGATTCACGACTGTCCATAAAAGAATGTGTAACAAAACCCAGAGCTGATAGAAAAAAAATAATAGGAATAAAACGGATACCACTTTTCCTTTAAAAGAGCGATGACTCCAAAATAGATTTTTTAATCGTTGACGCAATTATTTATTTCTAAAAAAATCAATCACAGATTTTGTTTGCGGTTTGATATGGTGCCAAATATAAAATGCTTCGGCCGCTTGTTCAACGAGCATCCCTAAGCCATCGGATGTTTTAGCGTGTTGAGATTTAGCTTGTTTGATAAATGGGGTTTCTTTGCCATACATCATGTCATAGGCTAAACATTGATCATGGAAGACTTTGTTATCTAGACCAAGATCCGCTTCATTTAAACTTGCAGACGTGGCATTAATGATCACATCAAAATATTGATGTGGGAGTTTTGCAATTTCGACGACGTTTAAATCGACATGTAAATTTTTCGCATATGCATGCATTTTATTTTTAATTACATTTGATTTTTCAATCGTACGATTACTGAGTGTGATTTCTAATGGGTTTTTTTCTAACATCGAATACAGCACACCTTCTGCCGCACCGCCCGCACCCATCAGTAAAATTTTTTTACTCTTTAAATTAAGATTAAGATTTTGTTCAAGATCTCGAACTAACCCGATACCGTCGGTATTGTGACCAATAATTTCTTTATCTTTAAATTCGAGTGTGTTCACAGCTTCAGCGATTCTCGCATGTTGAGAATGTGTCGTTGCCAGTTGATAAGCTTCTTTTTTAAATGGCAGTGTGACATTAGCACCATTTAGTTTTTGTGAAATGAGCGTTTGTGTTGTCTGTTGAAACTGATCGAGTGGAGATAACACCGCTTCGTAATCCAACAGAAGCCCTTCTTCTTTGGCAAACATGGCATGGATTTGAGGGGATAGGCTGTGATGAATCGGATTACCAATTACAGCAAAATGTTTTTTTACTTCAGTCATGGTGCGCTATCACATCGATTGGATTAAGGTTTTGAGTATAAGTGTTTTTTAAAAAACTGCCATCCACAGCATTTATGCACTATTTAAGTGCGTAAATATGAAATATGCATTTTTATAGTGCAATTTTTAATGAATCCCTTTTAAAACATACATAATAACAAAGCCTTACAACATTATTCGATTGGCACAATTTATGCTTACAATTAATATGTTGAAATGTATTAATAAACTTTAGATTGAATCAAAATTGACGCTTTTAGGAGAATGAAATGGCAATCGCTGATGTAATGAAAAAGGTTAAAGATAATAACGTTAAATTCGTGGACTTCAGATTCACGGATACGCGAGGCAAAGAACAGCACGTCAGCGTGCCTGTCTCAGCTTTTGATGAAAGTAAATTTAAACAAGGTCACGCTTTCGATGGTTCATCGATTGCAGGCTGGAAAGGCATTCAAGCCTCTGACATGTTACTCATGCCAGATCCAGACACAGCCAACATCGACCCTTTCATGGAAGAGCCAACGCTTATTCTCACCTGTGATGTTGTGGATCCTACAGATGGTAAAGGCTATGAGCGTTGCCCAAGAAGTTTAGCGCGTCGCGCAGAAGCTTATTTAAAATCAACTGGCCTAGGTGATACGGCTTACTTTGGCCCAGAGCCTGAGTTCTTTATTTTTGATTCCATTACATGGTCTCAAGGTATGGATGGCTGTCACGTTAAAATTAATTCAGAGGAAGGTGCATGGGACTCTGCAACACAGCATGAAGGTGGCAATATTGGTCACCGCCCAGGCGTGAAAGGTGGTTACTTCCCAGTACCTCCAGTCGACTCTCTTCAAGATGTGCGCTCAGCCATGTCAATCACATTAGAAGCGTTAGGTGTGCCTGTTGAAGTGCATCACCATGAAGTGGCCACCGCAGGTCAATGTGAAATCGGTACTAAATTTAGCACACTCACACAACGTGCCGATTGGACACAACTTCTTAAATACGTCGTGTTAAACACAGCACATAATTACGGTAAGACAGCGACATTTATGCCGAAACCGATCGTCGGTGATAACGGTTCAGGTATGCATGTGCATCAATCCATTTGGAAAGACGGTAAGAACTTATTTGCAGGTTCAGGTTACGCAGGTTTAAGTGAATTTGCATTGTTCTACATTGGCGGTGTGATTAAACATGCGCGTGCACTCAATGCGATTACTAATCCAGGGACTAACTCATACAAACGTTTAGTACCAGGCTTTGAAGCTCCAGTGAAATTAGCTTATTCCGCAAAAAACCGTTCAGCATCGATTCGTATTCCATTCGTAGAGGGCGACAAAGCACGTCGTATCGAAGCAAGATTCCCAGATCCTACAGCGAACCCATACCTTGCTTTCAGTGCATTGATGATGGCAGGTTTGGATGGTGTACAAAATAAAATTCACCCAGGTGAACCAGCGACAAAAGACTTGTACCATTTAACACCTGAAGAAGATGCACAAGTGCCAACCGTATGTTCTTCCCTTGAGCAAGCGCTTGAGTATTTAGATAAAGATCGAGAATTCTTAACGCGCGGCGGTGTATTTACGGATGACTGGATCAATAGTTATATTGACCTTAAGATGGAAGAAGTGACTAAGATGCGTATGACACCTCATCCAATCGAATTCGGTATGTATTACAGCTGCTAATTCGTTAATGAACTCAAAAAGACGGCTTTCATAGCCGTCTTTTTTTATGTCTTTTTTTAAGAGTTCCAATAAATGCACTATTTTAGTGCATTACCACTTAATATTCCTTACAATAACCTCATAGAACCCGCTAAATAGACCAAAAAACAGGCTCTTAAAGCTGGCTCAAGTTTTGCTTATATATAAATGAGAACGGAATATTCATGAAAAAAAATGCCATCCCATCATTAACTCCAGAATTAAAGGGGATTGAACACTTAGCAAGTGCGGTCTTGCTATGCGATGTCGAAGGTCATATTTTGTATATGAATCCATCCGCTGAAATTTTATTTGGATTAAGTGCTAAACATATTTACAAGATGTCACTTGATGAAGCATTTCCGTATTCCGATATTTTAAAACTCGCGATCAGCCAAGCTTTGAATAGTGACACGCCTTATCGCGAACATGAATTTTTAATTACTACATTAAAGCATCAATCATTTTCTGTGACATGCACCATCACTCCGATTCAAAGTGAGTCCATTCGCTATATTCTTGAATTCCAACAAATGGATCAGCAATTAAGAATCGCAAAAGAAGAGCGTATGTTGATTCAACAACAAGCAAACTCAGAACTGATTCGTAATTTAGCGCACGAAATTAGAAATCCATTAGGTGGATTGCGAGGAGCGGCACAACTTCTAGAGCATGAACTCCCTGACGTTTCATTAAAAGAATATACACAAGTCATTATCAAAGAAGCGGATCGTTTGCAGTCTTTGATGGATCGATTACTCGTGCCGCATCAAAAACCTAAATATGAACCTACGAATATTCATGAAGTATTAGAGCGAGTTCGAAGTTTATTGCTTGCTGAATCTCCTGATGAAATAAAAATTCAACGTGATTACGACACGAGCTTACCTGACATTATTGGCGATCGCGAAAAACTTATTCAAGCCGTGCTTAATATTGCGCGCAACGCAGTCCAAGCCATGCATGAAAAAAAACAACACGGCCTCATTATTTTTAAAACACGTGCGGAACGACAAATCATGCTTGCTAAGAAACGTTATCGCGTAGGTATTAAACTCGACATTATTGATAACGGGCCTGGCATTCCTCCAGGTATTCGCGACAAAATATTTTATCCGCTTGTATCCGGGCGTGAAGGTGGTTCAGGGTTAGGGCTCTCATTAGCCCAAACTTATGTGAGTCAACATCAGGGTATGATCGAATGTAAGAGCGAGCCTGGACAAACGACATTCACCATTTTATTACCGATTAAAGATATAGATACAAAAGAAATGCTTCTTAACAACAACCAAGAATCACAAGGATCTTCACTATGAAAGCCATTTGGATTATCGATGATGACAAATCCATTCGATGGGTATTTGAAAAAGCCCTCGCACGTACCGATTTGAATTTTAAAACCTTTAGTTCCATTAAAGATGCGTTACAGGCCATTAAAGATGAGGAGCCCCAAGTGATTGTGAGTGACATTCGAATGCCACAAGGTTCAGGCTTGGAACTTCTTCAAGTCATTAAAGAAAAATATGCACATATTCCCGTCATCATCATGACGGCTTATTCTGACTTAGAAAGTGCAGTCGCTGCTTTCCAAGGCGGTGCTTTTGAATATTTAGCTAAACCTTTTGATGTGGATCAAGCGATTGAAATTATTCATCGTGCCATTGATGAGTCGTTAAAACAAAGTATCCAAGAAGTATCTTTTGAAAATTCAACAGAGATGATTGGCCATGCACCTTCCATGCAAGAAGTGTTTCGTGCGATTGGACGTCTTAGTCGCTCTCATGCGACTGTGCTTATTAATGGAGAGTCAGGTAGCGGTAAAGAGCTGGTTGCAAGTGCGCTGCATAAACATTCACCTCGTGCCGATAAACCTTTTATTGCGATTAATACAGCCGCGATTCCAAAAGATTTATTAGAGTCAGAACTCTTCGGTCATGAACGCGGGGCGTTTACTGGAGCACAGGCTTTACGTAAAGGCCGTTTTGAACAAGCGGATGGTGGCACACTTTTCTTAGATGAAATTGGCGATATGCCAGCTGACCTTCAGACAAGACTTTTGCGTGTTTTAAGTGATGGCCAATTCTATCGAGTCGGAGGACATAACCCGATTAAAGTGAATGTGCGTGTGATTGCTGCTACTCATCAAGATATGGAAGAGCGTGTTAAAGCAGGTCTTTTCCGTGAAGATTTATTTCATCGATTAAATGTGATTCGCTTACGTTTGCCTGCATTACGTGAGCGCGCAGAAGATATTCCAGATTTAGCCCGTCACTTTTTACAACAAAGTGCACAACAATTA
The DNA here is from genome assembly GCA_041180025.1 of Pseudomonadota bacterium. GTDB lineage: Bacteria > Pseudomonadota > Gammaproteobacteria > Burkholderiales > Methylophilaceae > Methylopumilus. Next base: position 11 of record JBEGSH010000015.1, on the reverse strand, counting down.
GGGGTAGAAAC
>JBEGSH010000014.1:0-5533 GCA_041180025.1 Pseudomonadota bacterium | reverse complement strand
CTTACAGGCTTATTTGTAATGATTAAAATCTATAACACCCTTTCAAAAAATAAAGAGACTTTTAAGCCTATCCAAAAAGGGCAAGTAAACATGTACGTTTGTGGTATGACTGTGTACGACTTATGCCACATTGGACACGCACGAGTGATGGTTATTTTTGACGTGGTAAGGCGTTGGTTTGATATTTCAGGATATAGCGTCAATTACATCAGAAACATTACTGATATAGATGACAAGATTATCAATCGAGCCATTCAAAATAACGAGTCTATACAAAACCTTACTCAAAGATATATAGATGAGATGAGCGCCGATGCAAGAGCCCTTGGTGTTATAAATCCTTCTAAAGAGCCAAAAGCAACCGAACATATTCAAGACATGGTTTTTATGATCCAAACATTAATTGAAAAGCAACATGCTTACCTTGCTAAAAATGGAGATATTTTTTATTCAGTAAGATCTTTTAATGAATATGGGAAGTTATCAGGTAAATCAATTGAAGATTTACGTGCAGGCGAGAGGGTTGATATTGACCAAAATAAGCATGATGAATTGGACTTCGTTTTATGGAAGTCTGCAAAACCTAATGAGCCTAGCTGGGATTCGCCTTGGGGTAAAGGAAGACCAGGCTGGCATATCGAATGTTCGGCTATGAGCTCTCATTATCTTGGACATCATTTTGATATTCACGGAGGCGGGCAAGACCTTCAGTTCCCTCATCATGAAAATGAAATTGCTCAATCTGAAGCCGCTCACGATTGCAAGATGGCTAATTATTGGATGCATAACGGCTTTGTTCGGGTTGATGATGAAAAAATGTCTAAATCCCTTGGAAATTTTTTCACGATTCGGACAGTGCTTGAAAAATTTGATCCAGAAGTAGTTAGATTTTTTATTTTAAGAGCCCATTATCGAAGCCCTTTAAATTATTCAGATGCTCATCTTGATGATGCAAAATTAGCATTACAAAGATTATATGTAAGTTTAAGAGGGTTTAATATTGAACATGATGATGTAGATTGGAATCATCCAATAGCAGGTAAATTCAAAGAATCTATGGATGATGACTTCAATACTCCAGAAGCTATTTCTGTTCTATTTGAATTGGCTAACGAGATTAATAAAAATAAGTCTGTGCCACTTGCTAATTTACTTAAAAGTTTAGCAAAAACAATTGGCCTTTTAGAAAGAGATCCAGAGGCTTTTCTAAAAGGAGATACAAAAACTTCTCTTGATATTGATGCATTAATTTCTCAAAGACATGAAGCGAAAGCCGACAAAAATTTTAAAGAAGCGGATCGTATTAGATCTTTATTGCTTGCAAATGGTGTTGTGTTAGAAGATACACCCCAAGGGACTATTTGGAGAAAAGAATAAGTTATGCCAGTTAATCTTAAACCACTTGCTATCGATTCTATTTTCCCTATTAAAGGCATATCACTCGGTATTGCTAAAGCGCATATTAAAAAACCTAATCGCAAAGACTTGTTGTTAGTGACTATTGCCGAAGGCTCAAAAGTTTCTGGCGTATTTACACAAAATGCATTTTGTGCAGCACCCGTTTTTCTTTGTAAAGAACATTTAAAAAATACATCAGGCATTCGCGCACTCATTGTGAATACAGGTTGTGCTAATGCGGGCACAGGTGAAGATGGTATTTTAAAAGCTAAAGAAACATGTGAAGCTGTCAGCGAACTTCTATCGATTAAGCCACACCAAGTTTTGCCATTTTCTACAGGCGTCATTTTAGAAAGTCTGCCCATTGATAAAATCAGAAGCGGATTGCCTGACGCATTAAAAAATTTGGATCCATCTCATTGGATAGATGCAGCTGAAGCCATTATGACTACAGATATTGTGCCAAAAGCTGCGTCGAGAAAAATAAAGATTAAAGATAGAGAAGTTGTTATTTCGGGAGTAAGTAAAGGCTCTGGCATGATTCATCCAAATATGGCTACTATGCTTTCGTTTATTGCAACTGATGCTTCTATCAATCAAATCTTGCTCGACAAACTTCTTAAAGAAGTGACAGGGGAATCATTTAATTGCATTACTGTTGATGGAGATACATCCACTAATGATTCATTTATTCTGATTGCTACAGGAAAAGCGGAACATGATGAAATTAATCAAGAAGATAAAAGCTACGAAATTCTTAGAGATGCCATCCGTGAAGTTGCTATTGAATTAGCGCAGGCTATCGTAAGAGATGGTGAAGGCGCTACGAAATTTATTACTATTCAAGTGGAATCAGGCCTTGATAATGCCGAATGCAGAAAAGTGGGATTTGCGATAGCGCACTCACCTCTCATCAAGACAGCTTTCTTTGCATCCGATCCAAATCTTGGGAGAATATTAGCTGCCATCGGTTATGCGGGTATCGAATCGCTTGATATTACAAAAATACAATTATTCTTAGGAAATGTCTTGGTAGTAGAAAAAGGTGGCCGTGCAATTTCTTACACCGAGACACAAGGTCAGGAAGTCATGAAGCATCCTGAAATCAGCATGCGAATACTTCTTAATCGAGGTCACGCAAACGCAACAATATGGACATGTGATTTTTCATATGACTATGTAAAAATCAATGCTGACTATCGCACTTAAATTGTGAATATTGTTCGCGCAGCAGCAGCCGTTATTCAAAGACAAGATGGATTTCTTCTTATGGCTCAGAGGCCTCCTGGACGAGGGTGGAGTGGTTGGTGGGAATTTCCAGGCGGCAAGATTGAAGAAAATGAATCACCTTTTGAAGCGCTTCAAAGAGAACTTCAAGAAGAAATTAATATTTCTGCAAATGATGCGACATTATGGTTTGAACGTAGTTACAGCTACCCAGACAAAAAGGTTTACATTTATTTTTTTAAAGTCACGGATTGGACCGGTGAAATTAAATCATGTGAGAATCAATTATTAGAATGGCAAAATCCATCTCATGTATCGGTCGCGCCAATACTCCCTACTAACTTATTTGTTCTGAAATCTATTTTACTACCTCCAATTTATGCAATTACCAATATTGAAGAGTTGGGCGAGAAATTATTTTTTGAGCGATTAAAAATCAAATTAGAAGAAGGTTTAAAAATGATACAGGTGAGAGAGAAAAAATTACCTTATCAGGATGTAAAAAAAATAGCTCAAAAGATTTTAGATTTAGCGAAACCTCATCAAGCAAAAGTTTTAATTAATGAGAATGAAAAGCTCGCTCTAGATATTGGAGCTGACGGAGTTCATTATCCATCACATAGTTTGATTCAATTAAAAGATAGACCAGAGTTTTCAATATGTGGTGCTTCTTGTCATAATCTAGAAGAGCTTATGATTGCAAAAGATTTGGAAATGTCATTTGCTGTTCTTTCTCCCGTTCAAAAAACTGAATCACATCCACTCGCTGATCCGATAGGCTGGGAAATTTTTAGTGAATACGCAAATAAGTTAGATATGCCGATATTTGCCTTAGGTGGACTTAATCAAGAGAGTCTCACCACATCCTGGCAATGCGGCGGGCATGGCGTCGCGATGCAAAGAAGTATTTGGGAATAAGGCTATTTAATCAAAGCATCGATTGATTTATCAAAAGAATGATTTGCTTTATCTTTAAAATGTAATATCAATTTCACTTTTTGACCAGCTTTAAGAGGGCCTTTAAAATCCATAAGCATTAAATGGCTGCCACCAGATTTAAATTCAAAAGTCTTGCCATGTTCAATTTTAATTTCATTTGTCATGCGCATTTTCATAATGCCTTTTTCTGTAATAGTATTATGCATCTCGATCGTTTTAATTCTCGGAGAAGTCACCGAGGTTAGAATTAAATCTTCATTACTTAAGAGTGACATGTAAGCGACACTCATGTCATCACCTTCATCAGTAGAGCCAATCCAGGCATTTTCTATTCTAATATCTGGCGCTGCCAATATATCTGTCGAAATTAAAAGTGCAATTATAAATAGTGTAAATTTTAAGAATTTCATAGTGAGAGCCTTAAAAAAAATTTCAAGTAATATCTTCGTTTAAATTTTCGGGGTTGATTTCAACTGGAATTTTATAGCCTTCATTAGCCCATTGACCCAAATCAATCATGCGACATCGTTCGGAGCAAAAAGGTCTAAAAGTATTAGATAAACTATACTCAATACTTTCGTTGCATTGGGGACAGTTTACAAAAGTAATCTTTGTTTTCATAGCCAACAGATGCTGTATTTAAATTCAAGATTCAACTTAACAGGCTCTTTTTTTAACTCTTCATTCAGCTGATTAAAGAAAACATTGACTGTATATTTGTTTGCACTAATCTCAGGATAAATATTTAAAGTTTTTTCAAGTTCAAGTCTTATGAGGTCAAATGTTTTTAGTGGATCTATGGTTTGCTGATGCTTACCTTCTTTTGCTTTAATCGATTCTACGTGACATTGATTCCTCAGTATCAATAGAATGACAGAGGCTGCATCTTTGAATACCATAAGAGGTTGTGCCCAAGATTTAAAATCATCTAGTTTGGACTTTCTTGTTTTGTGAGAAGCCCAGTTACGAAAATTAGGAAAATCAACGTCTAATAACCCACCTGGCGAGCCGATTCTTTTTTTTACTTCTTCTAAAAATAAATTGTTATTGAAATTAAAGCCAGGCTTTACATCTATATTCTCTAATTTTTTTCGAGCGACTTGTATCATTGGAATGATTTCTTTTGGATTAAGCTGATCCTCTTTTAATGCTTGATGATCTAATAGAGCTGATTGTTTCTTTTCTTGTCTTTCAAGCTCTTGTAGAAAATCAATTTTTAAATCGGATCTAGATACAAGCTGCACTATCTCAAAGAGTGTATTGAAACAACCAAACTCAAAATAGTCGTGTGTATTTTTTAATTGGTGTTCAAATTTTTGATAGATTTCTTCAATACGAAGGAGTCTTCGAATGCGTTCATTAAGGGGAAATTCAAATATGATCATATGGGCATTATCGGATTGATTTTATTTAACAGCAACTAAATTTAAATATTTTTTATGTAATGCCTTAATTGATTCTGTGAGCATTTCTATTGAGCCATCATTAAGAATAACATCATCACCTTTTTCGATGCGGGAACAACGATCAATTTGTTGTTCGATAATGGATTGAATAATTGATGTATCGATACCATCTCTTTTTTTAACACGTTCAATCTGATTACTTACTTCGCAGTCAATCACAAGTGATCTTGATATGAGACTTGTATACTGGTTTGTTTCAAATAATAGAGGGATATCGATCACTACATAAGGCTCATCAGATAATACATTTAATTTTTCTTTTACTTCTTTAAGAATTTTTGGATGAAGGATCTTTTCAAGTTTTATTTTTTGACTTTTATCTGAAAAAATAATTTCCCTTAATTTTTTTCGATCCAATCGATTATCTTTATCGAATATATCCCCAAAGACTGATTTGATTTCCTCTATAGCCTGATGGTTTGTTTCTGTAATTTCTTTTGAAATTTTATCGAGATCAATGACTTTAATATTTAAAGATTCGAATATTTTTAGCGCTTCACTTT
>JBEGSH010000013.1:0-3937 GCA_041180025.1 Pseudomonadota bacterium | reverse complement strand
CCTGTATCTTTTTTTAGAGTCTCAGAAAGTTGATAGTAAAAATCAGCGCTACCAAAACAAAGTTTATTTACAGTATCTTGATAGTTCCAAGGCAATAAAGGAGAGAGAATACCGGCCCCAGCCCATGAAGCCTCCTGACCAATAGCACTCTGATCAAGTAAAGTGACTTCATATCCTTTTTCAATAAGAAAAAAAGAGGTTATACATCCCACAATACCGCCGCCAATGACAGCAACTTTTTTTGTCATGCTCTATTTGCCAGTCAGTATGTATTTTTCTAAAGCATTAAGTTTATCTGCTATACCCAATACCACGAGAACATCTCCTGGAGACAAAACGATATCATCTCTAGGCTCTATATCTTCCAACATATTAGGACGCCTCAAATACTTAAGCTCGACGTTAAACATAGCGAATGGAATTTGCATAAGTTTCCAAGAATAGACATGTGATTTTTCATTAATTTCAATCGCATGCAATCTCAATTGAGGTTGAGTCACCTCAGGCTCTGCATCTGACATACCACCAAAATAACCTCTAAACATTTTGTAACGTTCTTCTCTAAAAGAACGGATACGCTTCACAACTCGATTTAGTGGCACGCCCAAAACAACAAGCGCATGAGAAGCTAACATTAAACTACCTTCTAAAATTTCTGGAACAACTTCGCTTGCACCAGCATTTCGAATATCGTCCATATGTGTGTCATCTAGCGTTCTTACAATTACTGGTATATTTTTATATGTGTCTTGTATAACATGAAGTACTTTCATAGAAGCTCTAAAATCTGCATAACTAATCACAAGCGCTTTAGCTGTTTTAATGCCTGCCGCTTCTAAAACAACTCTTCGACTTGCATCACCATACATTACATGTTCTCCGCCAGCTGATGCATCATTCACTCGACTTGGATCAATATCAATCGCGATAAAAGGAATATTCTCTTCTTTTAAAAAGCGCCCTAAGTACTGTCCACTTCTGCCATAACCACACAAAATTACATGGTCCTTTAAAGAGCGGCCTATTGATTGAATCGCTTGTACTGTATCAGCGCTATTGCGGTTATAGCTTTTTGATAAATAACGCGCTATACGGCCGTTATACTGAATGATAAATGGGGCTAACATCATTGAAAGTAATGAAGCGGCTAGAATAATTTGGAATGCATGAGTTCCGATTACATGTTCCTCTCTAGCAAGTGCCAATATCACAAAACTAAACTCCCCTGCTTGAGCCAAGATAAGTCCCGTTCTAATACCTACACCAATTTCATAATTGAATAATCTTGCCAGCAACATAATGACGAAAGCTTTGAATAAAATAAATCCCAAAGTAATTAAAATGACATAACCAATATTCGAGGCAATTTGGTGAAGATTAAGCAACATACCAATACTAATGAAGAAGAGGCCTAATAAAATATCTCTAAAAGCTGCAATATCTGATTCAACCTGATAGCGATAACGCGTCTCAGAAATTAACATGCCAGCCATAAACGCTCCAATGCCGTAAGATAATCCAGCCATCTTGGTTGCAAAAGAGAATAAGAGTGTAATCATCAACACATTCATAATAAACAATTCACGTGATCGTTGATTTGCTACCACAGCAAACCAAGAATTCATTAAAGGTCTACCAAATTTAAAGAGAATGGAAAATAAAAAGATAGCTTTTAAAAGTGACATTAAAAATATAGTGCCAATATCACTTGTTGAAGCTCCAAGCGCTGGGATCAATATTAAGATTGGAATAACAGCTATATCTTGAAAGAGTAAAATACCAATAGCCAATCGACCATGCCTAGAATTTAAATCAACGCGCTCCATTAGTATTTTTGAAACAATGGCAGTTGATGACATCGTAAATGCGCTACCAATTACGAATGCTGAGGTTAAATGAAGCCCCAACCACCAAGCAACACTTATAGAAGCAAATAAAGTAATGAGTACCTGTGCACCGCCTAAACCAAAAAGGATATGTCTCATGGAATAAAGCTTGGGCAAACTAAACTCAAGTCCAATACTGAACATCAAAAACACAATACCAAATTCAGCAAAATGCCGACCAGACTCGGAGTCAGGTAATACACCAATTAAATGAGGCCCTAGAATTAAACCTACAATAAAGTAGGCAATCATTGCAGGTAATTTTAAATATCGAAATAGTCCAACCAGCAAAACTGAGCTCACTAGCAAAATAAGAACTAAGGGCAGAGTGTCAAACATTCATTTATCCAAGATTAATCAATAATTTTTAGGTTTAAAGTACATATAAACCCTTTTACACGAGTATCTATTACCCTCTACAATATCAATATGACCAAGACATCATCAAAAAATACGCTCGAACGCGCCCGTCAAGTCCTTGAAATTGAAGCACAAGAAATATCATCTTTAGCAAATAGGCTTGATGATCATTTCGTCAATGCTGTTCAACTCATTTTACATTGCGATGGCAGAGTTGTGGTAAGTGGGATGGGGAAATCAGGGCATATTGGAAGAAAATTAGCATCTACTTTCGCAAGCACAGGCACTCCTAGCTTCTTTATGCATCCTGCGGAAGCCAGTCATGGCGACTTAGGTATGATTACATCTAATGATGTAGTCATTTTTCTATCAAATTCTGGTAAAAGTGATGAGCTCATATCTATTCTTCCTGTCATCAAAAGAATTGGTGCAAAAATTATTTCAATTACAGGCAATAGCAATTCCGAACTTGCAAGAGAATCTGAAATTCATTTAAGTGCTCAGGTATCTCAAGAAGCTTGTCCTCTAGGGCTTTCTCCCACAGCTAGCTCTACAGCATCACTTGCTCTGGGTGATGCGCTAGCTATCTGCGTTCTTGATCAAAGAGCATTTACAGCTGAAGATTTTGCTCGATCACATCCAGGTGGCAGTCTTGGTAAAAGGCAAGTTGTTCGAGTACGAGACATTATGAGAAAAACTGATCAAGTGCCTTCTATCCATGAGCACGCATTGCTTTCTGATGCAGTCCTTGAGATATCTCTCAAAGGATTAGGCTTTACAGCAATCGTGGATAAAGAGTCTAAACCTATTGGTATGTTTACTGATGGAGATTTAAGAAGGCAGCTTTCTAAAAAAATAGATTATGAAAAACAGTCGATCAAAGAAATTATGAATAAAAATCCTAAAACAATATTTGATGATCAAATTATTATTGATGCAATTAATCTTATGGAGACCAGTAAAATTAATGGGATCCTTGTAGTAAATAGAGAATTCAAATTAGTAGGTGCTTTTAATATGCATGACCTTTTTAAAGCGAAAGTCATTTAATGGATTCTAATCTCAAGGCCCGCGCACAAAAAATTAAACTTGTTATTTTTGATGTTGATGGCGTAATGACAGATGGCTCACTCTTTATTGGAGACGATGGCCAAGAATATAAAATGTTCAACACCCAAGACGGCTTGGGTATGCGATTACTTAAAAAAAGTGGGGTAAAACTCGCGATTATTACTGGTCGCAATTCTAATAGTGTTCTTATTCGCGCCGAAAACTTAGAAGTCGATTACTTTTATCAAGGTATTTCAGATAAAAAAGAGGCGTTTACTGATCTCATCAAAAAAACAGGATTAAAAGCGGAAGAATGTGCATTTATGGGAGATGATATTGTAGATTTACCTCCCATGTTGCAATCAGGTTTGGCTATTACCGTTCCAGCAGGTCATGATGAAGTTAAAAAAATTGCGCATTTTATTACAGAAAAAATTGCTGGCTATGGTGCCGTTCGAGAAGCTTGTGATTTTATTATGAAAGCGCAAGGTACATACAACTCAATCATTGAACCTTACTTTAAATGATTAATCGCTTCTCGGTTTTATTTCCTATTTTCTTCGCTGCAATTTTGGCTTTTATTTCTTACTGGGTTCAAGTTTCCGTTGAAAATGAGAGCGAAAAAAGAGGAAACAAATTAA
>JBEGSH010000012.1:0-54733 GCA_041180025.1 Pseudomonadota bacterium | reverse complement strand
TATGTTTTATGAAAAACCTTTGCCAAGTCGTGAATTGATTTTAAAGGTGATGGCTGATCAAGGTGTGCCTCTTTCAATTTCAAAACTCAATCAATTACTTGAAATTGCTGATGATGAGTCTGAAGCATTTTCTAAACGTATTCGAGCCATGGAAAGACAAGGTCAGATTCTGCGAAATCGTAAAGATGATTTTTGTATTTCTGAAAAATTAAATCTTATCCCAGGCCGCGTGCAAGGCCATCCAGATGGATTTGGATTTCTAATCCCAGATCAAGGAGGTGATGATATTTTCTTGTCTTCAAGAGAAATGATGCAAGTACTCCATAACGATCGTGTCATGGTTCAAACTATCGGTCAGGATAGAAAAGGACGACCTGAAGGTAAAGTCATAGAGATTCTTGAGAGAAAAAATGAAACCCTAGTCGGTCGAGTCGTTCAGGGTCAAGGTGTGACTATTGTGGCTGCTGAGGACAAGCGAATTAATCAGGATTTTCTTATTCCGTACCATCTTGATATGGGTGCAAAACCAGGACAAATCGTGGTGATTGAAATTACGGCTCAACCCTCATTTAAGTCGCGACCCATGGGAAAAGTGATTCAGATTCTTGGTAATTATGCTGATAGTGGTATGGAAATCGAGATTGCTTTACGAAAACACCAATTACCTTATAACTTTTCAGACGAAACTATCCATATTGCGGAATCTTTCTCAAAAAAAGTTTCAGAAAAAGACTATAAAGGAAGAATTGATTTACGCGATTTACCGCTCATCACAATTGATGGTGAAACGGCAAGAGATTTTGATGATGCAGTTTATGCCGAAAAAGCTGGTAAAAATTGGCGTCTAGTAGTTGCTATTGCTGATGTGAGTTATTACGTCCAACCTGATAACGCTCTAGATAAAGAAGCTTTTGAAAGAGGGAATTCAGTTTATTTCCCCAGAAGAGTCATTCCGATGTTGCCAGAGGCTCTCTCAAATGGCCTTTGTTCACTTAATCCACATGTAGATCGATTATGCATGATTTGCGACATGTTAATTGACCCACATGGAAAAGTGACATTGTATAAATTTTATCCCTCTGTCATGGAATCCAAAGCACGAATGACTTATACAGATGTGAGTGCTTTATTGAAAGAGATATCGCCTGAATTAACAAAAAAATATAAATCTATTATTCCTCATCTCAAAAATCTTGAATCAGTTTATAAAATACTCACTAAACAAAGACATGCACGCGGTGCAATTGAGTTTGACTCATCAGAAACCATTATGATTTTTAATGATCAAGGTAAAATTGATCGTATTGAGCCTGTCATTAGAAACGAAGCACATCGACTTATTGAAGAATGTATGTTGGCAGCTAATGTTTGCGCTGCTAATTTTTTAATTGAACATGAGCATCCAGCGCTTTATAGAATTCATGAGGGACCTACCGAAGAGCGCTTAGAAAACTTACAAATATTTTTAGCTGAGTTTGGCTTTATGTTAGGAGGGGGAGATAAGCCAAGTATTAAAGATTACGCAACTTTAATTGAAAAAATAAAAGGCCGGCCGGATGAGCATTTGTTACAAACAGTTCTTTTAAGGTCGATGCAACAAGCTGTTTACAGTCCTGACAATATTGGCCATTTTGGATTAGCTTATGATGCTTACGCACATTTTACTTCTCCAATACGTCGATATCCTGATCTTCTAATTCATCGCGCTATTAAAGCCACATTAGAAAAAAAGAAAATGCCTGCATCAAACTGGCATCTACTTGGTCAGCATTGCTCTATGACAGAAAGAAGAGCTGATGATGCAACACGCGATGTATCCTCATGGCTTAAGTGTTATTACATGCAAGATAAAATTGGTGAAATATATGAAGGTACTGTTGCAGGTGTAACAAGTTTTGGTTTGTTTGTAGCCATTGATGGCATTTATATTGAAGGTTTATTACATGTGACTGAATTAGGTAATGATTATTTTACCTATGACAAAGCAAGACATGCCATGGTTGGTGAAAGATCCCATGTGATTTATCGTTTAGGTGATCGACTAAAAGTTAAATTAGTTCGCGTAGATTTAGAGCTTAGTAAAATCGATTTCAGTCTCGTGAGTCATCAAGAAGTTCAAAAGACACCGTTGAAAGATAGAAAAACAAAAAACTTCTTTAAAGATAAAGTGACGCATAAGAGGAAATCTCATAATACAAAACACAGAGGTACTTCAAAGCCAAATCGGTCATCTAAAAGTAAAAAGAAAATAAGAGCGAAATAATATGTCACAGAGTCAGATCATTTTTGGATTTCATCCAATCATTAGCCAATTAAGGCAATCTTCAAGAAGCATTCAAGAAATTTATTTAGATACCGATCGAAATGATCCGAGAGCTAAAGAAATTATCGAGTTAGCAAAAGAGAATAATATTCGTATCTTGATGGTAGATCGCGCAAGATTAGATGGCATTGCTTCGCAATCTAAACATCAAGGTGTAGTCGCAAAAATTATTCCTTTAGTGATTCCCTATAAAACAGTTGAAGATATTTTAGAAAGCGACCTTAAAGAACCGGCATTTTTTCTAATATTAGATGGGGTTGAAGATCCACATAATTTGGGGGCTTGTTTGCGTGTTGCTGATGGCTTGGGTGTGCATGCTGTGATAGCACCTAAAGATAGAGCGGTGGGATTAAATGCTACTGTGCGCAAAGTTGCCTCAGGCGCTGCGGAATCAATACCTTTTATTGTGGTGACGAATTTAGCCAGAACGATTCGTCAGCTCAAAGAAGAGGGTGTTCTCGTTGTAGGTACAGCTGAAGACGGTGCGGAGTCTCTTTATGAAGTAAATTTTAAAGGGCCGATAGCTGTTGTGCTAGGTTCTGAAGGAACCGGTCTTAGAAGGTTAACCCGAGAAGTGTGTGATTTTTTAATTAAAATACCCATGTTAGGTGCTGTTGAAAGTTTAAATGTAAGCGTTGCGAGCGGTATCGTTCTTTCAGAAATTAGACGGCAGCGCTTTAAATCTTAAAGCCAAGTGTTCTATATGTAGATTGACGAGTTTTTGTAAATAACGATGGCGTTTTACTTAAATCTTGATTGTACGATGGCGCTATTTTTTCAATTTTATTCTTCCAGATTTTAGAGTTAATTCTTTGCTTCAGACTTCTTTCTATCACATTGAGCATCGAATAAACTGAGGTCGAAGCTCCGGGAGACGCTCCCAATAGAGCAGCAAGAGAACTGTCATCTGACCAAACAATTTCCGTACCAAACTCTAGTTTTCCAGCTATTTTTTTATAAGGCTTAATAATCTGAACTCTCTTGCCAGCAGATTCTAATTTCCAATCTTTTTCATTAGCTAGTGGATAGAATTCTCTTAGCGCATTCATTTTGTTTTTATATGAATTGCTTGATTGTTTGATTAAATAACTAAGAAGATTTAGGTTGGATACAAATACATGAAGCATAGGAATAATATTTCGTACTTTGATTGATTTGATTAAATCTAAATAGGATCCCGTCTTTAAAAATTTAAATGTAAAACTCGCGAATGGGCCAAACATAAGCTGTTTTTTACCATTGATAATTCTCAAGTCTAAGTGAGGCGCTGACATAGGTGGTGCTTTGGGCCCAGCCAAGCCATAAATTTTAGAAAAGTGCTTCTTTGTAAGTGATGGATTCTTGCATATTAACCATTCTCCATTCACAGGAAATCCGGCATAACCTATTTGATTTTTAATGTTACTTTTTTGAAGAAGATGAATTGTTGAGCCGCCGGCGCCAATAAAAATAAATTTTGCATTTACTAAAAACGTATCATTAGTTTTTATGTTGAATATTTTTATATCCCAAGTTTGATCTTTTTTTTGTGATATAGATTTAATCTCATGATGAGTATGCACAGAAAATTTTTTACTCTTTGATAAAATTTTTAACATTTCATGGCTTAATGATTCAAAATCTACGTCGCTACCATATTCGTATTTTGTCATGGCAACTTCATCTTTTGTTTCCACGCCAATAAGAGGAGCCCATTTTTTAATGGTTTCTTTATTGCGAGAAAATTCCATTCCTTTAAATGAAAGTGTTTTACTAAGCGCTTCGTATCTTTTCTTTAAAAAAGAGATATTTTTTTCGCCTTTAACAAAACTAATATGAGGAACTTGGGTAATAAATGATTTTGGCTTAAAAGCTTTATATTTTCTTGCTAGAAAACTCCAGAATTGAAGAGATACTTCAAATTCTCTATTGATTTTTAATGCTCTTTCGATATTAACTTCTTTATGCTTATTTAAAGGGGTGTAGTTAAGTTCACAAAAGCCAGCATGGCCTGTCCCAGCATTATTTATGGATTGAGTGCTCTCTAGCGCACAAGAGGAAAGTTTTTCATAAATCGTAATGTTTATGTTGGGATCTAGCTCTTGAATTAATTTTGCTAATGTGACACTCATAATGCCGCCACCTATGCAAACAACATCTTTTTTTATAGTCACCATCTATTGATCTAAATCCTTTAAATTTATTTTTTTGATTTTATTAGTTGTTATAATCTATTGAAATAATCTACCTTTAAATTAACTATTAGTCACTAAATTAATGTCTAGACTCTCTGTCATTATCATTGCAAAGAATGAATCTGAAAATATAGCAGATTGTATTAAGAGCGCTAATTTTGCTGACGAGATTGTTGTTTTGGATTCAGGAAGTTCTGACGATACCAATTCTATAGCAAAGAAATTAGGCGCTAAAGTTTTCAATAAGCCCTGGAAGGGTTATGGCCAACATAAAAATTTAGCTATTCAATTAGCTAAGCACGAATGGATATTTTCTTTAGATGCAGATGAGCGAATTACACCAAATCTCAAGCGAGAAATTTTAAAAACAATAAATCATTCCAATTTAAATGTTTATGATGTTCCTCGTCGTTCTTTGTTTGTTTCTAGATTTATAAAGCATTCTGGCTGGCACCCGGATAGAACAAAAAGACTTTTTAAAAAAGGTAGCGCTAGATTTTCAGAGCATCATGTCCATGAACATCTTATAACTAAATGCGAGATCGGACATTTAACCGAATCTCTTATTCATTATTCATATAGAGATTTTGAAACCGTTTTGAAAAAGATCAATGTTTATTCAAGCCTAGGTGCTAGGGATCTTAAAAATAGAGGCAAGAGAAGTAGTCTTAAAAAAGCAATTTTTCATGCAATTTGGGCTTTTATTAGAACCTATTTTTTAAGGCTGGGTTTTCTGGACGGCCGTGAAGGCTTAATGCTTGCCATTTCTATCGCAGAGGGCACTTACTACCGGTATATCAAGCTTATCTATCTTAAATAAAAAAGCCCATAATAATGGGCTTTTTTTAATATGGCTCCTCGACCTGGGCTCGAACCAGGGACACACGGATTAACAGTCCGTTGCTCTACCGACTGAGCTATCGAGGAATTGAGAACGAGATCATAAAGCAGTTATTGCTCTAAGGTCAACTTATCGAGCCTTAAATTATACTTGAATTGAAGCCTTATTTAAACAGTGAGTGCGCGTTTGATGCGTTTCATTGCCTCTACTAAATTGTCCATAGAAGTTGCAAATGAAATTCTGAAATAACCATCAGAACCAAATGCAGAGCCTGGCACTACGGCCACACCTTCTTTTTCTAGGAGGTAATCGGCCAAAGCAAGATCAGTTTTTTCTTTTAGAATTTTTTGATTATATAAACGTTCGATTGCCTTTCTTGCATCAGGGAAAGCATAGAAGGCTCCTTGTGCTTCAATACACGAAAGTCCTGGGATCTCATTAAAACTTTTGACGACGTAATCATGTCTTTCCCTGAAGGCTTTAATCATGGGTTGCATACATGCTTGCTCTCCCGAAAGCGCTGCCTCTGCTGCTACCTGCGATATTGATGTTGGGTTAGATGTTGATTGTGATTGGAGTATTTCCATAGCTTTTATAATGTAACTTGGACCTGCTGCAAAACCGATTCGCCAGCCTGTCATGGAATAAGCCTTTGAAACACCATTCATAACGACACAACGATCTTTTAATGATGGCTCAACATTTAAAATATTATAAAAAGGCATGTCCTTTAATTTGACATGCTCATACATATCATCTGTCCCAATTAAAATATTGGGATGTTTTGTAAGTATTTTTGCAAGAGATTCTAATTCTTCTTTTGAATAAACAGCGCCAGTTGGATTTGAAGGCGAGTTCAACATGAGCAGTTTTGTTTTTGGAGTGATTGCCTTTTCAAGTTGTTCGGCTGTCATTTTGAATTTTTGCTCAATTCCACATTCAACAATAACTGGTTTAGCATTTGAGACTAGGGCAATATCTGCATAAGATACCCAATAGGGTGCTGGAATAATAACTTCATCTCCTGCGTTTAAAACAGCAAGACAGAAATTAAAAATACATTGTTTGCCACCAACACCAACAATAATTTCATTAGAGTTGTATTCAAGATTATTATCGCGTTTAAATTTTTCAATAATCGCTTTTTTTAATGATGGAATGCCAGACACGGGTGTGTATTTAGTAAATCCATTATCGATCGCTTTTTTTGCAGCATCCTTAATGTGTTGTGGTGTATCAAAATCTGGTTCACCAGCAGCAAGGCCAATAATATCTTTACCTTCAGATTTATAGCGAGCTGCTTTTGCAGTAATAGCGAGCGTTGGAGATTCTTTTATTCGGCCGACACAGTCGGATAGTTTGATGGCTGACAATTTAGATCCAGGGTTTATTAATGATTGCCCCTATTTTACGCAAAAAGAACTGCAGTTGAAATAGACTTTTAATCTAATCGCAGGTCTTAGAGCAGCCAACCAGTTTATGGTATTCTTCGAGAAGTTCAGGATTAACTTTAGCAATTTGTTCTTGAATATTTTTAATTTCGATTTTGTCTTCTTTGCTTTTAGCAATAAAACCTAATCGTAAGAGTGCATCGGTATTTTGATTGTCTAATTTGGTGGATTGTCGATATGCTTTTTCAGCAGCATTTAAATTATTAAGGTTTTCGTTAGCGAAGCCAACTTCAAACCAAGCTTCAGCATTATTTGCTTCTTTTCTTGTCCATTCGTTAGCTACTTCGAGTAATTTTTTCCAATCTTCTTTAATGGTTGGAATTGCAACTTGAAGAAAGATTGGTTTTTTATCTTCCTCTTCCTCCCATAAAGCTGTGCCAGTGATTGGGAAATTAGTTTCAGTAGGTTTATTTTTAAGTGAATTGAGCCATTCAACCGGAAGAGCATAATAAAAAGAATTTTTTCCAGAAGTTTTGAAAGTATTTATACCTACAAGCCGACCTTCAGTATCAAATAAGCCGCTTCCTGATGCGCCCATCCTAAATTTTGCCGAACTCAAGATCACCTTTCCTTGATCAAGATCATAAGTAGATTTCACAAAACCCGCACTTGTTAATGGGGCAGGTACGCCATTTGAATGGCCTATTGCGATCACTTCTTGACCTTTTTTAAGGTCAGTACTTTTACCTATAGGAACCGATTTGTGTGGCATCCCGAATGTACTAACTAAACATAAATCATGCCAACGATCTGCTTTAACTGCCGTCACTGAGTATGTTTCTTCGCCCTGAGAAACCCATGGTTGCTTTGTTTTTCTTAATACATGACAATTCGTGATGACTTGATTGTCTCCTACAACAACTCCTGAGCCATACGCAAGACCGCCAGTTTCGTTGTATCCTCTTATCATGACAACGCTTAAAAATGAGCTCATTAACTGGTCATTATTTAAAGCAAATACATTCGTTGAAAAAAATGAAAATCCAATTGAAATAAATGCAAAAAATTTAAAGAATGGCTTCATGGTAAGTCACTTATAAAAAGTATAATGTTTACTGGACTGTATGCAATACTAAAAGTTCTCGTTAGTTTTGCCACATATTTAATTTTCTAATAGTTTATTTAAGTAGAATACCACTATCTTGTTACTTACATTTCCAAACAGCCCTTATCAGTTATTCCAACCATTTCCCCCTGCTGGAGATCAACCACAAGCTATTGATCTTTTAACACAAGGGATTTTTGACGGAAAAAAGTTCCAAACACTCTTAGGTGTCACTGGTTCGGGAAAAACATACACCATAGCAAATGTAATCGCCAGAACAGGAAAGCCTGCAATTGTAATGGCGCCTAACAAAACACTAGCCGCACAACTTTATTCAGAATTCAGAGAATTTTTCCCGCAAAATGCTGTGGAATATTTTGTGTCTTACTACGATTACTATCAGCCTGAAGCTTATGTTCCCGCCCGAGATCTTTTTATTGAGAAAGATTCAAGTATTAACGAGCATATTGAACAAATGCGCTTATCTGCAACCAAAGCTCTTCTTGAGCGTGATGACAGCATTATTGTAGCGACAGTATCTGCGATCTACGGTATTGGTGACCCTGTTGATTATCAGGGTATGGTTATGCATCTCATTAAAGGTGAAAAGTTATTACAACGTAATATTATTTTGCGCTTAGTTTCTATGCAATATGAACGTAATGATTTTGATTTTTCACGAGGTGCCTTCAGAGTAAGAGGGGATACGATTGATATTTTCCCTGCTGAAAATTCTGAGACTGCAATTAGAGTTACATTATTTGATGATCTCATAGAGTCGATTACGCTCTTTGATCCACTCACAGGGCAGATGTATAACAAAGTGAATCACTTTACAGTTTATCCTTCGAGTCATTACGTAACGCCAAGAGAAACCACTGTGAGGGCAATTGAAAAAATTAAAAATGAATTAAGAGAGCGCTCAGATTATTTTGTAAAAGCCAATAAATTAGTTGAAGCTCAAAGAATTGAACAGCGCACGCGTTTTGATATTGAGATGTTAAATGAAATAGGTTTTTGTAAGGGTATTGAAAATTATTCGAGACATTTGTCAGGCAGGAACCCAGGTGATCCACCTCCTACCTTAATTGAATATCTGCCTAAAAATGCGCTTATGATTATTGATGAAAGCCATGTGACCGTTCCTCAAATTGGTGGAATGTATAAAGGCGATCGTGCTCGAAAAGAAAATTTAGTTGAGTATGGATTTAGATTGCCATCAGCGCTTGATAATCGACCTTTAAAATTTGAAGAGTTTGAAAAAATAATGCGTCAATGTATTTTTGTTTCAGCAACACCTGCTGAATATGAAGGCTTACATACACAACAAATTGTAGAGCAGGTTGCTAGACCTACAGGATTGATTGACCCTGAAATTATTGTCAAACCAGCAGATACACAGGTTGATGATTTATTAAGTGAGATTAATCTTCGCGTTGAAAAAAATGAAAGAGTATTAGCAACAACCCTTACTAAGCGTATGGCTGAAGATTTGACTGACTATTTATCTGAACATCAAATTAAAGTGCGCTATCTTCACTCAGATATTGATACGGTAGAACGCGTTGAAATTATTCGCGATTTAAGATTAGGCAAATTCGATGTAGTGGTGGGTATTAATCTATTAAGAGAAGGTCTCGATATTCCAGAAGTTTCTCTTGTGGCTGTATTAGATGCTGACAAAGAAGGCTTTTTAAGGTCTGAACGCTCTCTTATTCAAACGGCGGGAAGGGCAGCCCGCAATTTAAATGGACAAGTTATTTTCTATGCCAACAAGATTACACGAAGCATGAAAATAGCTATGGACGAAACTAGCCGAAGGCGCACCAAGCAAATTACATTTAATTTAGAAAATAATATTACGCCCGTAGGCGTTACCAAAAAGATTAAAGATATTATTGAGGGTACTTTTGATAAAGAAGAAGTCGATTTTAATCGGGCGCTAAAGAAGGAAGAGGCTCGCTATGACCATTTAAACGAGAAGCAGATGGCCAAGGAAATCCAAAAGCTAGAAAAATCAATGCAGACAGCGGCACGTAATTTAGAATTTGAAAAAGCGGCTCAACTTCGAGACGAAGCGAAATTCCTTAAAGAAAGACTTTATGGGGCAGGGCTTAAGGACCGAATTGACCTCTAAAAACCATTGATTTAATTCAAAAAACACCTATAATACTCGATCTTTCTACCTTGCTTTACAGTGAACCGCATCACTGAAAGCTATTAACCATAAGGGGATTTATATGCGACATTATGAAGTTGTATTCATCGTACATCCTGATCAAAGCGAACAAGTGCCTGGCATGATTGAGCGCTACAGATCTCTAGTAACATCCAAAGGTGGAAAACTCCACCGCCTCGAAGACTGGGGCCGCAAACAGCTTGCCTACATGATTGAAAAAATTCACAAAGCTCATTATGTGCTTATGAATATTGAATGTGACCTTGAAACGCTTGCAGAGTTAGAGCATGCATTCAAATTCAATGATGCCGTTTTACGTCATTTGATTATGGGCACAAAAACAGCCGTGACTTCACCATCTATTATGATGAAAGAAGAAAAATCAAAATCAGTGCTTGATAAAGATGAGCGTGCTGCACCTGAGGTTGTTGAAGCTTAATTTAGATTGAACTGCTTAGAAATTTCTGGGGAAGTGTCCCACGTGGATCCAATTCGATACACACCCGCAGGAATACCAGCACTCAATCTTACTTTAAAACATAACTCAGAGCAGATTGAAGCGAATTTAAAACGTACAATCAATTGTGAGTTAAGCGCAAAAATCATGGGTAGCAATGCTTTGATACCAGTGAAAATTGGCGACAGAATTAAAACAAAAGGGTTTATTGGAAATAAGAGCGCAAAAAGTAATCAGCTCATTTTTCATATTAATTTTATAGAATATCTATAGGAGTTTAAGATGGCTAGAGAAATGTACAAAAGAAGACGTTACTGCAGATTTAGTGCTGAAGGCATTAAAGAAGTAGATTACAAAGATGTCGATTTATTAAAAGACTTTATTACTGAAAATGGAAAGCTGATTCCAGCTCGTATCACAGGCACTAAAGCCATTTATCAACGACAACTCAATATTGCGGTGAAGCGCGCTCGTTTTTTAGCGCTTTTACCATACACTGATAAGCACTAAGGAGATTATAAGATGCAAGTTATTTTATTAGAGAAAGTTGCTAATTTAGGAAACCTTGGTGACATTGTTAAAGTTAAAGATGGATTTGGTAGAAATTTTTTAATTCCACAAGGCAAAGCTAAACGCGCAACAGATTCAAACAAAGCAGAATTTGAAGCAAGACGTGCTGAACTTGAAAAACAACAAGCAGCGCTTCTTGATGCTGCCAAAGATAGAGCTAAAGCCCTTGCTGGTTTTAATCTTGCTGTGACGCAAAAAGCTGGTGTTGACGGAAAACTTTTTGGCTCTGTGACAAACACAGATATTGCTGAAGGTTTGACGGCGAAAAATATTAAGGTGGTTAAAGCTGAGATTCGTATGCCAAATGGCCCACTTAAAACTGTAGGTCAGCATCAAGTCACCATTGCTTTGCATCATGATGTGACAGTTGATATTACAATCGACGTGATTGGTGAACCTGCTTAATAAAAAGCAATCTATTTTTTTAAAGGCTGCCTAGAGCAGCCTTTTTTTATTCCGTTATAATTAATCCATGGCTGACGATATTCTCAATACCCTTAAATTACCCCCTCATTCGATTGAAGCAGAACAGTCTTTATTGGGTGGTTTGCTCATTGAAAATGAAGCGCTTGATAAAATTGCGGACCTTGTGTCGCCCAGTGATTTTTATCGTCAAGATCATCGTTTAATTTATCAGCATATTATTAAGCTTGTTGAGCAAAATAGCCCAGCGGATATTGTGACTGTTGCTGAATCCTTAGAGAAGAATGCTGAGTTAGTAACGGCTGGTGGTATAAGTTATTTGGGTTCTTTAGCACAAAATACGCCAACTTCTGCGAATATTCGTCGATATGCAGAGATTGTCCGCGAACGTTCAATAATGAGACATTTGGTCGAGGTGGGTTCTGATATTGCAGATAGTGCTTTTGCGCCCCAAGGGCGAGATGCTCAGCAACTTTTAGATGAAGCTGAAGCTAAAATTTTTCAAATTGCTGAAAAAGAAAAGCATGATCAATCGGGCTTTAAGGATATTAAAGAGCTTTTGCCTCAGGTAGCACAAAGGATTGATGATTTATTTACTGCAGGGGCGAGTGACGTTACCGGTGTACCCACGGGATTCTCAGATTTAGATGCGATGACCTCAGGATTGCAACCAGGTGACCTTGTCATTGTTGCTGGTCGTCCTTCCATGGGCAAAACTTCATTAGCTCTTAATATGGCAGAAAATGTTGCGTTAGATACAGGGCTTCCTGTCGCAGTATTTTCAATGGAAATGGCTTCTACTCAATTAACTATGCGTCTATTAGGTTCAGTCGGACGTTTAGACCAGCACAAGATGAGAACAGGGCGTCTTGAAGATGATGACTGGGAACGATTAACTCATGCACTAGGAAAGCTTAATGAGGCACCTATCCATATTGACGAAGGTGCTGGTTTAAATTCTTTTGATATAAGAGCGCGCGCTAGAAGACTCTCGAGACAGTGCGGAAAATTAGGTTTGATTGTCATCGATTACCTTCAATTAATGTCACCTCCAGGTGGGCGACAAAGCGAAAATCGTGCGACGGAAATTTCTGAAATGTCACGATCACTTAAAGCTCTTGCAAAAGAGCTTGATGTTCCAGTTGTTGCATTATCTCAGCTCAATCGAAGCGTTGAACAGAGACCTGATAAGCGCCCCGTAATGTCTGATTTGAGAGAATCAGGTGCGATTGAACAAGACGCTGATTTAATACTTTTCATTTATCGAGACGAAGTTTATAACCCTGATACGCCAGATAAAGGTGTTGCAGAAATCATTATTGCAAAACAAAGAAATGGCCCTATTGGGCGAGTTAGACTCACATTCTTAGGTGAATATACGCGCTTCGAAAATTTTGCTAATCCAGGCTTTCAATCTTACGACGAATAATATAAATGCGTCCTCTTAAGGCATTCATTAATCAAGCTTCGCTTCGACATAATCTCGCTATTGTTAAGAAATTAACACCTAAATCTAAGATCATGTCAGTTGTAAAGGCTAATGGTTATGGACATGGTCTTATTAATGTTGCTCACGGACTAAGTGAAAGCGATGGTTTTGCTGTACTTAGTTTAAATGAAGCAATTGACTTAAGAGAGCACGGTTTTGAGCAAACCATTTTATTATTAGAAGGCGCTTTCGAAGCTTACGAAATTCCTATAGCAGCAAAAATGCGCATCAACCTTGTGGTGCATAATATTAAACAATTACAGATGATTGAACACTCAAAGATCAATCATCCTATCGATATTCACTTTAAGATTAATACTGGAATGAATCGCTTAGGATTTGACCCTAAGGACGCAAAAGACATTCTTAAATCTTTGCAAAATAAATCTTATATTAAATCGATCACACTCATGACACATTTTGCAACTGCGGATGAACCTAGGGGTGTTGATTGGCAATTTAATATTTTTAATGATATTGCTAATCATTTTAATTTCTCTCGTTCGGTTGCAAATTCGGCATCTATTCTTAATTTTAAAAGTACCCATCTTGATTGGGTCCGACCCGGGATTATGCTCTATGGCGCATCACCAATTGTAGGTGAAAAATCTAGTTCTTTTAACCTTAAACCTGTTATGCAATTGAAAAGCAAAATTATTGCAATACAAAATTTATCTAAAAATGATTCAATTGGATATGGCGACAGTTTTAAAGCTAAAAATGATATGCGTATCGCAGTGGTTGCATGTGGCTATGCGGATGGTTATCCGAGACATGCGCCAACTGGAACACCAGTTTTCGTTGAGGGAAAAAAAACATTTACTGTTGGTAGAGTATCTATGGATATGCTTTATATAGATATCACCAATATTCCTAATGTATCTATTTCAAGCGATGTTGAATTATGGGGCGAGCATATTCCTGTCGACGAAGTTGCTGAAAAATCTGGAACAGTAGGTTATGAATTACTTTGCGCTATTTCCGCATCCATAAGAGTTCCTATGGAAACATTATATGGCCAAAAATAAGATTGCATTTGTTTGCACTGAATGCGGTGGTCAATCGACCAAATGGCAGGGGCAATGCCCACATTGTATGACATGGAATACCATGGCAGAAAGCATTATTGAAGCTTCCATGCCTAATCGATATGCGTCTCTGACACAAACCTCAGAATTAAAAAAACTTAACGAAGTTAAAATGTCAGCCATTTACAAGAGAACGTCTTGTATAAGTGAATTTGATCGAGTTCTAGGTGGCGGTTTTGTTCCTGGAGGTGTCGTATTAATTGGTGGAGATCCTGGTATTGGAAAATCGACACTACTTATTCAGGCGCTTTCACATATGACTAATGATAAAAGTCAGGCGCCATGCAAAGTTATTTACGTAAGTGGTGAAGAGTCACCACAGCAGATAGCTATGCGAGCAAAACGTTTAGAGCTAGAAGTCTCAGATATTTTTATCTTGTCTGAAATAAATTTAGAAAAAATTATTCAATCGATTGAAAAAAATAAACCCGATGTTGTTGTTATTGATTCTATTCAAACAATTTATTCGGAAGAGTTGCAATCAGCACCTGGTTCAGTTACTCAAGTCAGAGAGTGTTCAGCACAATTGACGCGCATTGCAAAACAATTAGAAGTAAGCATGATTTTAGTTGGTCACGTTACAAAAGAAGGTTCATTAGCAGGTCCTCGCGTGTTAGAGCATATTGTAGACACTGTGCTTTATTTCGAAGGCGATCAAAACTCGAGCTTTAGAATGGTACGCGCATTTAAAAATCGCTTTGGTGCTGTCAATGAGCTTGGCGTATTTGCTATGACTGAGAAAGGTTTGCGAGAAGTGACAAATCCTTCCGCACTATTTTTATCACATCATCATGAAGAAGTTTCTGGATCATGTATTACAGTAACTCAAGAAGGAACAAGACCGCTTCTTATTGAGATTCAAGCGCTTGTTGATAATGCGCATGGAGCATCGCCTAAACGCTTAGGTGTTGGTTTGGAGCAGAATCGACTTTCGATGCTTCTTGCCGTATTGCATAGACATGGCGGCATTGCATGCTTTGATCAAGATGTTTTTGTAAATGCGGTAGGCGGTGTCAAGATTACTGAGCCAGGTGTAGATCTTGCTATTTTATGCGCTATTGTTTCATCGTTTAAAAATCAACCTATCAATCAAAAAACAATTATTTTTGGTGAGGTCGGTTTAGCAGGCGAGGTAAGACCTATTCAAAGAGGCCAAGAACGCATCAAAGAGGCTGCAAAATTAGGATTTACACGAGCTATCATTCCCAAAGCAAATATTGCTAAACAAAAGATTGCAGGAATTGATGTGATGGGCATTGAATATCTTTCTCAAGCACTTCAACTGCTTAAAGCATAAAATTTATTTTTAAAGAAGCATTTAAATATGATGAGCATCTTCCTAAAAGGCGGAAGGATTACCTTGCGATTGAGTGTTTGTTCTGGCCGATCTCTTTTAATCTCAAGCAGTAATGTTTCATAAATTTTTCCCATAAGTAAGCCAGGAATCTGTGAATTTATATCTTCTTTAGGGATTTTTTCATAAGCAGATTTATAAAAATTTTCTGCACGCTCAATTTGATAAATCAATAAGTTTGATACATTTTTATTTTCTTGAAATCTTAAAATGTCATTTTCAGATACATTGAATTGATGAAGTTCGTCGAGTGGAATATAGATTCTATTTTTTCTTGCATCTTCTCCAACGTCACGAATAATATTTGTGAGTTGAAGAGCAATACCCAAGTCATGAGCAAACTTTAAAGTCCCTTGATTTTTAAAGCCTAATATTTTGACGCATAATATGCCCACTACGCCTGCAACTCTATAGCAATAAAGTTGGAGTTGTTTAAAACTTTCGTAGCGATTAAATTTTAAATCCATTTCCATACCATCTAGCATTTCTATGAAATAGGCCTCATTAAGTTCATAGGTACCAATAAACTTTAAAAGTGACTTTGTCACTGGATGTTGCGGTGTTTCATGAAATAATCGATTTATTTCATTTTTCCACCAATTTATTTTTGCCGTCGCTACTTCGAGATCGATTGTGTTATCAACAATATCATCAATTTCCCTACAAAATGCGTAAAGCGACACAAGGGCATCTCGCCTGTTTTTACTTATAAAGTAAAAAGTCCATGTGAAATTTGATTTACTCTCTTTAACCTTCTCGTAGCAATATTGAATAGGAGTCATGATAGTTTTAGAGCTGCAGCTTTGAGGAATATGAGTATCCAATCTAATGTTCTAATTTTAGGTGGGTTAATGAATAAATTACAGTCATTTTTTTTCATTCTTTCTAGTAATAAAAGCGCTGCAAGCTCAATCATTTGTATTTCCAAGCCAAGCCTACCTTTTATTTTTTTCCCAAGCCCTAAGCCTTCCTTAAGGATTTGGTAATTTCGATTAACCCAAAATTTTTTATATCTTATCCATTGAGCTGAAAAGTTTCTTTTTTCGATATCTTTGATATTCAGATTAAATTCTTTTATCTCGTCTTTTGGAAAATAAATTCGACCTTTTTTATAATCTTCAACAGCCCCTTGAGCGAAATTAATAAGCGCTAACGCCGTACAAATCGCATTAGATTTGCGAATATTTTCTTTATTATCTTTTTTTACAAGGCTTAAAATAAGTTCACCAGCTGGGTTCGCTGCATCCTCACAATATTTGATTAGGCCATTAAATCTAGAGTATTGTTTATGATTAATATCTTTATTAAAAGCATTAATAAATTTATATAAGTTACTGATTTTTATATTATATTTAATATATATTTTTTTTAATATTTTAAAATATGGGTCATTAATTTTTTGATTTTTTTCAATTTTTTTTAGATGATCTTTAAGATATTTTATTTCTTTAAGACGGTCTTTCTTAGATTTATTCCCTTCATCAGCAATATCGTCTCCGGTGCGAGCAAAAGCATACAAGGTCGTAATAGCCTCTTTCATTTCTATACCAAGAACTAATGAGCCTACAGTAAAATTTTCATAATGCTTCTTTGTTTGCTTGATTTTGTATTGGTTCTTTATGTTTTGTGTAATCCTCATATTCAGTAGTATGTTATAGAATGTAATTCTTTAATAGGTGAGGTTAGTTTTATGTTTGGAATTATTGGTGGCACGGGATTAGCTTCTATACATGAATTAAAAGTATTAAAGCGTGAGCTCATTAGAACACCTTATGGAGAACCTTCTCAGCCCCTCATTTTTGGATCATTATCAAATAAAAATATTGTTTTTCTAGCTCGTCATGGCTCGGGCCATACAATACCCCCTCATGAAATTAATTATCGTGCGAACATTTGGGCGCTTCAATCGGTGGGGGTTACGAAAATCATATCAGTAGCCACTGTCGGCGTAATCGATGAAGCAGTTAAACCAGGCACTATATGTATTCCCAGTCAAATTATTGATTATACATATGGCCGTAAAAATACTTATTTTGATGGCGCTGAAATGCCAGTTAAGCACATAGATTTTACTTATCCATATGATGAATCTTTAAGAAAACAAATTATTACTTCTGCACAGACTTTATTAAAAACAGTGGTAACTGAAGGTGTTTATGCGGCAGTGCAGGGACCTCGATTAGAAACTGCAGCCGAAATAAATCGTCTTGAAAAAGATGGTGCTAATATCGTTGGTATGACAGGAATGCC
The DNA here is from genome assembly GCA_041180025.1 of Pseudomonadota bacterium. Taxonomy (GTDB): domain Bacteria; phylum Pseudomonadota; class Gammaproteobacteria; order Burkholderiales; family Methylophilaceae; genus Methylopumilus. Next base: position 37,089 of record JBEGSH010000012.1, on the reverse strand, counting down.
TGAAGCGGCTTTGGCAAAAGAACTTAATATTGCATATGCAGCCATATGCCCTATGGTAAATCACGCCGCTGGAAGAGGTCAAAGTAAAGATGCTATTTCATTTTCTAGTATTAATGAGCTTTGTGATAATGATGTTTGCCAACTTATGATGACTGATGTAATTAGACTGATTCAAACAATTATTTCAAAAAATTAAATGACCATAAGACAAGTGTTAAAAATGGGCGATCCGCTGCTTTTGAAAGTTGCAGAGCCAATTCATGATTTCAAAAGTCGCGCATTAAAAAATTTGATTGAAGATATGCAAGATACTATGCATTCTTTAAATGGCGCAGGCTTAGCAGCACCTCAAATAGGCGTGAGTCTAAGAGTTGTCATTTTTGGTGTTAAAAAGACTCCGCGATATCCAGACGCAGAAGAAGTGCCGTACACTATTTTAATTAATCCAAAACTTACCTTTCTTGATGATGATAAGGAAAGTGGATGGGAAGGGTGTCTTTCCGTTCCTGGCATGAGGGGTTTAGTGCCAAGATTTAAAAAACTTCGTTATCAAGGTTATGATTTGAATCACAATCCAATTGATCGCACAGTTACTGATTTTCATGCGCGCGTCGTTCAGCATGAATGTGATCATTTAGATGGTATTCTTTATCCAATGCGGATTGAGGATTTGAGTAATTTTGGATTTTCTGAAGTTTTATTTCCTGATTCAGACCTTCAAGATGATTAAAGGATATGTTAGAATTCTCGCTCCGGAAGAGTGGCTGAGCGGTTTAAGGCAGCGGTCTTGAAAACCGTCGAGGGTTCATAGCCCTCCGTGAGTTCGAATCTCACCTCTTCCGCCATTTACTTCATCTAATCCATTTTCAGCCTATTTTTAATAGCTTTATCATAAACTTCTAGAGATGTTTTATACATAGTGTCTAAAGTAAAAGGTCTGTGTATATTTTTTATCTGATTAGTATTGGAATTTTTTATAATTTTAAACATTGCCTTTGAAAGAAGTTCTGGGTTCTTGGGTTCAGTTAATATAGCTTTTTTGTAGATCTTTAAAGTTTCTGGAATACCTCCGACTGGACAGCTAATAATTGGAAGACCGACAGACATGGCCTGCAATAATGCTTGAGGAACACCTTCATTTGCGAAACTCGGTAGAACAAAACAATCTATTGCTTGTAAATAGGGTACGATATTCTGAATGTCGCCAACAAATTTAATATTCTTCGGATAGGTAGAATTTTTAGCTAATTTTTTGCAATTTTCCATTTGTGGACCGTCACCTATAACGATTAAAGTACACATTGGATTATTTAGTAGATTAAAGGCTTGAATTAAATCGCTATGTCCTTTCCATGATCTCAATGTAGCCGCAATACCAAAGATAAAATGTTTCTGAGGGAGGCTTAGTAATTTTCTTTGTTGTCTTTTATTGCCAGGAACAAAAATATCTGTATCAATTCCAGTGGGTGCTGAGGTAATAGGAGTGCGAACAAACTTATCTTGAGTTAAATCATCTTTTATAGATTCACTCGTTGTCATAATCGATTCACAGCCATTATTATAAAGCCATTTCGAAGATGCATTCCTGTGTACATGAGTACTTATATGTCTCGTTCTTACAATTGCCGGTTTTATATTTAAAGTTAATCTAGCTAAAGCTGAAAGCCAATGGTCGGTGCTTGAATGGCAAGAAATAACATCTGGCTTTACTTCTTTGATAAGCTTTCTTAACGATAACAAATCAGCGAATCTCTTTTTTTGAAGTTTAATACCTTTGCAACTCACTCCATAAAGGTGAGCGCGTTTAGCGATTAAGCTATTTTTATCTGATGCGACAATGACTTCATGCCCATATTTAGAAAATATTTTTGCTTCTGTGAGCACGCGAATCTCTTGACCACCCCAGCCCAATGAAGACTCGGTATGTAAAATTTTAATTTTCTTTTTATTTGCTAATTCTTTGTATAAATGAAGCCATTCTTTATTTTTAATTTTTATATCAAAAGCTCTAGCTACTTTCAGCGCATTTTTCGAAAGTAATTTTCTTTTTTTCCACGCGACTATTAAAGATTCGGCAATGCTATGTTTATTTTTCTTACAAATGATGCCAGCACTATTCTTTTTGATGTGAGGAGCTAGACCAACATCTTTTGTTAACACAATAGGCAGTCCGCAACATAAAGCCTCAAGAGCTGCATTAGGAAGACTGTCATAAAGAGAAGGTAGACAAAATATATCAGATGCATCTAAATATTTTTGAATATTATCCTGAGGTCCAGTGATAATAATATTGTGTTCGCCTGCAAGATCCTTTAGTTTTTGTATTTCCTTATCTTGACCAACAATAATAGCTTGAAATTTTGGAATTAATTTGATGGCTTCAACGAGTTCAAAAGCACCTTTTCTTTGAAAACCCGAACCCACAAAAAGAATAACGGGTGAATTTGGATCAAGTGATAATTTTTTCTTACATGCTTCTTTTTTTGAAGCTGAGACAGGATGAAATGATTCTATATCGATACCATTTTCAATCACTCTTATCCGCGATTTTGGCACTTTGTAATATTCATATAATTCATTTTTAACGAGCTCGCTATTTGCAACATAAAAAAGATTATTGTCCTTGGACATTTCTTTTTCGATACGAATTATTTTTTTGTGGTATGGATCAATCTTGAGCCAAATCTTTTTGTACCAAGGGCTAGTTTTTATAATTCTATCAACCCAGGCTGCATGAATACCATCACCTAGTCTATATATGTCGACTCCGGTTAGTCTCTCGTGCGATTGAACAAGATCAAAATGATTCTCAGCAAGAATTTTTTTAACAGAGTTTTGAAAGCTCAAAAATCTAGAAAATCTGAAAAATCCATTAGATTTTGCTTCTAACCATGCGATATCGTTAGAAGAACTAGCATTACGTTTCCATCGCTCAGAAATGATCGAAAATTTTATACCGAGCGAACTTAAACCTAACGATGATCTTAGAATAAAATTTTCTGCACCGCCAAAAGGCGTGAATTTTCTTCTAATAATTGCTATTTTCATTATGTCGATATCGTATGTGAAATTTGAATTATACGTGATTGAGGTCTCAAGCAATTGCTGTATTCAATTTTTCAATTAAATCATTAATCTTTTTTTTGCTCATTTTTAAATGATTTTTATAGGTAATTAAAAATGTATCTTCAGCACGGGATCCAAGTGTATTTATTTTTGCGTGATTAATAGATATTTCTTCTTTTGATAGCTGGTCTGATATGAGACTTAAAAGACCATGCCTATCATCCGTGATCACCTCTAATTGATATACAGAAGATTGTTCAATTTGTAGGATAGAGATTTTCGTATCAAAAGTGTGATGTGTTGCTTGTCGGCTTCGTTCAGAAAGTTTTGTAGGCTTATTTTCTTTGTGACTTTCAAATCGACTAGTTAATTCTTTTTCAATAAATTTAAAGAGTCCTTCGTAACTTACAGACTTAGGATTGGCATCAAGCAAATCAAAAAGGTTCAATGCATAATTATGTTGAGTTGTGAATATTTTTGCTGCAGCAATGTTATATCCAATTTCATCAAAAAAATGGCAAGTTTTGTTAAAAATATGTGCAGAATTTTTTTGGTAAATAAGAACTTCTATGCCTTCGCCATTTGAGCGATGTCTAACTCTAATAATTGGTTTTGTGGGTGCTGTATGTGAAAATAATAACCTTGTCTGCCAAGCTATTTCTTCTTCTGTGTATCTGTAGAAATAGTTTTTTCCAAAATTTTCCCAAAGCGCTTTGTAGTGATGATTTTTAATATTGTAATGATCAAGAATTAATGCTGCTTTTTCTTTTCGTTTTGTAATTGAATCTTCATGAGACAACTTATCTTGCTCTAAATAATTTAAAGTGTAGTTAAATAAATTTTTGAGAAGAATAGCCTTCCATTGATTCCATACATAAGGACTTGTTGCTCTTATATCTGCAACCGTGAGGAGATAAAGTGAAATCAAATTTTCTTTGTTTGTTACTTTTTTTGCAAAATCTTCAATTACTCTAGGATCTGATAGGTCTAATTTTTGTGCTGTATGAGACATAATAAGATGAGATTTCACAAGCCATTTGATGATTGCATGATCTTCAGGAGGCAAATGATTGAGCTTTGAAAATTCATCAACATCTTTTGCTCCTAATTCGGAATGATCGCCACCACGACCTTTTGCAATATCATGAAATAGTGCAGCAAGATACAAAACATATTTTTTTTTATAATTTTTGAATAAATCGTAACAGTCAGGAAACTCATGTTTCAATTCGTCCTTAGCGAATCTTCTTAAGTTACGAATAACGTTGAGAATATGTTCATCAACTGTATAAATATGGAATAAATCATGCTGCATCTGGCTAACTATTTTCCCAAATGCAGGAATATATGCACCGATTAGGTTGCATTTATTCATAATCCTCAATGTTCGATTTACCTTGTCGTCCGATTTGAGAATAGATAAGAATTTTTCTTGTTGTTTTTTATTTTTTCGAAATGCTTCATTTATTTCTTTTGAGGAATTTTGAAGTAGCATCATCAACTTTGGCCCCAAAGATTTTAGCGATGTATGATTTTGAAAAGCTATAAAGACGTCGAATATATGAGGTGTAATAGATTTATTTTTGAAATTTGAACCAATTTCTAAATACTCATCCATAATAATCAGAAATTGGCTATTTTGAATTTTTCTTGGCTTGGTAATTTTTTTGGGATTAAGCTTTTTAAGTAACACTTCATTAATGTACGTTGTGAAATTGATCGCTTTATAAACGTCCCTCATAAATAATTCACTTCTTTTTTTATGAGGGCTATTTTTATAGTTAAGCAGTAAACCTAATTGATTTTGATAGTCGAAAAGCAATCTATCTTCATTCTGTTTTGCAGTGATATGAAGAAGAATTCTTAAGTTTTTAATAAAGAGCTCGGTATTTATAAGCATCTGAAAATTTTGTTTATCAAGATATTTTCTTTGATTTAATTTTTGTAAATTAAATCTTGGGATATGACTTTTACCAATCCATTGAATCATTTGGAGATCTCTTAGCCCACCAGGACTTTCTTTTATATTTGGCTCTAATTGGTATGCAGATTGATTATATTTTTGATGTCTAAGATCCTGCTCTTTAATTTTGCCTTTATAAAAGTGGATGGGAATGAGAGTGGCATTAACGATCTTTTTAAACTCGCTATAAAGGCTTTTGTCTCCAATAAGACATCTACTCTCTAAAAGATTTGTTTGCACCGTAATATCTTTTTTAATTTCCCTTTTAGTCTCGTTAATGTTTCTGACACTATGACCAATTCTTAAACCAAGATCCCATGCCAAGGTAATAAACTGTTCAATTTTTTGACTTAAGGATTTATTAAGATTCTTTGGAATTAGTATTAATAAGTCGATGTCAGAATATGGAAATAATTCTTTGCGACCATATCCCCCGCAGGCGATAAGAGAGGCGCTATTTTTGAATTCAAGCCCGTCCCATAGTTTTTTTAATGCTTTATCAATAAGCAGCGAGTGATTATCAAGATAAGACTGACCGTCTCTTTTTTTTAAGAATGCTTTAATGAGACTTAACTCATTTAAAGCAATTTCTTTTTTTAAATTGAGTATTTCTTTTTGAATCAAGATTTAATTAACAAATGTAGGCGGTGGAGGTGTTTTTTCAGAAACTGTAAGCACTTCATAACCATTATGAGTTACTAAGATTGTATGTTCCCATTGTGCTGAAAGGCTGCGATCTTTGGTGACTATAGTCCAACCATCAGGCATTTGTTTAATATCTCTTTTGCCTGCATTGATCATAGGTTCAATTGTAAAAATCATACCCGCTTCCAAAGTAAGTCCTGTACCTGGTTTTCCATAATGAAGCACTTGAGGTTCTTCATGAAATCGCTTGCCAATACCATGACCACAAAATTCTCGTACTACACTAAACCCATTTTTTTCAGCAAAATCTTGAATGACAAATCCGATATCGCCTAATTTTGCTCCGGGCTTTACTATTTGAATCCCTAGCCACATGGCTTCATAAGTTAGTTTACATAAACGTTTTGCTTGGATAGAGGTTTCGCCCACATGAAACATCCTACTTGTATCGCCATGGAAACCATCTTTAATAACGGTAACATCAATATTTACAATATCACCTTCTTTAAGCGCTTTTGGCCCTGGGACGCCATGACAGATTTGATGATTAATAGAAGTGCAAATTGATTTGGGATATGGTGTGTGTCCGTCCGGAGCATAATTGAGCGGAGCGGGGATAGTATTTTGTACATTAACCATATAATCATGACAAAGTTTGTCGATTTCGTCAGTGGTGATACCAGACTTTACAAAAGGTGTAATAAAATCAAGGACTTCTGATGCTAATTTACCAGCAACACGCATTTTTTCTATTTCTTGGGGATTTTTGATGTGTATTGTCATGATTGCTGCGTTTATATTGCGTTTGAGCTTATTTTTTGTGCTATTATAGCGCGCTTCTTCAAGGATCTTGAGGAAATAATTTTGCATTGCCTAACGTTAGGGTGTCTATGAAAATAGATGTAATTAGGTAATGTTTTTTTAACCCATAACAACGGAGTCAAATATGTCAGTTACTATGCGTCAAATGTTAGAAGCGGGTGTCCATTTCGGCCATCAAACCCGTTACTGGAACCCAAGAATGGCACCATACATTTTTGGCGACAGGAATAAAATTCATATTGTTAACCTAGAAAAGACATTGCCAATGTTTCAAGAAGCTTTGAAGTACATTCGAACTCTTGCTGCAAATAAAGGGCGTATTCTTTTTGTAGGCACTAAAAGGCAAGCTCGAGAAATTCTTAAAGAAGAAGCATCTCGTGCGGGTGTATCTTATGTAAACCACAGATGGTTAGGTGGCATGCTTACAAATTTTAAAACTGTTAGACAATCTATTAAGCGTCTTAATGATTATGAAGCTATGCTTCAAGACGGAAGCTTACAAAAATTTAATAAAAAAGAAGCGCTAGGTTATAAGCGCGACTATGAGAAATTGCAACGCTCAATCGGTGGTATTAAAGATATGACAGCACTTCCTGATGCAATATTCATTATTGATGTGGGACATGAAAGTGGTGCTGTAGTAGAAGCAAATAAACTTGGTATACCTATTATTGGTGTAGTCGATACAAATAACTCGCCTGATGATATTTCATATGTTATTCCGGGCAATGATGACTCAAGTAGAGCTATTAGGCTTTATGCTAGAGGCATGGCCGATGCAGTGCTGGAAGGAAAAAGCCAAGCATTAAATGAGCTTGCTAAATCAGTATCGCAAGAAGAAGAGTTTGTAGAAGTAACTGAGGCAGTTACTGAATAATTTTTATGTAAACGTTTAAAAGGGGCTTCGTGCCCCTTTTTTAATAATAAATTTAATCATACAGAATTTAAGGAGTATCAAAGTGGCAGAAATAACCGCAAGCATGGTCAAAGACCTTCGCGATCGCACAGACGCACCAATGATGGATTGTAAAAAAGCATTGACAGAAGCTGATGGAGACAGTGCGCGTGCAGAAGAAATTCTAAGAGTACGATTTGGCAATAAAGCAAGCAAGGCCGCTGGAAGGTTAGCAGCAGAGGGTATTGTTATAGCTTTTGTAGCTAAAGACGGTAAAACAGGAACGCTTCTTGAGGTGAACTCGGAAACAGATTTTTGTGCCAAAAATGAAGACTTTTTAAAATATGCGCATGATCTTGTAAGTGCTATTAATGAAAAAAATCCAACTAATATTGAGGCTTTGGCGAACTTAACAATGTCGTCAGGTAATGCTGAAGAAGTGAGAGCGCAGCTCGTTGGAAAAATTGGAGAAAATATTACGCCGCGTCGATTTATTCGATATCAAACAACTGGTCAAATAGTCAGTTATGTTCATAGCGGAAGAATTGGTGTTCTTTTAGATCTCCAAGGGGGTGACGATGCTTTAGGAAAAGATTTGGCGATGCATATTGCCGCAAATAAACCTAAAGCGCTTAATGCATCAGGTATTGATGCTCAATTGATTGAGGTAGAAAAACGAGTTGCGATTGAAAAAGCAAAAGAAGCTGGCAAGCCTGAAGCTATGCTTGAAAAAATTGCAGAAGGTACAGTTCAAAAATTCCTCAAAGAAGTTACATTATTAAATCAACCTTTCGTGAAAGACGATAAAGTAACTATTGAGCAGTTGTTAAAAGCTAACAATGCGACAATTAACGCATTTAGCATTTATTCTGTAGGCGAAGGCATAGAAAAAGCAGTTGTGGATTATGCCGCAGAGGTCGCAGCAGCAGCAAAGGTTTAATTCAGCAAGAAGAACTGATAAAGGATTGTATGATTTATACAATCCTTTTTTTATGTCTTCTAATTTAAAAATACGTTAAACTTTAACAAAAATTATGACACGATCCGCGTACAAAAGAGTTTTGTTAAAAATTTCAGGTGAAGCCCTTATGGGTGACGATCCCTTTGGTATTAACCAACATACCATTTCAAATGTTGTTCATGAAATCAAAGAGGCGCTGGATTTAAAAGTTCAAATAGGTATTGTGATTGGTGGTGGCAATATATTTAGAGGAGTTGCTCTAGGTGCTGCAGGTATGGATAGGGCAACTGCTGACTATATGGGTATGATGGCAACTGTCATGAATGCTTTGGCCCTTCAGGACGCAATGAAGCATGCTGGTATTGTAGCTCGCGTTCAATCAGCGCTCAATATAGAGCAGGTGGTTGAGCCTTACATTAGAGGTAAGGCAATTCGTTATTTAGAAGAAGGCAAGGTAGTTATTTTTGCTGCCGGTACGGGCAATCCTTTCTTTACAACCGATACTGCAGCAGCCTTGCGCGGTGTTGAAATGAATGCAGATATTATGATTAAAGCCACTAAAGTAGATGGGATTTATTCAGAAGACCCAAAAAAAAATCCAAAAGCAAAGCGTTATGAGGTTGTAAGTTTTGATGAAGCCATTCAAAAAGATTTGAAGGTAATGGATGCTACAGCGCTTACTTTGTGTCGAGATCAACAACTACCTATTGCAGTATTTAATATATTCAAATCCGGAGCACTTAAAAATATCTTATTAGGGCAAAATGAAGGCACGTTGGTAATGCCTAATGTTCATTGATTAAAGAGGACTGTAATGACTGAAGCAATCAAAATAAATGTAAATGAAAAAATGCAAAAATCTCTAGACTCTTTCAAGTCTGATCTTGCAAAAATTAGAACAGGTAGAGCACATACAGGGCTTCTTGATCACATCCTTATTGATTATTATGGATCGATGGTTCCAATAAATCAGGTTGCTGGCGTTAATTTAGGGGATGCAAAAACAATTAATGTGCAGCCTTATGAAAAAAGTATGGTTGCTAAAGTTGAGAAAGCAATTCGCGATAGCGATCTTGGATTGAATCCTGCGACATCTGGAGATCTTATTCGTGTTCCAATGCCAACACTTACTGAAGAGCGAAGAAAAGATCTTATAAAAGTTGTGCGTACAGAAGCTGAATCAGCAAAAGTGGCAATTCGAAATATTAGACGCGATGCAAATGACTCGCTAAAAAAATCCCTCAAAGAAAAAGAAATCAGTGAGGATGATGAGAGAAGATCACAAGATGATGTTCAAAAAATTACAGATAAATTTATTGCTGAAATTGATAAGCTTCTTCAGTTAAAAGAATCTGAATTACTCGCTATTTAGTGTTTAATTTTTTTCGTTCATTTCAAGCGCAAGACCAATTAATAGAAAAACCTCAACATATTGCTATCATTATGGATGGCAATGGGAGGTGGGCAAAAAAACGTTTAATGCCTCGTATTTCTGGGCATAGAAGAGGCTTAGAATCTGTTAAAACGGTGATTACCCAATGTCAAAAATTAAATATTCCATTTCTTACATTATTTGCTTTTAGTACAGAAAATTGGTTGAGACCCACTCAGGAAGTTGATTTTTTAATGTCTTTATTTCAAGATTCCATTAAAAAAGAATCTTCATCTTTAATTAAAAATAATATTCGTTTTAAACTCATTGGTGATCGTAAACCTTTCCCAAAGAAGCTGATTGATAAGATAAAAGATCTAGAGAATCTCACTGAAAAAAATACAGGTCTTACATTAAGTATTGCAATTAATTATGGTGGAAGGTGGGATATTGTGAATGCAGTAAATGAATACCGAAAAAAAAATCACTTTAAAAAACCATTTACCCAAAAAAATCTTATTCAAAATCTTTCGTTGAATTTTGCGCCAGATCCTGATCTTTTGATAAGAACCGGCGGTGAAAAACGCATTAGTAATTTCTTAATCTGGCAATTTTCATATACCGAACTTTATTTTACTGAAACACTATGGCCTGATTTTAATGAAAAGGCTTTTACCTCCGCACTAATTGAATTTCAAAAAAGAGAACGAAGATATGGCAAAACAAGTGAGCAGATATAAATGTTGATATCTCGAATTTTTTCTGCGTTAGCGATGCTTGCAGTTCTCCTGTCTTCTATGTTTCTATTTTCAGGAAGATATTTTTCTTTTGTGATTTATTTCACTTCGATATTGGCTCTTTATGAATGGACAAAGCTTTTATATTTTAAATCTTATGAAAAAAAGATTTTTTTATTAGTCTCATTAGCTTTAATTTATTTAATTGATAGCCATCTTAATTCTGAAGGGTCAAGACTCATACTTTGGATAGCTTCAATTTTTTGGTTATGTGCGGCACCTTTATTTTTAATTTTTAAAATCACTTTAAAAAATTTCTTTTTTAGTGCTTTTATTGGCTGGATATTAGTGATGCCACTTATTATTTCTTTGAATTATTTAATTCAATTAAGCCCTTGGACCGTTCTTATTGTTTTAACAACTATTTGGCTTGCAGACTCTGGCGCTTATTTCTTTGGTAAACGTTTTGGAAAAAGAAAACTAGCACCATCTATTAGCCCGGGTAAAACATGGGAAGGTTTTTTAGGGGCGTTATTTGTCGTTTCATCATTTTCTATTGCCATAACTTACTTTGGTTTTGTTAATTCTTATATATCTATTTTGTTTTTTAATTTAATTTTACTTTTAAGTGTTGAGGGTGACTTATTTGAGTCATACATAAAACGAATGGCAAAAGTTAAAGATAGCGGTGATTTAATTCCTGGGCATGGAGGAGTTCTTGATCGAATTGACAGTCTCTGCTCAAGCCTTCCTCTTGCGACCCTAATTCTTATGTCACCTGCTTTTTTCGGAATAATAATTTAATTGGAAAATATTGCTATCTTAGGCTCAACCGGAAGTATTGGTTGTAATGCTCTTCAAGTCATAAAACTTCATAAAGAAAAATATAAAGTTTTTGCGCTGACAGCAAATGAGAATATTGATCTGCTTACACAACAGTGTGTGGAATTTGAGCCTCACTTTGCTATTGCTTTAAATCAAGAAGCGAATCAAAAGTTGAAGAAAAATCTGCTTGCATTAAATTCAAAAACAATTGTTTTAGAGGGAAATGGGTCCCTAGATTGGATTGCTTCTCATAAAGATACAAATACTGTAATTTCAGCAATTGTAGGGGCGGCGGGTCTTAAGCCTACTATGGCAGCTGCCAATAGCGGTAAAAAGATTTTATTGGCTAATAAAGAAACGCTCGTGATGGCAGGGGAGTTATTCGTCAAAGCTGTAAATCATTCAAGGGCGACGTTGATACCCATCGATAGTGAACACAATGCAATTTTGCAAGTTTTGCCACAAAACAAAAAAATGAATTACAAGTCTAATGGCATTAGAAAAATTTTACTGACTGCATCTGGCGGACCATTTAGGACTTTTTCTAAAGAAGAGCTGCTTCTTGTGACACCCAGAGAAGCTTTGCGACATCCTAATTGGGTAATGGGCAAAAAGATTACAATCGATTCAGCAACCATGATGAACAAGGGGTTGGAAATTATTGAAGCTTTTTGGTTATTCGATATTCCAGCATCAGATATAGAAGTAATAATCCACCCTCAAAGTATTATTCATTCTCTTGTTGAGTATATTGATGGAAGTACGCTAGCTCAATTAGGCAACCCAGATATGAGAACCCCCATTGCTTACGCTTTAAGTCATCCAGAAAGAATTGAATCAGGAGTGTTAGGCCTAGATCTTATAAAAACTAAAAAACTCGACTTTGAAGCGCCTGATTTAAATAAATTTCCTTGCCTTGGATTGGCTTATAAGGCTTTGAATATGGGTCATAATGCCCCCACAGTTCTCAATGCTGCAAATGAAGTTGCTGTAGATGCTTTCTTAAATGAATCGATCGGATTTAATCAAATTGCAGAGTTAATTGAATTTTGCATGGACACAATAGAATCAGAGCCATTAGTTTCTATTGATACGGTTTTGGATGTAGACAAGAAGACCCGTTATCTTGCCCTTTCTTGGATTGACAGCCATAAGCTAAGCGCATGATAACCTTTCTAGTTTTTATACTTACAATCAGTATTGTCGTCGGTATTCATGAATTTGGCCATTTTCAAATGGCTCGGTGGTGCAATGTTAAGGTACTAAAATTCTCAATTGGATTCGGCAAACCTATTTTTACTTCTTTTTTTGGTAAAGATCATACCGCATTTGTTATATCTTCAATTCCTCTTGGAGGTTATGTAAAGCTTTTAGATGAAAGCCATGGTGATTCAGAAGAAAAGATAAAAAAAACTGATCTTCATAGGGCATTTAATAGACAGCCACTATTCAAGCGCTTTCTTATTGTTCTAGCCGGACCTTTAATCAATATTTTTTTGGGTATCCTCATATTTTTTTCTATTTATATGCATGGATCGCCTCAAATCAAGCCACTAATCAACGAAGTTTCTCATTTTAGTGAAGCTTTCAAACAGGGCTTAAGAGCTGGAGATGAAATCGTTTTGATTGATGGCAAGGAGATCAAATCCTTGAATGACTTGCAGATTTATTTAAGTGCCCACAAAGATCCATTCAAAATTTTAAGCTTTAAAAGAGGAGGTGAGCTATTTAGTATTCATAATTTATTTTGGACTAATGATATTCATCTATTCCCATATGGCATTCCTATTTTAATCCAGTCGATAGAGCCAGAAAGTATTGCTGAAAAAATAGGTCTCAAACCCAATGATCAAATTCTTATGATTGATCAAATAGAAGTAAAAAGCATTCAAGACCTAGTTAATAGCATTCAAAATAATTGGTTAAAGTCTTATGATTTATCTATAAAAAGAAAAAATATTATTCAATTAATTCATATAGATAAAGATATATTTGAAAGTAAAATAGAGAAAAAAAGAATTGGTATTTTACTGAATTATGATGAAGCTTATATTAAACCCAATTTAATTGAAGTAAAAAGCACATTTTTAGAATCTCTAAGTAAATCCTTAAGTCAAACCTATACTTTTTTAAATTTAACTTTAACTACGCTCAAGAATTTATTTACACAAAAAGCTGACTTAAAAGACTTAGGCGGACCTTTGGCAATTGCTCATATGGCCTCTTCTTCTTTTTTAGAAGGCATTCTTCCTTACATTCAGTTTATTGGGCTTATTAGTTTGAATATCGGAATATTGAATCTATTGCCCATTCCATTATTAGATGGAGGTCATTTGGCTTATTATGTCCTTGAATTTATTATGGGTAAGCCTTTATCAAATAAAAAAATGATGATAAGTCAAAGGGTTGGAGTGTTAATTTTGGGTTTACTAACTGCAATTGCGTTGTATAATGACGCCTGTCGATACCTATTAGGAAGCTAATGACTTTAAGATCTAAACTAGCTTTATTCGTTTCACTTCTCGTTCTTTCCATAGCTGCCTTTGCTATGGAGCCTTTTGTTATCAAAGATATTAAAATTGAAGGCCTACAAAGAACTGAGCCAGGCACAGTATTTAATTACCTGCCCGTGCAAGCAGGTGACACAATGACTGAGGATAAGTCATCCGAAGCTATCAAATCCCTTTATCGTACAGGCTTCTTTAAAGATGTTCGTATAGAAGTGGATCAAGATATTTTGCTCATCACTGTTCAAGAGCGACCCTCAATTGCTGACATTCAATTTTCAGGTAACAAAGCGTTTCAATCGGATAAATTAAAAGAAGGTATTAAGGCGATTGGTCTTGCCGAGGGCCAAATTTATGACAAATCTAAATTAGAATTTGCTGAGCAAGAAATTAAGAAGCAATACTTAGCGCAAGGTAAATATACTGCTACCGTTAAAACATCAGCATCACCATTAGAGAGAAACAGAGTTGCTATTCGATTTGATATCGAAGAGGGTATCGTTTCGCGTATCAAAGAAATCAATGTTGTTGGAAATCAGCTTTATAACAAATCCGATATTACATCTCAATTTCAGCTTCAAACAACCAACTGGTTATCATGGTGGTACAAAGACGATCAGTATTCAAAACAGAAATTAACAGCTGATCTTGAAACATTAAAATCATTTTATATGAATCGCGGATACCTGGAGTTTTCAATTGACTCTACTCAAGTATCTATAACACCAGACAAAGAAGATGTTTATATTACGATTAATATTTCAGAGGGACCGAAGTACAAAGTTTCTGACGTGAAGCTTGCAGGTGATCTTCAACAAGTTCCTGAAAGTGAATTGCAAAATTTAATCAAAATTAAAAAGGATGATATTTTTAATCGGGAAAAAATTACTGAATCAACAAAAGCGATGAACAGTCGTTTAGGAAATGATGGCTTTGCATTTTCAAATGTTAATGCAATTCCAGAAATTAATAAGGAAGAACATACTGCGGCATTTACATTTTTTGTAGATCCCGGAAGAAAAGTTTATGTAAGGCGTATTGATATTGAAGGTAATCAACGCACTCGAGATGATGTTATTAGACGAGAGTTTAGACAAGTCGAATCTGGCTGGTATGCGGCAGACAAAATTGACCGATCTAAAGTTAGACTTAATAGAACACAATTTTTTACAGATGTTAATATTGAAACACCAGCAGTTCCTGGAAGCACAGATCAAGTTGATTTAAAAGTTAAAGTGACTGAAAGAAATACTGGAAGTATCATGTTTGGTGCAGGATTAAGCAGTAGCGAAGGCTTGGTAGGTAGTTTTAATGTTACTCAAGCAAACTTTCTTGGAACAGGGGATCGTGTTTCAGCGCAAGTTAATACAGGTAAAGTTAATAAGACGTATGCATTAAGTATTACTAAGCCATTTTTTACTCCGGAAGGAATTAGCCTTAGTTATGATATATATAGGCGTGATGTTAATACCTCCTCTTTAAACTTAGTTACCTATAACACATCATCATTTGGAGCTGGGGTAAGATTTAGCATACCTTTAAGCGAAAAAAATTCAATATCTTACGGATTGAGTTTGGATAACACCGAAGTAAGTAATCTACAGATTGATAGATCGCCTACAAGATATATCAACTATTGCTCATCAGTAACAGGCACGTCACAATCTACCGGATGTACGATGAACTCACTGGTTGCTTCTTTAGGATGGGCTATTGATAGTCGGGATGATATTTTATTTCCGAAGAAGGGTGAGTTAAGACGAATTAATGCTGAAGTCTCAACACCAGGGCTTGATATACAAATGTATAAAATTACTCTTCAAGAGAGCTGGTATAAAGATGTTACAAAAGACCTCACGATTATGTTAAATGGTCAAATTGGATATGCTGATAGTTATGGCGGCAAAGAATTTCCTTTCTTTAAAAATTTCTATGTTGGTGGCGTAAATACGGTTCGTGGATATCGTCAAGGCTCAATTGGTCCAGTGTGTCTTCAAGGAGACACATCATGCGGTATTAGCACATCAACAACAAATATGTTTTTGGGTGGAAATAAGCAGGTAATTGCTAATGCTGAATTATTTATGCCTGTACCTTTTATAAAAAATAATAATCAATTTCGCTTGAGTGCCTTTATAGATGCTGGTAATGTATACGGGCATGATCAATCAATAGATTTAACGACTTTAAGGTACTCGGCTGGTATGGGAGTTTTATGGGTATCCCCATTCGGACCGTTGAAGCTCGTTTATGCTCAACCATTTAATAATCAAAGTACCGATAGAACTGAAAGTATTCAGTTTCAAATGGGCCAGCAGTTCTAAATGTTCTAACTTGAAAAATTATAGGAGAAAGTAATTGAAATTCAAATCTTTAGCTTTTGCAACTTTGTTTCTTGCGAGTTTAAGCGCATATGCTGATCTTAAAGTGGGTTTTGTTCAAGTAGACAAGATCTTACAAGAAGCACCACAAACGATTGAAAGCAATAAAAAATTAGAAAAAGAATTTAGTTCACGCACTGATAAATTAAAAGCAGATGTCAAATCTTTAAAAGATAGAGAAGCTGCTTTTGCAAAAGACGCTTTAACGATGAAAGAGTCTGAGCGTGATTCTAAAGAAAAATCCCTCTCTCAACTTCGCGTAGATGTTCAACGTAAAGAGCGTGAATTAAGAGAAGATATCAATATAAGAAGAAATGAAGAGCTTGGTGGCCTTCAGGAGCAGATTAATAAAGCTGTAACTTCAGTAGCTAAAGCAGAAAGCTTTGATCTTGTTTTATACAATGGCGTTGCTTATGCTAGCGAAAAAATTGATATTACAGACAAAATTTTAAAATCATTAGGCAAAAAATAATCATTGGCCTAATTTGTTCGTATGGGCCAAGCAATCACATCTGGTGATCTAGTAAAACAATTAGGTGGCGAGTTAATAGGTGATTCAAATATACTTATTGACTCCGTTGCCTCTCTAGAATCATCCGGTGAAAATTCAATTTCCTTTTTTAATAACCCTAAATATTTAGATCTATTAAAAAGCACTAAAGCAGGTATTGTAATAACTAATAGTGAAGGTCTTGTATTTCGCAAGGGCTCAGCAATAGTTTCAAATAACCCATATTTGTACTTTGCGAAAGTATCTCGACTATTAAATCCCAGCAAGGTGCTTAAAAAAGAGATTCATAAGTCTGCAATTATTCACCCCACATGCAAATTAGGTCAAGATATCTTCATTGGCCCAAATGTAGTTATCGAAGAAAATGTTTCAATCGCTGATGGCGTTTCTGTTCATGCAGGAGCCATAATCGAAAGCGATAATATTATCGGTGATAATTCAACTATTCATCCTAATGTTGTAATAAAGACGAATACAATCATTGGTAAAAATTGTACTATTTATGCAGGTTGTGTCATAGGGTCAGATGGTTTTGGCTATGCAAAAGACAATGATAAGTGGCTCGCTATTCCTCAAATAGGAAAAGTCGTTTTAGGTGATAACGTTGATATCGGATCAAATTCAACCATAGATCGTGGCGCATTAGATGATACTATTATCTCTAGTGGCGTTAAAATTGATAATTTAGTGCAGATTGGACACAACTGCATTATTGGTGAAAATACGATAATCGCAGGCTGTGTAGGTATTGCAGGCAGTGCTAAAATTGGAAAAAATTGTGCTATCGGAGGGGCTGCTATGATCTTAGGGCACTTGTCAATTACAGACAATGTCACTATATCACCCGGCTCAATGATTACAAGATCAATAAAAAATTCAGGCACATATACTGCACTGATGCCTTTCCAAGCTCATGAAGCATGGCTTAAAACTGCAGCAAAAATTAGAAGATTAAAATAATAGGAATGGCAAAGATGGCTGAAAATACTGCAATGGATATACATGAAATTTTAAATCACTTACCCCATAGATATCCATTTGTGCTTATTGATAGAGTTATTTCAATGGAACTTGGGAAGGAAATTTTTGCCATCAAGAATGTTTCAATTAATGAGCCTTTTTTCCCAGGACATTTCCCTTATTATCCTGTAATGCCAGGTGTTTTAATTGTAGAAGCAATGGCCCAAGCTGCAGCTATTTTGTCTTTTAAAACAATGGATACAAAACCATCCGACGATTCAGTATATTATTTTGCTGGAATAGATAATGCACGTTTTAAAAAACCAGTTTCCCCTGGTGATCAACTAATTATTCATGTAAAAATTGATCGTGTCCTAAAAGGTATATGGAAGTATATTGCTGTTGCTAAAGTTAATGATGAAGTCGTTGCTGAAGCAAGTATGATGTGCATCCTAAAGCCTATCGAAAAAAAATAAACTTATAAAGTTGTAATATTATTTTGATTCATCCTACCGCAATTATTAACTCTAAAGCTAATTTAGATTCCAGCGTTAAAGTTGGTCCTTACTCTATTATTGATGGCGATGTAAGTATTGGAGCGGGATCTGTTATTGGCAATCATGTGACAATTACTGGAAATACTACCATCGGTAAAAATAATCATATATATCACTACAGCTCAATTGGTGAATCTCCTCAAGACAAAAAATATAATCAAGAAAAAACATTTTTAGAGATTGGTGACAATAATACAATTAGAGAATTCTGCACTTTTAATCGAGGCACTGCTCAAGATCAAAGTCTAACAAAAATAGGTAATGATAATTGGATTATGGCTTATGTTCATATTGCTCATGATTGCGAAATTAAAAATCACACTATATTAGCAAACAACACATCTCTTGCAGGTCATGTATCGATCGATGACTATGCGATATTAGGTGGATTTACTCTTGTTCATCAATTTTGTAAGATTGGCAGCCATATTATTACAGCTGTAAACACTGTGGTTTTTAAAGATATACCTCCTTATGTTATAGCTGCAGGTTATGATGCAAAGCCAAATGGCATTAATGCAGAAGGTTTGAAAAGAAGGGGATTTGACCCAAAAATTGTCGCCAAAATTAAAGAAGCTTACAAAGTTTTATATAGACAAGGCCTTTCTCTAAATGAAGCTGAAGAAAAAATTAAAATTTTAAGTAAAGATACCGAGGAGCTTAATCTTTATACAGATTTTATTGCAAAATCTACCCGCGGTATTATTCGTTAATAATGAAAACGATTGCTATAGTTGCTGGAGAATCTTCCGGAGACTTACTAGGAAGTCACTTAATCAAGTCTTTAAAGTCAATTCGTCCTGATCTTACATTCATTGGTATAGCTGGACCAAAAATGATAAAAGAAGGTGCAGTTTCATTTTTTTCAATGGAAGAACTTTCTGTAAGAGGTTATTTTGAGGCTCTTAGAAAATTATTTCGCCTTTTAAAGTTAAGAAAAAATCTTCTAAATCAAATTCTAGATGCAAAGCCTGATTTGTTCATTGGTATTGATGCACCTGATTTTAATTTTTGGATTGAAAGACAGTTAAAGAAAAAAGGTATACCTGTGATCCATTATGTCAGTCCTTCAATCTGGGCCTGGAGAGGAAATAGACTTAGAAAAATTAAAAAATCTATAGATCATATGCTAACCATATTTCCATTTGAAAAAAAAATTTATTCAAAAGCAAATATCCAAGCCAGTTTTGTAGGTCATCCTCTTGCTGAGATGATTCCACTGCACCCTAACAAAAAGAAGGCTCAGGATAAACTTAAAATTATTAAAGCTACTAAAGTCATTGCTCTTTTACCAGGGAGCAGGCAAGGGGAAGTGAGGTGGCATGCGCAACTTCTTATCGATTCAGCTATTGAAATATCGAAAAGAGTTCGTGATATTAAATTTTTAGTACCCTTACCAACAAGAGAAACATACGAAATTTTCTCAAAAACTTTGTTTAAAAATACACATGCAGAACTAGATATTCAGCTTCTTATTGGTCATGCATCAGATGCAATCAATGCAGCTGATCTAGTTATTGTGGCATCAGGTACAGCAACCCTTGAAACAGCACTTTATAAAAAACCTATGATAGTGATTTATAAAATGTCATCAATTAGCTGGCAAATTCTTAAGCGTATGCGATACCTACCCTATATAAGTCTTCCAAATATTCTTTTGAATAAGTTTCTTGTGCCAGAACTTTTGCAAGATGATGCCACACCAGAAAATATAACTGATAAAACTATTGAGATTCTAAAGGATGTAGCCTACAGAAAAAATTTATTAATTCAATTTACAAAAATACATCATCAACTAAAACAAAATACATCTGATCGCCTAAATAGAGTTGTTTTAAAATTCATAAAGTAAATGCATGAAAACTTAATTTGTGGAGTAGATGAGGCTGGAAGGGGGCCTTTAGCAGGTCCAATTTATGCAGCAGCAGTTATATTGGGGCCAGAGTTTAATACTGAAGATTTGCGTGATTCTAAAAAGCTATCTGAGTCTAAAAGATACTTTCTAGCTGAACAAATAAAGAAGAATGCCTTGGCTTGGACGGTTGGCATCTGCAGTGCAGATGAGATAGACGAATTAAATATTCATCAGGCCACACTTTTAGCTATGCAAAGAGCTATTAAGGCATTAAACGGATATACCTCAATTAAAATTATGGTAGATGGATTATTTTGCCCTCAAGTTGGGTTTTCTTGTGAGGCAATAGTTAAAGGCGATGATAAAGTTGCAGAGATTTCCGCGGCTTCAATTATTGCCAAAACTGAACGTGATTTGAAAATGATTGAAATTGATAAAGCTTATCCTGCTTATCAATTTAAAAAGCATAAAGGTTATCCAACTAAATTACACATAGAAATGATTAAAAGCCATGGGCTTTGTGAGTATCACAGAAAAAGTTTTTCGCCCATCAAAGAAATGTTAGCTTTGTAAAAGAAATACGCAAGGCTTATTTTTTAAATCTATTGAAATATATTTTTTCCAATCCCTGATATTTTTTGTAAGAATAGATTCATTTTCTGATGTTATATCCGATCCTATACAAAGTTGAGTTTGCTCTTTAAGAGTTTCTATCAAATCATTAAAAACGTGCTGATTCCTGTACGGCGTTTCAATAAAAATCTGTGTTTCGTTATTTTTCTTGGATTCATTTTCAATTAAAATTATTTTCTTTATCCTTTCGACTTTCTCAGAAGGAAGGTAGCCGTGAAACTTAAATTGCTGTCCATTCAGGCCTGAAGCCATAAGCGCCAATAAAATTGATGATGGGCCGGTCATTGGTATGACTTTGATATTGTTTTGATGAGCTAAAGCAACCATTTTTGCTCCAGGATCAGCAACTGCAGGACTGCCTGATTCGGACAATAATCCAATATTAAAACCTTTTAATAGAGGGTCTAAAAAATCTTTAATTTCTTCTTGAGTTGAAGATTTATCTAGTACTTCAAAATGTAATTGATGAATAGGCTTATGAAGATTCAGTGCGCCAAGATGAAATCGAGCTGTTTTTTCATTTTCAACAACAAAATAATCTAAATGCTCAACAATTTTTTGGTGCTTTTCTAAAAGAACAGGCTCTTTAGAGTTTTGGTCGATTGGAACTGGAATAAGATATAAACATCCTTTTTCTTTATCTATCATTAAAATGTAACACCTTCATTTTGAAGCATATTAGATAATTTTATAAGGGGAAGCCCTATGAGCGCAGTTGGATCTTCGCCTTTTACATAATCAAGAAGAGCAATACCAAGACCTTCAGATTTAACACTTCCAACACAATTATAAGGTTGTTCTTTCAATAAATAAGAGTTAATTATTTCAAGGTTTAACTCTTTGTACTTCACTTCAAAATCAACGACACATTCTTGCAATTTTTTTGTTTGAGTATTTAATAAGCAAAGAGATGTATAAAATGTTACGACTTTTCCACTTAATAATTGAAGTTGTTTTAGAGCAAACTCATGTGTATTAGGTTTTTCGATAATTTGATTCTGACATTCCGCCGTTTGATCTGAGCCGATGATAAGAGAATTTGAATAGTGTGGTGCAACTTTAAATGCTTTTTCTCTTGCAAGTCTTACGGAGATTTCTTTCGCATTTTCTCCTATATACGAAGATTCATCAATGTCAGGACTAAAAACATCAAATGGCAATTTAAAGCGCGATAATAATTCTCTTCGATATGGAGATGACGATGCTAAAACAAGCGTTATCATGCATCGTTTTCTTTAGGATTCAGGTTGAATTTCTAGCAAAGTTTCATCTGGTGATACAGACTCACCTTTTGCAACATGGATTGCAACTACAATGCCTGAAGTAGGGGATTGAATTTCATTTTCCATTTTCATTGCTTCAATAACAATTACACTATCCCCAGCTTCAACTCTGTCACCAATTTTAACTTTTACATCAATAATTGTTCCTGGCATAGCTGTTGTGATACATCCTTCATGATTAGGTCTAGGCCTTACTGTTTTAGAATTTTCTTGAGTTTGTTTTTTTGAGGATTTTTTTCCATTAGTCACTTCGACTTCATTTAAAGTTTCTACTAACACTTCTTCAGAAATCCCATCTACTGAAACATAAAATGGCCTTCTTGCTTCACCCGTATAGCCTGATCCCGTTAATTTAATATTGAATGTTTCACCATGAAGTGTGACGTTGAATTCACTTGGAGCAAATTTTTCAGCAGATGAAAATACACTATCTTTCGGAAGAAGTGGCTCAGGTTTAATGCTTCCTGCATTTCTTTCCTGTAAAAATATTTTGGCAACATCGGGAAACATAGCGTACGTTAAAACATCATCATCAGATTTTGTAATTTGCTCTGCTTCAATTTTAAGTTTTGCAAGTTCAGGCTCTAAAAGGTCAGCAGGTCTGCATGTCAGTGGTTTCTTTTCACCAATCGCCATTTCCTGTATTTTTTGATTAACTTTGCCCGGGGCTTTTCCGTATTCACCCATTAAATAACTCTTTGTTTCATTTGTGATTGATTTGTATCGAGCACCTGTTAATACATTTAATACCGCTTGAGTTCCTACAATTTGTGAGGTTGGAGTAACAAGCGGGGGGTAACCTAAGTCTTCACGAACTTTTGGTATTTCAAGAAGCACTTCATTCATACGATCTAATGCGCCTTGTTCTTTGAGCTGATTAGATAAGTTGGAAATCATACCTCCAGGCACTTGATTGCTTAAAACACGCGTGTCTACTCCTGTGTAATCAGATTCAAATTGCCAATATTTTTTTCTTACAATTTTTAAATATTCACTAATTTCCTCAACTTTTTTAATATCAATCTCTGTTTTATAACCTAAGTCTTCTAGGGCGGCGATTATTGATTCTGTTGATGGGTGACTCGCGCCTTCAGCAAAACTAGAATTACATGTATCAATAATGTCTGCACCATTTTGCACTGCAGTTATAAGATTAATACTTGCAAGTCCTGAAGTTGCATGTGAATGAATATGAATCGGCAATGAGACTGATTTTTTTAAAGACGTCACAAGATCTTTTGTTGCTGAAGGCGTTAAGAGGCCTGCCATATCTTTAATAGCAATAGTATCGCACCCATAACTTTCCATTTCTTTTGCAAGATTCACAAAATAAGGGATGTCATGAACAGGACTTGTGGTGTAGCTCAAAGTACCTTCTGCATGTTTTTTATATTTTTTTACTGATTTAATTGATGTTGTAAGATTCCTTACATCGTTCATTGCATCAAAAATTCTAAATACATCGACGCCATTATTTGCGGATTGCTTTACAAAAGCATCAACAACATCATCTGAATAATGACGATATCCTAGTAGATTCTGTCCTCGAAGAAGCATTTGTATACGAGAGTTTGGGAGCGCTTTTCTCAAAAGCTTTAAACGTTCCCAAGGGTCCTCTTTTAAAAATCTGACACATGCATCAAATGTAGCTCCGCCCCATGCCTCGATTGACCAAAAGCTAAGCGCATCTAATTGAGGACATATTGGCAGCATATCTTCGGTGCGAAGTCTTGTTGCAATTTGACATTGATGCCCATCTCTTAATACTAATTCGGTAATATGTATTTTTTTCATAGCTCTCTAAATACCTTCGTGTGCTGCAATCGCTGCTGATATGGCTGCGGCCATTAATTCAGGTGGAAATTGACTTTGATAGTTTATAAGCTCTGGGTGATCATCCACAAAACTCGTATTGAAGCTTGCTTCTTTAAATTGTTTATTATTCATAATTTCTAAATAATAAGGGATTGTTGTTTTAACTCCAAATACAACAATATCATTGAGCGCTCTTTTGCCTCGTTGAATAACGCTCTCCCAATTTAGCGCCCATACAGTGAGCTTTGCACACATCGAGTCATAATAGGGAGGAATAACATACCCTGTGTATATTGATGCATCAATGCGAACACCAGGACCACCCGGTGCATAATAACGTGTAATTTTTCCAAAAGAAGGCATGAAGTCATACTTGGGATCTTCTGCGTTAATCCGATATTCGATTGCAAAACCTCTAAATTGAATTTCGTCTTGTTTGTATTGTAAAGACAGTCCAAAAGCAATTCTGATTTGCTCTTGAACGATATCAATACCCGTAATAGATTCAGTAATTGTATGTTCAACCTGAAGACGCGTATTCATTTCCATAAAATAAAAATTATTCTCATCGTCTAGAAGAAATTCGACAGTGCCAGCATTTTCATAATTAACAGCCTTAGCGGCTTTCACAGCAAGCTCACCTACATAATTTCTTTGCGCGTTAGTTAATTGAGGTGAGGGGGCTATCTCTATGAGTTTTTGATTTCGTCTTTGAATAGAACAATCACGCTCAAAGAGATGCACTACATTGCCATAGCTATCTGCCAGAATTTGAACCTCAATATGTTTAGGCGATACGATACATTTTTCGATAAAAACTTCAGGTTTACCAAAAGCTTTGGTTGCTTCTGAAATGACACGGTCATAATTGGTAATAAGCTCTTTTTCATTATTGCATCGTCGAATACCGCGACCGCCACCCCCATTGGTAGCTTTAAGCATAATAGGATAACCTATAGATGAAGCAAGTTTTTTAGCTTCATCAAGACTCTCGATATTACCTTCGCTGCCGGGAATGACCGGGATTGAGGCCGCAATCATAGCCGTTCGAGCTTGAATCTTATCTCCCATTTGACGAATGATTTCAGCGTCAGGGCCAATGAATTTAATATCACGTCTAGCGCATATCTCAGCTAATTCAGGATTTTCAGACAAAAAACCGTATCCTGGATGGATTGCGTCACATCCTGAAGTGACGGCGATATTAACAATATTGTGAGCATTTAAATAGCCTGCAAGAGGGTCTGCGCCAACATTATAAGATTCGTCGGCCTTTTTGACATGAAGTGCATGTCGATCTGCATCTGAGTATATGGCTACTGAAGTAATGCCAAGCTCAGAACAGGCACGAATAATCCTTACCGCTATCTCGCCACGGTTTGCTATAAGTATTTTTTTGAACAAAGAAAAGCCTTAAGTTTTCAGCGAAAAAATCGCCAAATTAGGGTTAATTTAAGAAAATTATAGCATGTCATTTCTTATATAATTATGATGTCTTTTAACCCGAAATCTATTGATGGAACAGCATATAGACAATATTGATTTTTCAAGAAAATCGAGAGAAATTCGTGATATAATTCGCCTCTCTGATTTTAAGCGATTACAAGATTTATGCTTAAATCTCGAAGATTCAGTTGCTTTTGTTTTAAGAGGCTTCGAAAACAAACATAGAGAGCCTTGTTTAGAGCTATTCATTGAAGGTAAATTGGATTTAATTTGCCAAAGATGTTCAGAAAAATTAGAGCACACGATTTTTTTAAAATCAGGATTTTTAATTAAAGAAGAAACGCAACTTACTGATTTTCAGGTTGATGACCATGCGGATTACGATTTAATTGAAGGTAGTGCAAAGATGGATGTTTTAAGTCTTATTGAAGATGAAATCATACTTTCTTTGCCCGTAGCACCAAAACATGAAAATGTTAAGTGCCACTATAAAAAAACTGATGAAATGTTAGATCGCATTCATCCGTTTGCTGATTTAAAACAAAAATTATATAAAAATTAAATTTAGGAGTTGCTATGGCTGTTCAGCAAAATAAAAAATCACCATCAAAACGTGGAATGCATCGTTCTCACGATTTTTTATCTAATCCACCACTTGCTGTAGAACCAACTACTGGCGAAGTTCATTTGCGTCATCACGTAAGCCCAACAGGCTATTATCGAGGCAAAAAAGTTATTCAGAATAAATCAGAATAATTCTTTTTAATTATTCTGATTTATTTCTTTCATTACTCTTAAAGCATTAAGAGAATCAATGACAATCACCCTAGCAGTCGACGCAATGGGCGGGGATCATGGTCCCAAAATCACCGTTCCGGCTTCCATTAATGCGTTAACAAGATATGACCAACTTCATATTATTTTAGTTGGCGATAAAGAGCTCATTGAAAAAGAGCTTCAAAAAAATAAGTACGCCAACACACGCTTGTCTGTGCAACATGCAAGTGAAGTCGTGGAAATGGATGAATCCCCTCAAAGCGCTTTGAAAAATAAAAAAGACTCTTCCATGCGTGTCGCCATTAATTTAATCAAGGAAGAGAAGGCTCAAGCCTGTGTAAGCGCCGGTAACACTGGCGCACTTATGGCAACAGCACGCTATGTGTTAAAAATGTTACCAGGTATTGATAGGCCTGCTATTGCATCAAGTTTACCTAGTCAAAAAGGTACAACTTATATGTTAGACCTTGGAGCCAATACAGACTGCACAGCGGAGCATTTGTTACAATTCGCGGTCATGGGCGCCATGCTTGTGAGCTCAGTGACCGGCAATCCTAAACCTTCTGTAGGGCTATTGAATATAGGCTCAGAAAACATTAAAGGTAATGAAATTGTTAAAGAAGCAGGTGAGTTACTTCGTCGAAGCCATCTTAATTTCTATGGTAATGTCGAAGGTAATGATATTTTTAAAGGTACAACGGATGTCGTTGTATGTGATGGATTTGTAGGTAATGTGGCGCTCAAAACAGCTGAAGGGATTGCTCAATTAATGGGTCGATTTTTAACGCAAGAATTTAAACGTAATTGGATTACAAAGGTTATGGCATTTGTTTCTTTACTTGTTCTTAATCGATTTAAAAAAAGACTCGACCCCAGAAGATACAATGGAGCTAGCTTTCTGGGCCTCAAGGGTATTGTGGTTAAAAGCCATGGTGGCGCAGATAGTTATTCATTCTTTTTTGCAATTCAGACAGCTATTGAAGAATCAAAAAATAATGTATTAGAAAAAATACAAAAACAACTTGAATTAGAAATGCCTTTAGATATTTCGTCATCAGAACATATATGATTTATTCAAAAATTACAGGGACAGGAAGTTATCTCCCTGAAAAAATACTAAGCAATCACGATCTTGAGAAAATGTTTGAGACGACAGATGAGTGGATTACGACAAGAACTGGCATTAAAGAAAGACATATCGTATCTGCACATCAATATACAAGTGATTTGGCAGTAGAAGCTTCTAAGCTCGCAATTAGTGCTGCAAGTATTGACGCAAATAAAATTGATCTTATCATCGTAGCAACCACTACCCCTGATAAAACATTCCCGAGTACAGCCTGTATTGTTCAAACAAAGCTTGGCTTATCTTTGTGCCCAGCATTTGATATTCAAGCAGTATGTAGCGGTTTTGTTTATGCACTTTCTGTTGCAGATAATTTTATTAAAACAGGCGCTGCAAAATGTGTGCTAGTCATTGGTGCTGACACTATGTCACGCATTACAGATTATTCTGACCGAAGTAACGCTATTCTTTGGGGTGATGGAGGGGGCGCTATTATTCTTGAATCATCAGATCAACCAGGAATTTTGTCTACCCATATTCATGCAGATGGCGCATATGAAAAACTACTTCATGTACCAAGCGGGGTATCTCATCAAAAAGGAAAAGCTACAATTGAAATGCAGGGGAATCAAGTATTTAAAATCGCTGTGAATACATTAGATTCTATTGTTGATGAGACCTTAGAAATGAATCAATTAGAAAAATCAGATATTGACTGGCTTGTGCCTCATCAAGCCAATATTCGAATTTTAGAAGCCACCGCAAAAAAATTAAATATGAGCATGGATCGTGTCATTGTTACCATCGACAGACATGGAAACACTTCTGCTGCATCAATTCCTTTGGCACTAGATACCGCTATTCGAGAACATAAAATCAAAAGAGGTGAAACACTTTTGATGGAAGCTTTCGGTGGTGGATTCACCTGGGGATCAGCTTTAATTAAATATTAAAAATCATATAGTTAATAAATATATATAAAGTAAATTATGAATAAATTCTCCTTTATTTTTCCTGGTCAAGGCTCTCAATCAGTCGGCATGATGGCAGATTTTAATGATCATCCTTTGATTCGCTCTGTTTTCAATGAGGCTTCCGAAGTTCTAAATATTGATTTTTGGAAAATGGCTACTGAGCCTAATGAAGAAATTAATCAAACAATTCATACCCAACCTATACTTCTTGCAGCAGGCGTTGCAACGTGGCGTCTCTGGCAGTCTAGAACAGACAAACTTCCTGCTTATTTTGCGGGACATAGTCTCGGTGAATATTCAGCGCTCGTCGCATCTGAAGCAATTGAATTTAAAGACGCTTTAAAGCTTGTTAAATATAGAGCAGAAGTGATGCAAAAAGCCGTTCCTGACGGGGTAGGTGCTATGGCTGCAATTCTTGGGATGAGTGACGAAGAAGTCGTAAATGCATGTAAAGAAGCTCAAGAAAATGATGTGATTGAGGCAGTAAATTTTAATTCACCAGGGCAGGTGGTCATTGCAGGTAATGTATTAGCAGTTGAACGAGCTATTGAAGTTGCAAAAGCAAAAGGTGCTAAGAGAGCTATTCTTCTTCCTGTTAGTGTTCCTTCGCACTGTTCTCTTATGCAAAAAGCATCTAGCGAATTAAGAGAATATTTAAATAATATTACAATTAAAAAACCCACTATTACCGTTATTCATAATGTAGATGTAATGGGGCATGATGATTCAAACGAAATTAAGGATGCCCTCTCAAAACAACTCTGTCATCCGGTAAGATGGGTTGAAACTATCGAAAAGATCGCATTAAATAAAATTGGTCATATTGCTGAATGCGGCCCAGGCAAAGTACTCACAGGACTTACCAAGCGTATCTCAGCTGAATTAAAATGCATTGCCCTTGTGAATGAAAGTGCTCTAGATGAATTTAAAACATTTATACAATAAAACTATTTAGGAAAAATTATGTTTATTAATCTCGAAAATCAAGTTGCTCTTGTCACAGGTGCTAGTCGTGGTATCGGACAATCAATTGCTTTAAGCTTAGGCAAACAAAAAGCTTTTGTGATTGGAACTGCAACGACAGAAGATGGTGCACAAAAAATTTCAACTTTTCTCAAAGAACAAAATATTGCAGGCAAAGGTATTAAATTAAATGTTAATGATAATGAAGCTATTCTTCAAACAATAGATGCTATTACCAAAGAACATGGCGACATTTCAATACTTGTTAATAATGCTGGCATTACAAAAGATATGTTGTTCATGCGCATGAAAGAAGAAGAGTGGGATGATGTCATCTTAACTAATTTAAAATCTATTTTTCGAATGAGTCAGGCACTCATTCGAAGCATGATGAAAAGTCGCTACGGTAGGATTATTAATATCACTTCTGTAGTAGGTCATATGGGCAATGCAGGCCAAACAAATTATGCCGCTGCTAAAGCCGGCGTTACAGGTTTCACAAAGTCATTAGCAAAAGAAATTGGTAGTCGAGGTATTACAGTGAATTGTGTAGCCCCCGGATTTATTGATACTGATATGACCAAAGGATTGTCAGAAGAACATAAAAAACAGCTTCTAGATCATGTTCCATTAGGTCGCTTAGGAAGTCCTGAAGATATTGGCGCTGCCGTATGCTTTTTAGCTTCAAAAGAAGCGTCTTATATCACAGGTGAGACTCTTCATGTCAATGGTGGAATGTTAATGATTTAAGTTATTTTTTTAACTTTATTACAAAATTATTAACAAGATTTGTTAAAATAACGCATGGCTTCAATGCCATTTCTTAAATAAAAGGGGTATTTTAGATGTCTGACATCGAACAACGTGTAAAAAAAATTGTTGCAGAACAACTCGGCACCAAAGAAGCTGATGTAAAAAATACATCATCATTTGTAGATGATTTAGGCGCTGATTCACTTGATACAGTTGAGCTCGTAATGGCGTTAGAAGAAGAGTTTGATTGTGAAATTCCTGACGAAGAAGCTGAAAAGATTACTACAGTTCAGCAAGCTGTTGATTACATCAACAAAAATTTAAAATAATTCAAATGTTGCCTAACCTTTTCTAAATATTGAAAGGGTTGGGTTTAATCCATGTCGAAGAGAAGAGTTGTAGTCACCGGTTTAGGTTTGATTACTCCAGTAGGTATAGGGGTAAAAGAATCTTGGGCCAATATCATTAACGGCCAATCTGGTATAGGTAAAATTACCAAATTTGACTGCTCAACCTTTCCCTCTCAAATCGCAGGTGAAGTCAAAAATTTCGATCCACTTGCATACATTCCACCTAAAGATGCACGCCGTATGGATACTTTTATTCAATTCGGTATTGCAGCAGGTATTGAAGCGTTTAAAGATTCTGGTATTGAAGTTAATGATAATAATAGCGAGCGCATCGGTGTATCTGTTGGTTCAGGCATTGGCGGAATTAATTTAATTGAATCTACAAGCGATGTGTTTGATGAAGGTGGTGTTCGTAAAGTGTCGCCATTTTTTATTCCAGGCACAATTATCAATATGATATCTGGCAATCTTTCTATTATGCTTAATTTGAAAGGCCCTAATGTTTCAATTGTCACTGCATGTACAACAGGCACCCATTCAATTGGTGATGCGGCGCGAATGATTGAATATGGCGATGCTGACGTAATGTTGGCGGGAGGGTCAGAAGCCGCTATTACTGAATTATCAGTGGCTGGATTTTCTGCAGCAAAAGCACTTTCATCACGTAATGACGATCCAAAAACGGCAAGCCGTCCTTGGGATAAAGACCGCGATGGTTTTGTTATTGGTGAAGGCGCTGGCGTTATGGTGCTTGAGGAATACGAACATGCAAAACAAAGATGCGCCAAAATTTATGCAGAGCTTTCAGGTTATGGCATGAGTGCAGATGCTTATCATATTACCGCTCCCAACATGGATGGGCCGAAACGTTCTATTGTCAATGCATTAAAAAATGCAAATATTAATACAGATAATGTGCAGTATATTAATGCGCATGGTACATCAACACCTCTTGGTGACCTTAATGAAACTAATGCCATTAAAGCTACATTCGGAGACTTCGCTAAAAAACTCATTGTGAATTCTACAAAATCAATGACAGGACATTTATTAGGTGGGGCGGGCGGCATCGAATCTGTTTTTACGGTATTGGCTATTCATAATCAAATTTCCCCACCAACAATTAATATTTTTAACCAAGACCCCGAATGCGACCTTGATTATTGTGCCAATGAAGCAAGATCTATGAAAATTGATGTTGCACTCAAAAATAACTTCGGTTTTGGCGGTACCAACGGAAGTCTTGTATTTAAAAAAATATAGGTTCTTGCAAATGGGTTTAATCTAAAATGAACTCATTAATTACTTCATAATTGGCTGTATAACTTGTCAAAACAATTTCTCATTAATGGCACATTCCAGAAGATCAGTCCTTTTGATCGCGCATTTCAATATGGCGACGGAATTTTTAGAACTTTTGTTGTAGAAAATAAAAAAGTGCTTCATTGGAAACATCACTACAAAAAAATAGTAGAAGACTGTCTTGCAGTAAAAATTACCCCTCCAAAAGAAAAAGATTTGCTAACTGATATTGATGCTTTATTTAAATCTAAGAAAAAGTCAGTGGGGAAATTTATTATTTCTAGAGGTAATAGTGAGCGAGGCTATAAATTTAGTGAGGATATTATGCATAATCGGTTTTTAATTAAAACTAAAATGCCAATTTATCCCAAAGAATATTTTAAACTTGGTGTAAATCTATACGTATGCAAGCAAAGGCTTAATCCTTCTATTCTTTCGGGCGTTAAACATCTCAATCGATTAGAAAATGTTATGGCAAGACAAGAGTGGAAGGGTGACTATTATGCTGATGGTATTCTTCTTGATCAGAATGGATATGTGATCGAATGCATCTCCAGCAATATCTTTATGCGCATTGGAAAAACTATTTACACGCCAAAGATAAGCCAAGTAGGTATTAAGGGAGTTACAAGGGGATTGATTATTAAAATCTCTATGAAATTAGGTTTTAAAATTAAAGAGACGACATTTAAGTTAAATAAACTTTTAGAGAGTGATGAGGTCTTTATAACGAACAGTTTATTTGGTGTTTTACAAGTTAAAGAAATTAAAAATAAGCTTTGGCAGCATCAAGAATTAGCTTCACTATTTAACCAGTCACTCGAGAATTTTAATTCATGAAAAAATGGCTTATTCGGTTAATAATTCTTTTTATTCCCATCCTAGTTTGGATCGTTCATTTTCTAATAACGCCACTTCGCATCAATAAATCAGATTTGTCTATAGAAATCGAACCTGGTAGCAGTCTAAAAACGATTGCTTTTCAGCTCGTTGATGAAAAAATTCTTAATGAACCTTGGAGATTCATTATCCTTACCAAAGCTTTGGGACAGTCTAGAAAACTAAGGCCTGGGAACTATAATCTTAATCCAAATATTACGCCTTACCAATTATTGAAATCTTTTGTCGATGGGCGTGCCACTGAAGGTTCTATTACTTTTATAGAAGGACAAGACCTTCATTCGATGTTAGAAAAAATAAAAGCGAACGATAGCATCAAAAAAACAATGAAACCATACGATACAAAAGCTATTGCTATAGCAGTTGGAATTCCATATGAGTCAGCTGAAGGACAATTCTTTCCTGACACTTATTATTTCAGTAGAAATACTACCGACATCGAAATTCTAAAAAGAGCTTATAAGGCGATGCAAAAAAAATTAAATTATGAATGGGCTCATCGATCAGAAGAGGTCCCTTACAAAAATAGCTATGAAGCCCTCACAATGGCTTCTATTATTGAAAAAGAAACAGGCAAGTCGATAGAAGCGAATCTTATCTCTGGAGTATTTATACATCGATTAAGTATTAATATGAAATTACAGAGCGATCCTACAGTAATATATGGACTCGGTAAAAAGTTTACTGGAGATATTACAAAAAAGGATTTGATTACGGACACACCTTACAATACATATACAAGAGAGGGATTACCTCCAGGTCCTATAACAATGCCAGGGTTAATTTCTATTCGAGCTGCTCTTCACCCCACAAAAACAGATGCTCTTTATTTTGTGGGTAAAGGTGATGGCACACATTACTTTTCTACCAATTTAAATGAACATAATAACGCTGTCAGAAAGTATCAGATTAAATGATAAACAAAGGTAAATTTATTACATTTGAAGGCGTGGATGGTGCAGGGAAAAGTACGCATATTGACGCAGTTATATCTTTTCTCGAATTACAAAAAATTGAGGTTATAAGGACAAGAGAGCCTGGAGGAACAAAACTTGGAGAAAAATTAAGAGAATTGCTTCTTCATGATGAGATGGATCCTGAAACAGAAACACTGCTTATGTTTGCAGCTAGAAAGCAACATATCGCAGAAATTATCAAGCCAGCACTTGATAAGGGTGTATTTGTAGTATCTGATCGTTTTACTGATGCTACCTACGCTTATCAATATGGTGGCAAACAAGTATCTTATTCTAAAATTGAAGCGCTTGAATCGTGGGTACATCCAGAACTCAAGGCTGATCTTACTTTGTTATTTGATTTACCTGTTGAAATAAGTATTGAACGTTTAAAGAAAAATAGATCTCCCGATAAGTTTGAAAAAGAAGATGAATCTTTTTTTAATCGTCTTAGAAATGTATACCTGGACCTCGCGAGACAAAATCCTAGTCGTTATAAGATTATTAATGCAAATCAAGCTATTGAATCTGTAGCTCAAGATGTCATTAAGGCAATTAAGACTATCTTATGATGAACTCTATTTACCCTTGGTTTAAAGATGCTTGGATTGCTATTCATGAAAATGAAAAGCTTCCTCACGCTTTAATTCTAAAAGGCAAAGAAGGCATTGGAAAATATGATTTTGCAATTAAATTTACAAAATCATATTTATGTCAAAACCCTCTTGCTAATCATTTTCCTTGCGAGGTATGTTCAAGTTGCGAGTGGTTTCCAGAGTCACATCCTGATTTCAAACATATCGCCCCTATTGAAAGTGAGGATGACGAGCCATCAAAAAGAAAAACTATTCGTAAAAAGAGTATTGTAATTAATCAAATTCGAGAGCTCTCAGAATATCTAGAACTTTCAGCTCATCAAGTAAGCGGTAAACGTGTTGTTTTGATTGAGCCAGCAGACTCCCTTAATCAGGCAGCATCTAATGCGCTTCTTAAAATTTTAGAGGAGCCACCAGAAAATACTCTATTCATTCTTTTATCGAGCCAAATACAAAAACTAATTGCTACTATCCGAAGTCGTTGCCAATTATTAGACCTTCGAGGTCCATCATTAGATGAGGCCAAATTGTTTTTGATTGATCAAAATATAGCCCTTGAGGAAAGTTTGCTCTCATTTACTGGCGGCTCACCATTTAATGCTATCAAAGAATTAGAAAATAAATCGGAGCGCGAGGCTGTTACTCAATTATTATCTCAAGGCCATAATATCGATATCACTAAAGTTAATTATTCAATTCTGACTCAAGGGCTTGATTGGACATTAAATATGATTCAAAAATGGGCTTTTGATTTATTGCTAAACTTTCATACGCAACAGAGTTATTATTTTATAAATGAAGAGAAGCGCATTCAATCTCAAGCAAAACAAATTAATCTTAATGCCTTACTTTTATTTACAAACGAATTAAATGATTTAAAAAAAATTGCATCACACCCAGTTAATCAGGAACTTCAACTGCAAAATATTTTTATTAAATACAAACAAATTTTTGAGCCATCATGACAAGCTTTGTAGATTCTCATTGCCATATTAATTTTCCAGAGCTATATCAAAATATAGATTTTATTCTTTCCAAGATGTCATCTAATAAAGTGACCCATGCCTTATGTGTGAGTGTTACTTTGGATAAATTACCCGACATTTTTAAGATTGCTAATACATATCCACATATTTTTGCATCTGTTGGCGTTCATCCGGATTACGAAGATATTAAAGAGCCCTCTGTGGAGGAGTTATGTCGCTTTGCTAAAGAGAAAAAGGTTGTAGCTATTGGCGAAACCGGACTAGATTATTTTAGAGTGCAAGGCGATCTTTCATGGCAAAGGGATCGTTTTAGAACACATATTAAAGCTGCTATTCAATCAAATTTACCTCTTATTATTCATACACGAAATGCAGCAGAGGATACTTTAAAAATTATGCGAGAGGAGGGCGCTAATGATGTAGGTGGTGTAATGCACTGCTTTACAGAATCTCTTAATGTAGCTCTTGAGGCTATTAAACTTAATTTCTATATTTCATTTTCAGGCATTGTAACATTTAAAAATGCAACCGATCTTAAAGAAGTTGTGAAAGCTATTCCACTTGATCGGATTCTTATTGAGACTGACTCCCCATATCTGGCGCCTGTTCCTTATCGAGGTAAAATAAATGATCCATCCAATGTGATTCATGTGGCAGAGGAAATTGCAAAACTAAAAAATATTTCAATGGAAGAGGTTGGTAAAGTAACCACACAAAATTTCTTTAAGCTTTTTTCAAAATGCCGCCCTTCGAATTAACCATTCTTGGCAGTGGATCAAGCGCGGGCACTCCTGTTGTTGGATGCGATTGCGAAACTTGCTTATCTGTCAATCCGAAAAATAAGCGTACACGTTGCTCATCCCTTATTAAATTAAAATCAGGCGAGCATATCCTTATTGATACTAGCCCTGATTTACGTTTTCAATCTCTAAGAGAATCAATCCCAAGAGTTGATGCTGTGCTTTATACACATACTCACGCAGATCATCTTCATGGTATAGATGATTTAAGAGCTTTTTGTCAATTACATAAAATGCAAATACCTATTTACGGAAAAAAAGAGTCGCTTGAACATATTGCATTAAAATTTGGCTATGCATTGAACGAGCCTAAAGGGTTTTGGGAAATGCCTGTTTTAAAAGCAATGCCGGTCAATGATCCATTTCAGCTTTTTGGCGAACTTGTAACGCCAATTCCCGTTGCCCATGGAAAATCAGAAATCTATGGCTATCGCATTGGAAATTTAGCTTATCTCACTGATGTATCCGATATTCCTGATAACTCACTGAACCTTTTAGATGATTTAGACATCCTACTCCTGGATTGTTTACGTGTTAAAGAGCATCACACACATATCAATCTCGAGCAAAGTTTAATTTTCGCTAATCGAATAAAAGCAAAGAAAACATATTTGATTCATATGACACATGATTTAGAATATGAGGCATTAAAAAAAGAATTACCTGACCATATCGATGTTGGATATGATGGGCTTAAAATTATCATCAATTAAAGGTTAATATGTCTACATTATTTAAAAAAATATTATTTATATTCATAGCATTAGGACTTTCTTTTCAAGTATTAGCTGAAGGAAAAAAACTATATACAGAAAATGAGTTTTTAGATGCGTTTGGCGCCAAATCTAAAGAAAAAGTGCTTCAAGTTCTAGGCGAACCAGCTAGGAAAGAAATGTCTGTTAAGCCAACTAATGCAAGCTCTGTAATTGGAAGACCCACGGTAGACAAGTCAAACCCTAATAAACGTGTCAATATCGAGATGTGGTATTACAACAATCTTGTTAAGTCGGATGAAAAAAATACCTGGAAACAGACTGAATTAACAATTATGGATGGTAAAGTCTATAACATAGGCTTCTTTAATAGCCGCTAAGCTCTATGAGCGGCTCATCACACAAGGAACTTCTTAACCGAGCGATTGCTTTCGCTATTAACGATGCTTGGGACGCCTCTCACAAAATCGTTCAAGACTTACATTCTAGTCAAGCTTATTGGATTCATGCCGTACTTCATAAGATCGAAGGTGATGAATCTAATAGCCGTTATTGGTATGAAAGGGCACAACAATCTTTCGA
Organism: Pseudomonadota bacterium; assembly: GCA_041180025.1. GTDB lineage: Bacteria > Pseudomonadota > Gammaproteobacteria > Burkholderiales > Methylophilaceae > Methylopumilus. The sequence continues at coordinate 137 of JBEGSH010000012.1, read as the reverse complement.
AGCTTATAACGACCCGATACAAGAACTTATCAACATACAAAATAACTTATAGAAAGCCTTTATGGACAATCAGGACGCCGTTGAAGTGACTTGTACCGACAATGGTAAAAAAGTAATTGGATACATTCTGAATTATA
>JBEGSH010000011.1:0-4794 GCA_041180025.1 Pseudomonadota bacterium | reverse complement strand
ATGAAATCGTAATCGCCATCACAATATCGACAGTGCCATGCCCAAAAGGCTTCCAGTCTCTATAAGTATGGCCTGAGTTTGGAAGTGTAAAAAATCCGGGATCTTTAATATTAAAAGGGGGTTTACGAATATCGTTTTCTAAGGCTGCCAATGCGACAAAAGGTTTAATGGTTGACCCTGGTGGGTATAAACCATTGATAGCGCGATTCAGCATAGGCTTATCTAATGACTCGTTAAGTAACTTCCATTCATCAACATCAATACCGCCTACAAAATGATTGGGATCGAAATTAGGGCGACTCACAAAAGCAAGTACTTCACCATTTTTAGGATTGATTGCCACGAGGGCACCGCGATATTTATTGAAAGCATTTTCAGCAATATCTTGTAAATTTGCATCGATAGATAATGTAATCGTATCTCCTTCGATGGAGGGCGTGTTATTTAAAATTCGCACTGAATTGCCATTGGCATCAATTTCAACTTCTTGAAATCCAGTTGTGCCATGAAGCCTTGCTTCGTAGTATTTTTCAATGCCTAATTTGCCGATAGAATCAGTGCCTTTGTAATTCTGCTGCCAACCTAATTTTTTAATCGTCTCTTTATCATCTTCATTGATACGATTGATATGCCCAATAAGATGTGAGGCAAATGAACCTTTGGGATAGCGTCTAAATAATCTAGATTTAATTTCGACGCCTTCAAATCGTAATTTATTAGCTGCAAATCTCGCGGCTTCAATTTCTGATAAGTGTGTTTTGATAGGAATGCTATCTAATGAAGAACTTTCTTTTAAAATTTTTCTAAATTGTTTAAGATCGCCAGCACTTAATTCGACAATAGGTTTTAGGTTATCAATTGTTTTATTAAGGTTAGCGACTTTTGAAGGCGTGACTTCTAAGCTATATACAAAATAATTATCTGCCAAGATGATACCGTTTCGATCAAATATAAGCCCTCGATTTGGCACATTGGGAATGATAGCGATACGATTATTTTCAGATAAGCCTTTGTAAAAATCGTATTTAAAAATTTGTAAGTAAAAAAAACGTCCAATAAGCACTAAAAAAGCAATGGATATTAAACCTGTAAGAAGTGTTAATCTCTGCTTAAAAAAGTAGCGCGATTTATAAATATTTTGATTATTTTTTATAAAAGACATCTTAAAGATTAGGCGTCAGTTTTTAGCGATCTAATTTAAAGAATTTAAATTGCGTTAATAGATGCCATAGGATTAAAGCTGTGATGCTTTGAATAAAGTAACTAAGCCCTGGGTAATGAAGATCGTGCATCACATTAATCAGAAGCATGATGATTTGAGCGCTTAAAAATATAAAGAAAATATAAAATAACTGCTGATGTTTATTATTAAGCATGATTTTATTAATGAAATATTGTGCAATGAAATAACAGGATGCATAGGTCAATGCGTATTGACCCAAAAGGTCTCCTATAAAAATATCCGTCACAAGACCTACGATCCAAAATAACGAAATGGATACAGTATTTGGATTTTTAAAGAACCAAAAAATAAGCACGAGTAAAATAAAATCAGGTGTTACATCAGTATTAAAAATAGTGATATGAATAAGATTCATCATCGCAGCGATGATTAAAGAAAAAATCAGCGATTTATTTTTTCTGATCATTTTTTATAGGTGCTACGTTATTGCTAATTTTATTGATGGGCGTGACTACAAGGACATGGCTGTGATTACGTATTGCTGAGAGTGGCTTACAAATAATTTTTGCAAAAGGTAGTTTCGGATCATGGTTAATTTCTAAGACTTCCGCAACCGCAATGCCTTCAGGATAAATCGTATCAATACCTGATGTTTTTAAAATATCGCCTTTCACCACATCGACACTATTAGGTAAATAAGACAGTGAGATCGTTTCATTTTGGCCATTACCATTGGTAATCGCTCTTAAACCATTTCTCTGGATTTGAATAGGCACTGACATTTTTTTATCAATGATGAGGGTGACTTCACTCGTTTCCGGGTAAACGCTACTGATTTGTCCTACGAGGCCCAATGCATCAATCACTGGTTGACCAGGCTGGAAGTCTTTATTTTGGCCGCCGTCAATAATAATTTTCTGATTGAAAGGATCAAAGCGTGAATAAATAATACTGACCGCTTCTGTTTTAAATTTGTGTGTATTTTTAACCTCGAGTAAATTTCTTAATCGATCATTTTCCTGATCTATAAAATCTAAACGTTGAAGATCGCCTTTTAATTGATCTATATCAAGCTTCAGTGTTTCATTGTCGTGAATTAAACGAGATTGATTGGAAAAGTATTGTGCGGTGACATTGTATATATCGTTTGGTAAATTTAAGACCGCGTGAAGTGGTTTGGTAAATACATTGGTGAATTGTCTAATCTCTTTTAAATAATGAAAACGAAAATCGACACCCATCAATATGATTGATATAAAGGTGAGTAGTAATAATTTAGATAAAAGTGAAGGTCCTTTATTGAAAAGCTTAGATGAACGTTGATGAGATTTAATCATTAAGCTTTAACTATTAATGAAGTGGAAAAACAAAAAATTATTCGTGAGCAAATACGGTCGAGAATTGATCGAGTGATTCGAGCGCTTTACCGCAGCCTCTTGCAACACATGTGAGAGGATCATCTGCCGTGACCACAGGTATGCCTGTTTCTTCCATCAGTAAACGGTCGAGATTTCTTAACAATGCGCCCCCGCCGGTTAATACCATCCCATTATCAGCAATATCAGCGCCTAATTCAGGCGGGGTTTGTTCGAGTGCTGATTTCACAGCGCTCACGATGGCATTTAAAGGCTCTTGAAGTGCTTCTAAAATTTCATTACTGTTAATTTTGAGTCGACGCGGAAGTCCTTCAGCTAGATTTCGACCCGTCACTTCGAGCTCTAAAATTTCAGACATTGGGAATGCGGTCCCAATTTTTTTCTTAATCATTTCAGCTGTCGGATCAGAAATCAATGTGCCGTAATTTCGTCTTAAGTAATCGATAATAGCCTGATCAATTTTGTCGCCACCGACACGTTCGGATTTAGCGTACACAATACCGCCTAATGAAATGACACCCACTTCAGTGGTGCCACCGCCTACGTCAATGACCATTGATCCTGTCGCTTCGCTGATCGGTAAGCCTGCACCAATTGCTGCTGCCATTGGCTCTTCAATAAGAAATACTTGTTTAGCGCCCGCTCTCTCAGCAGATTCACGAATTGCTCTTCGCTCCACTTGCGTTGCACCATAAGGCACACAAATAATAATGCGGGGGCTTGGCACAAACCATCTTGTATCATGCACTTTTGCAATAAAAAACTTAATCATATCTTCCGTAATATTGAAGTCGGCGATCACACCATCCTTCATAGGGCGAATGGCCTGAATATTTTGTGGAGAACGACCCAACATCGTTTTAGCTTCAATACCCACAGCAAGAAGCGCTTTTCTGCTGTACGGACCATTAGGACCATCTTCATGACGAATAGCCACCACTGAAGGTTCATCTAAGACAATACCTTTGCCACGAATATAAATCAGCGTGTTAGCAGTACCCAAATCAATGGCAATATCATTAGCCATAAATTGATCAAAACTAAATATATTTTTAAGCATGATTGTCGTTAGAATTTCTTTAAAAAAGTGGCGCTTCAAATCCAAGAAAGGTCAATAGAATCAGGGTATAATACATGATATTGATCAATAAATTAACAGCTTTTCTTTAGAAAAACAGGAATTCTATTTGTATGTCGATTACGCATGACGAAATCAAAAAAATTGCTCATTTAGCACGCATCAAAATTACAGAAGAAGAAGCGGATGCAACGCTTAAAAAATTATCCGGCATATTAAATCTGATAGAAGACATGAAAAAGGTCGATACCACGAATATTTCCCCTATGTCCCATGCACAATCAGTCACACAAAGACTTCGTGATGATGTGGTCACAGAAATAAATCAAAGAGAAAAATTACAAAAAATCGCACCCGAAGTGAGCGGTGGATTATATATCGTGCCTCAGGTGATTGAATAATCATGGAAGACTGGAGCATCAAAGAACTCTCAAGTCTTTTGAGGGAAAAGAAAACATCAAGCGTTGAAATTACCACCGACTATCTTCAACACATCAAAAAAAAGAACCCCGAAATTAATGCTTTTATTACGGTGGATGAAAATCGCTCTTTAGCGCAGGCCAAGCTTGCAGACCAATTGATTCAAAAAGGCGAAGGCGATGTATTAACAGGTGTCCCTATTGCGCAAAAAGATATTTTTTGTGCAGAAGATTGGCTCACGACATGCGGCTCTAAAATGCTTCACAACTTTGTAGCGCCTTATGATGCAACCGTTGTAAAAAAATTTAATGAGGTAGGCGCTGTCAATTTAGGTAAAACGAACATGGATGAATTCGCGATGGGTTCATCGAATGAAACATCTTATTTTGGTGGTGTTAAAAACCCTTGGGACCTCACACGTGTGCCAGGCGGAAGTTCAGGTGGAAGTGCAGCAGCAATTGCAGCTCGCATGTGTCCAGGTGCCACAGCCACGGATACCGGAGGTTCTATTAGGCAGCCTGCTTCTTTATGTGGACTGACTGGTTTAAAACCCACTTATGGTTTAGTCTCTCGTTACGGTATGATTGCCTTTGCATCAAGTCTAGATCAAGCAGGTCCTATGGCAAAATCATCGGAAGATTGCGCCATGATGATGAATGTGATGGCAGGCTTTGATCCCAAAGATTCCACATCGATTGATCATAAAAAAGAAGACTATACAAAAAATATGGATCAAC
>JBEGSH010000010.1:0-3461 GCA_041180025.1 Pseudomonadota bacterium | reverse complement strand
GCATCTACTAATGCTTTAAGTCGCTTTGGGTTCTCTAGGAGATCGTCTTGGAGATAAGGATTTCTATTAACCACCCACAAATCACCTAGCACTTCGAAAAGCATTCGCGCGGATCGGCCTGTTTTTCTTTCGTCTCTTAATTCATTTAAGATGTTCCAGATATTTTCACCTAAGAATCGAATGACGATTTCTCGGTCTGAAAACGAAGTATAGTTATACGGTATTTCACGCAATCGATTGATTGGAAATGGTTGCGTTTTAAAAATAGATTTGAGTGTTGGGGCGTTCATGTAAATATATTTAATATAACCATGAGCATAACATGTAGCAGAATTGCTAACAACGTTATAACCCATAGGGTTATTGAACTTTAGGTAAAAAATTCAGTTAAAATAAGGTTTCAATTTACTCGGTTTAAAGAAGCCTTTTCTTAATCATTTTATGAACCCAATGACGTCAATAAAGTTCAGATTAATTTCTCAAAATTAGCCAAATGCTCTGGATAAAAACCTTACATATTGTATTTATGGTAACCTGGTTTGCTGGGCTTTTTTATTTACCAAGACTCTTTGTTTATCACGCGATGAGTAAAGATAAAATTAGTCATGAAAGATTCATCGTTATGGAAAGAAAGCTTTTTTTTGGCATTATGACACCTGGAGCTTTCTTAACAATATTTTTTGGAGGATGGCTCTGGAATCTCTACGGCATTACTGAGCAATGGCTTGAAATTAAAGTAGGTCTCGTCATTTTGTTACTCATTTATCATTATCTATGCTTTAAACATCTTGTTAATTTTAAAAAAAATAAAAACAAGCATACTCACATCTATTTCCGATGGTTTAATGAAGTACCTGTATTAGCGCTTATTGCCATAATCTACTTAGTCGAATTTAAACCTGTATGAGTATATTAATTTGTGGCTCATTGGCTTTCGATACCATCATGGTATTCAAAGACCAATTTAAAAATCATATCCTGCCTGAAAGTATTCATAAGTTAAGTGTAGCTTTTTACGTGCCAGAACTTAGAAAAGAGTTTGGTGGAACTGCAGGGAATATCGCATACAATCTTAAACTTCTTGATGAGAATCCTCTTATCATGGCAACAGTAGGTAGCGATTTTTCAATGTATTTTGACTGGCTTAATCAAAATAAGATTAATACTAAGCATATCAAGGAAATCAAAACTCTCTATACAGCTCAGGCATACATCACAACCGACCTAAGTGACAATCAAATCACTGCCTTTCATCCGGGCGCTATGGTGGAATCTCATCAGAACAAAATTAAAGAAACTAAAGGTGTGTGCTTGGCAATCATTGCTCCAGATGGCAAAGATGGCATGATGAATCATGCGAAAGAATGTAAGACGCTTAACATTCCTTTTATGTTTGATCCTGGACAAGGCCTGCCTATGTTTAATCGCGAAGAGCTTTTAGAGTTTATTGATGATGCTACTTATATTGCGGTAAATGATTACGAAGCTACTCTTTTGTCTGAAAAAACCTCTCTTTCTATAGAAGAAATTTCTAAAAAAGTAGAGGCATTAATTGTCACTATGGGCGCTGAAGGTTCCGTCATTTATGCTGATAACAAAATATATAAGATCGACCCTATTAAAGTTGAAGTGCCTGTTGATCCTACCGGATGTGGCGATGCTTATCGCGCAGGCTTGCTTTATGGAATTTCTAAAAAATGGGATTGGCAATCTATAGGTCGATTAGCCTCCGTGATGGGATCTATTAAAATTCAAAATCAAGGCGGACAAAATCATCGTCCAACCCGAGATGATATTGAAACACTTTATACAAAAAAGTTAATTGAAGAGAATGGCTAATTAAATATCTTTTGAATTGGTTTTTACTGAAAATACTGATTTGTCATCAAGCCTTAAGGCTGTTAAAGTTCTCCCCCAAACACAGCCTGTATCAATTGCAAAAATATCTCCTCTTGTCACAAGACCAAGAGCCGACCAATGGCCAAAAATAATCGTATTGCCTTTCGTTTTTCTTTTAGAGAAATCAAACCAAGCATTTAATTTTTTGGGCATATTTTTTAACTCACCCTTATAAGTAAAATCAATAGCTCCGGTTGAAGTTAAAGCCCTTAATCTCGTGGTGGCATTAATGACGATTCTAGCTTTATCATTTTTATTTAAAGTGCTCGACCATTTATCTGGCTTATTACCATACATGGAAGATAAAAATTCTATATATTTTTTACTACGAAGCTGAGCGCTGACTTCTTTTGATAATTTGATGGCATCTTTGACAGTCCATTGAGGCAAGAGTCCCGCATGCACCATTAAATGTTTTTTTTCGTAATGAACTAACGGGAGGGACCTTAGCCATTTAAAAAGAATATCTGAATCTTTTGCTTTAAGAAGTCGCGATAAAGTATCTTCATTATCTGGCTCGATAACCTTATATTTAATAGCTAAGGCATGAAGATCATGATTACCTAACACCGCCGTCACTGAAGATTTATTTTTATAACACCATCTTAAAACTTGCAATGACCCATTGCCACGATTAATTAAGTCACCAACAAGCCAAAGTTGATCTCTGCCTCGCTTAAACTTTATTTTTTTTAATAGGGCTAAAAAAGAATAATAACAACCTTGAATATCACCAATTGCATAAATTGCCATGGATGACTATTTTTTAAAATTAGCACCTGAAGAATTTGTCATGTACAAAACCGCTCCTGCAACTTCAGCATCAGATAAGGATGCATTACCACCTTTTGCAGGCATAGAACGAATACCCTTTATAGCATGTTGAACAAGCGTTTCATATCCTTGAGCCAGTCTTGGAGCCCATGATTGTATGTCACCGAATTTTGGGGCATTTAACATTCCTGCTTGATGGCACATTGAACAAACCGCTTTATATACTTCTTCGCCTGATTTGCCACTTGATGCACCGCCAACTGCAACCGCTTCCGCTAACTCTACTTTTGCAACAGGCTGAATATTTTCCTTAGTCTTTGTTTCGGCAACTTTTGGATCTTCTTGAGATGCTGGGCTTTGAGATTTATTGGTATCAATGATGATTAATGAAATAGGCAATAAAAAACCTACAAAAAAAACTGCTGCTATTTGATGAATAAAATATTTATCTGATTTTGAACTCATGAAAAATTCCTATAATTAAAATTGAAGTGAAATTTTGAAATAATGATCTAAAAGTAAAGCTGAGAAAATTAAGCTTAAATAAACAATGGAATATTTAAAAGTCTTCATTGATAATTTATCGCTATAGTTCTTATAAAGTTTAATTACGTAATACAAGAAAATTGCATTCAAAATAAGTGCTGATAATAAATAAATAAGGCCACTCATACCAGAGCCCACAGGCATAAAAGTTACCACTATCATGATAATGGTGTAGAGAAGAATATGTAATAACGTAAATGACTCTCCATGCGTCACAGGCAGCATTGGCATGCCTACATTTT
>JBEGSH010000009.1:0-7698 GCA_041180025.1 Pseudomonadota bacterium | reverse complement strand
CTTTATAGCCTTCAAAGTGATTGGTATCAATCGTACCTGGATTTGCTTCAAGTGTAATTTCTGCATCATATAAGATGGGCGTGAGTGCACGCACTTGACTTAAAATTTTGTGGATAGCTTTTCCGCTAAAAAGACTTGGCGTCCCGCCGCCAAAAAAAATCGAATGAATCTTTCTACCCCAAATTTTAGGCAGCGAGTATTCAAGATCTTTAATAAGCGCATCCACATAGATAGATTCCATATCAGTAAAGTTTTGCGTTTCTTTATGCTCGTGTGAATTGAAATCACAATAAGGACATTTTTTTACACACCAAGGAATATGAATATAAAGCGAAAGTGGTGGTGGAATAGTGAGTCTTGAAGTTTGACTCATAGATGACTTACTTATTTTTTAGATAAGGATTAATAAGATCATCAACCATTTGATGAAGCGCTTCTTTCATTTGCTTTTCTGAAACTTCCATTAATAGACCATCTTCAATAGCATCTTGAGAAAGCTGTTTTAATTCATCAAAATTTTCTTTCATCACCTTAATTTTTTCTGTACATGACACGACTGTTTTGTCGTCACGTATCCAAGTAGGCCATTTGTTTTTTGATTTATCCATAAATCTGATTTAGTTTTAATTTAAGTTTTTGTAATGCTTGTCCGCGATGACTAATTCTGTTTTTAATGTCCGAAGATAATTCTGCCACAGCTTTTTCGGTCATATGATCTAAAAATAAAGGATCGTAACCAAAACCACCGGAACCTCTAGGCACTTTTAGAATTTCTCCATGCCAAATACCTTCGACAATAATGGGTTCTGGATCGAATTCATGTTTTACAAATACGATGACACAAATGTAATGTGCTTTTCGATTAGATTCGTTTTCTAAACTTTTTAAAAGTTTTTCATTATTTTTTTGATCCGATGAAGGCTCCCCTGCATACCGAGCAGATAAAACACCTGGCTTACCATCAAGCACATCGACACAGATGCCTGAATCATCGGCAATTGCAGGAAGTTTTGATAAACGGCTTGCATGCCTTGCTTTAGTAAGTGCATTTTCAACGAATGTATAAAAAGGCTCTTCAGCTGCTTCAATTTTAAAGTGTGATTGAGGAAGTATCTCAACGTTCATGTCATTTAAAATTGACTGAATTTCGATGAGTTTTTTGGCATTGCTTGTTGCAATGACGATTTGTTTCTTCATGAAATTACTTTAAAACGTTTTTTTGTAATTGAATAAGTTCTTTGATGCCTTCTGCTGCAAGATCAGACATTTGATCCATCATCTCGCGAGAAAAAGGCGTACCTTCGGCAGTACCTTGAATTTCCACAAAACCACCTGAGCCTGTCATCACAATATTCATATCTGTGTCGCAACTTGAATCTTCCGAATAATCTAAATCTAATAAAGGTTTTCCTTCATGGAGACCGACAGAAATAGCTGCCACAGCATCAATCAAGGGGGATTCGGAAATAAGTTTTTGATTCATTAAATGCGAAATCGCATCGTGAACAGCGACGTAAGCCCCTGTGATACTTGCAGTGCGGGTGCCTCCGTCAGCTTGAATCACATCACAATCAATTTGAATGGTACGTTCACCAAGTTTTTTTAAATCAATAATGGCTCTTAAGCTTCGTCCAATAAGACGTTGAATTTCTTGAGTCCGACCTGATTGTTTTCCACGCGCAGCTTCACGATCCATTCTAGATCCTGTTGATCTCGGAAGCATCCCATATTCCGCTGTAATCCAACCTTGATTTTGGCCCTTTAAAAAAGAAGGTACTTTTTCATCAATACTTGCAGTGCATAACACATGTGTATCACCGAATTTAATTAAGACAGAACCTTCCGCATGTTTTGTGTAATGCCTAATAATTTCAACCGGTCTTAATTGGTTGTGAGCGCGTTGATTTAATCTCATGATCATCTTCCTCAATAGAAGTCGTCATTATAAGCTAGCTTTAATTGATTGATATCTTGTCATTTAAAGGTTTTAGTCGCAAATGCAACTATAGATTGATAAAATGACCCTTAAACATTGAATTGGATACCTTATGGCTTTAAGCATGACCGGTTTTTCTTTTAAAGAAGCAGATACAGAACAGGGTATTTTGCTCCTTGAATTTCGGTCTTTAAATAATCGATATTTAGAGCTCCAAGTTAAACTAGATGAATCCTTAAGGTCTTTTGAGCCCATGATTCGCGATCTAATATCCGCGGAAATTAAAAGAGGCAAAGTGGATTGCAGGATTTATTTCAAATCTAAAACGCATGCGCTCGATGTTAAAAATGTAGATCCGATTAAGTTAAAACAGCTCGCAAGTTCGGTGGATGAAATTGCAAAACATTTTTCTCATGTACAGCCGATTAATGCGCTCGATATATTAAAAACAAGCGAGATCATGCACGATCAATCGGTCAACATGAACTTGCTTGAACAAGACCTTAAAAAAAATCTTAAAGAAGCGCTGATCGAAATTCAGGCATCTAAAGCACGCGAAGGTGAAAAGTTACAAAAGATTTTACTGGATAAATTAAAAGATATTGAAGGGCTTTTAGTTGAGGCTAAAAAAATCTTGCCTGTTTTAATCAAAGAGTATCAAACTAAAATAGAAAATAAATTTAAGGAAGCATTAATCGCAATCGATGATGACCGACTAAAGCAAGAGTTTCTCATTTTTATACAAAAGATGGATATTGATGAAGAGCTTAATCGTATTACATCTCATATCGATGAAGTAAGGCGCTTACTTAAAACAGATGGTGCAATCGGTAAAAAACTAGACTTTATGATGCAAGAACTTAATCGCGAAGCGAATACTCTTGGTTCAAAATCGATTTCACCTAAAACTTCACAAATATCAGTTGATTTAAAAGTTTTGATTGAGCAAATGCGCGAACAAATTCAGAATATTGAATAATCATGATTAAAGAATATATATGAGCCAAGCCCATTTATTTATTATTGCAGCAGCTTCTGGTGCGGGTAAAACGACACTTGTAAAAGCCCTATTAAATAAAGATAAAGATCTTCAGGCTTCTGTATCACACACCACGCGTAAACCACGTCCAGGTGAAGTGAATGGTGTGGACTATCATTTTGTTGATGAAAGCACCTTTTTAGATTTGAAGAAAAAAGGTGAATTCTTAGAGTCTGCTGAATGTCATGGCGGTATGTATGGTACGAGTAAAAAATCAGTCCAGTCTATTCTTGATCAAAAGAAAGACGTGATTTTAGAAATTGATTGGCAAGGTGCTCAAGCACTCAAAGCGCAATTTAAAGAAGCCGTTTCAATTTTTGTATTGCCACCTTCTGTTGAAACATTAGCTGAAAGATTAAATAACCGCGGACATGATAGTGATGAGACGATTGCTAAAAGACTCGCGGTTGCACGAGAAGAGATGAGCCATGTAGATGAGTTTGATTATGTTACAATCAATGATGACTTTGAAGTAGCGCTCCACGATCTTATGGCCATTATTCGATCCACTCGACTCATGTGTCATATTCAGCTCACACGACATAGCCACTTAATTAAAAACTTGACTTGAAATTTGGAGAAATAACATGGCACGAATTACAGTAGACGATTGTTTAGAGATGATTCCTAATCGCTTTAAACTTACATTAGCTGCCGCATACCGCGCAAGACAATTAGCCAATGGTGCCGAAGCATTAGTGAGCACACATGGTTTAAGAGATAAACCAACGGTATTAGCATTAAGAGAAATTGCAGCAGGTAAAGTTGGTCTTGATATTTTAAACAGAAAAGCAACGTACTAATTCTAAAAATTAGGGCTTAACGCCCCCAAAAGAGTAAAGACCATGGCTAGTACCGCTCATTTTAATAAAGCGGATGCTCAAAAAACACCGCCGCTTCCGTTACTGCCTGTCGATAACGAAGCGTCTGAACTCACAATCCTTCTCAAGACCTACTTAAAAACGAAAGACATCCACAAAATATGGGATGCCTATCGATTTAGCGAAGAAGCACATCACGGTCAATCTCGTCGAAGTGGTGAGCCTTATATTGTGCATCCAGTCGCTGTGGCATGTACTTTAGCCAGACTTCATCTTGACGCCCCAACAATCCTTGCTGCGCTGCTTCACGATGTCGTTGAGGATACAACGGTTACAACCAAAGAAATTGAAAAGAAGTTTGGTAAACAAGTATCGGTATTAGTCGACGGTTTATCCAAGCTCGATAAGATTGAATTTCAAGATGCTACAGAAGCGCAAGCTGAAAATTTTAGAAAAATGTTATTGGCGATGTCGAATGATGTCCGTGTCATTTTAGTCAAGCTTGCGGATCGCCTTCATAATATGCAAACCTTAGATGTTCTGAGACCTGAAAAACAAAAACGTATCGCGCAAGAAACGCATGATATTTATGCACCTATTGCAAATCGATTGGGCTTAAATACCATCTATCAAGAACTTGAAGATTTAAGTTTTAAACATCTATATCCAATGCGCTATCGCGCGATTCAAAAAGCCATGAAAGCTTCTCGGGGAAATCGTCGTGAAGTGGTTGAAAAAATTACAGCCGCAATTCAACAAAAACTCGTTGAGATGAAAATGGAAGCCGAAGTGACAGGCCGCGAAAAAAATACTTATAGTATTTATAAGAAGATGAGTGAAAAGGGCATGTCATTTGCGCAGATCAATGACATCTATGCCTTCAGAATCATCGTGAAAGAAGCGAATGATGCTTACTCAGCATTAGGTGCATTGCATGCATTATATAAACCACTTCCAGGTAAATTTAAAGATTACATTGCGATTCCAAAAGCTAATGGATACCAATCATTGCATACAAGCTTGTTTGGACCCTTTGGAACACCCATCGAAGTACAAATTCGTAGTGAAAAAATGCATAAACTTGCAGAAGCAGGCGTTGCAGCACATTGGCTTTATAAAACGAAAGATGCACATCTCACTGAGCTTCAACAACAAACACATCAATGGTTAAAACGTCTTTTAGAGATTCAATCAGATAGTTCAGATTCGCTCGAATTCTTAGAGCATTTAAAAGTCGATCTTTTCCCTGATGAGGTTTATGTATTTACGCCTAAAGGAAAAATTTTAGCACTTCCTAAAGGCTCGACTGCAGTTGATTTTGCTTATGCAGTGCATAGTGATGTGGGTAATTGTTGTGTCGCAGCAAAATACAATCAAGAACTCGTTCCGCTTCGCGCAGAAGTTCATAACGGGGATCATATTGAAATTATTACAGCACCGTTAGCCAAACCTAATCCTGCATGGTTAAATTTTGTGATTACTGGAAAAGCAAGATCACATATTCGACAATATTTAAAATCGATTGAATCAGAAGAATCTTCAAGACTTGGTGAAGGCATGCTTAACCAAGCTCTTAAAGCACTTCATATCAGTCCATCCTCTATTAAAGAGTCTCATTGGAAAAAATTAATCAGTGATTATGGCGTTAAAAACAAAGAAGATATTTTGGCAGAGATTGGTTTGGGTAAGCGTATGAATGTCATGGTAGCGCACCAACTTATTAGTTTTATGGACGGCGTGAGCCATGAAAAAGGTAAACATAAGCAACTCGATGTGATCACTATTAAAGGCTCCGAGAGCATGGCAATTCAATTGGCAAATTGCTGTCACCCTATTCCAGGTGATCCTATTTTAGGATTTATTAATAAAGACAAAGGTCTTGTAGTTCATACCCATGATTGTTTAGCCATTAGAAAATTTAAACTCGATCCTGATAAATGGCTTGATGTTGAATGGGATCCAAATCCAGATCGATTATTTAAGGTTAATTTACAAATTATGGTTTTAAATGAGCGCGGGATGCTTGCTAAGATTTCTTCCGTGATTGCAGAATCAGATTCAAATATTGATAATGTGAACGTTGAAGAGTCGGATGGTGGACATTTTGTAAATGTAAACTTTATTGTGCAAGTGCATAATCGTATTCACTTAGCAGACCTCATGAGAAACTTAAGAAAGATTACTAATATTTCCAGAATCAGTCGTGTCAAAATGAAAACCTTTTAAGTAACTTATTAAAAAAGAAAGATTGAAGAAATGACAAAAGAAATTATTCAAACTAAAAATGCACCAGAAGCCATTGGGACTTATTCTCAGGCAGTCAAAACAGGTAATACTATTTATTTGTCAGGTCAAATTGCACTCGATCCTCAATCGATGCAATTAGTCGAAGGTATTGAAGCGCAAATTCATCAGGTATTTAAAAATTTACAATCAGTCGTTGAGGCTTCCGGAGCTAAGTTAAGCGACATCGTTAAAATTAATATTTATTTAACTGATTTATCTCATTTTGCTTTAGTCAATAACATCATGGGCGAATATTTTATGAAACCTTATCCAGCGAGAGCTGCGGTAGGTGTTGCATCACTTCCGAGAAATGCACTTATTGAAGCTGATGGCGTCGTTGTTATTTAAATTATTTTTACTTAAGAGTATTTCAATCTGACTTCTTTAGCCGAGCTTAAGCTTTTTACACCTTCAGTATTAAATAAGCTCAAAAAATTGGGCCTTGAAGATGTATTTAGTTTAGCAATGCATCTTCCTATTCGTTATATTGACGAAACTATTGTGACGCCCATTCGTGATATTGAAATGGGAGTGCTTTCTCAAATAGAAGCAGAAGTTATTCGTGCGGAAATTTTCTATAAGCCCAAAAAAATGCTTATCGTACAAGTCAAAGATACATCTGGTAGCTTGCAGCTTAGATTTTTACATTTCTATCCAAGTCAAATGAAAATGTTTGAAGTAGGTAATCGCATTCGCATTTTAGGAGAGGCTCGTCATAATTTATTCGCATTCGAGATGATTCATCCTCAATGTAAATTGACTAGAGCTGAAGATGAATTGCCAGAAGCGCTTACGCCGATTTATTCTTTAGTTGCAGGCGTGGGACAAAAAACAGTCAAAGATGCAATCGATAAATTGTTTTATCACTTCGACTTAAAAAATTATTTAAAAGATTTATTTTTGCCGTCAGTTTATGAAAAATTACACTTACCAAATCTTTATGAAAGTTTAAAAAGCATTCATCACCCGAAAGATTTTAAAGAAGTTGCAAAACACGAAGCTTTCTCTAGCATGTCATATCAAAGAATCATTTTTGATGAGTTTTTGGCGCAACAATTATCTTTAAGATCTAATTATTTAATTAGACGTGCACTTACGGCGACGCCATTCAAAGGCACTAATAAACTCACGAATATTTTTATGAGTAATCTTGAATTTGATTTAACGAATGCGCAAAAAAAAGTTATTCAAGAAATTAAAAATGACCTTCAAAAAAACTATCCCATGCAAAGATTGTTACAAGGTGATGTAGGAAGTGGTAAAACAGTTGTGGCAACCATTGCTGCGCTCCAAGTGATCGAGAATGGAAGTCAGGTGGCTTTTATGGCACCTACGGAAATTTTAGCGGAACAACATTATCGTAAACTTTATAAATGGTTGACTCCTTTAAATATAAAAGTTGCTTGGTTAACAGGCAGTCAATCCAAAAAAGATCGAGAAATCTCTTTAGACATGACGCAATCGGGTGAAGCGCAGATTGTAGTAGGAACACACGCCCTTTTTCAAGAACATGTGATATTTAAAAAATTAGGCTTAAGTATTATTGATGAACAGCATCGATTTGGGGTTGAACAAAGATTAGCCTTAAGAAAAAAAGGTGAATTAAATAAAGTGAT
>JBEGSH010000008.1:0-17746 GCA_041180025.1 Pseudomonadota bacterium | reverse complement strand
TTTCTCTAATGCTGTTTTATCGTCATTAATTTGATTAATTTCTTTTTGAACAACTTCTTTACTGGTCTTATCAATACTTAATGTATCTCCGGTCAATTTAATGCGGGGCGCTGGTGTAATTGATTCACTCTGAACAATAGTTGCAGAGGTGACTGGTGCATCAGACTTTGGAGAAATTATTTTTGGACTGGCCGCTACTGCTTCAGCTGTTTTTGAGCTAAATTTATTCCACTGTGAAGATTGAATTTTAATTTCAGCCATCGCCTTAGAATGACTTAAATTCATAAAATCATCTTTTGTCGGCAAAACAATTTTCTGTCCAACTTCTAAACCATTAATATTTTTATTTGTAAAAGCAAGTTCATTAAGATTGAAAATACCTATCACCATCTGCTCAGTTGTAATGCCTGGTATTTTATTTTCACGGGCAATTTTGTAAATAGTATCTGCAGATTTAACTGTAATTGATTTTGCAGAAAAATCAGATGATTTATTTTTTTCTAAAGATTTAGGACTGATTTTAACTTCTTTTTCAATTGCAGCTTTGTTTTTTTCAATACTTTCCTTCGTATCCTTTTTGTCATTCATTAGAGATGGGTCTGTCTTGTCGACGGCCACAATTTTCTCTTGTTGAATAATAGGGGTTTCTGGCGGATCAAGAAGCACCGTATATTCACGATAATTTCTTCCTTTAGCAGAGTCCACTTGAATGAGTAAATCTAAAAATGGTTCTGGGATAGGCTGAGTACTTTTCAATTTTAGAACTGTGAGTCCTCTTTCATTTTTTTGTAATTCAACAGAGATATTATTATGAATAGGAAGTCGCTCTATACCTTGCGATTCATAATTCTCTTTTGAAGCTAACGATGTTTGAAGCTTTGATGCATCTTCACCTGGCGCCAACATCATTTCAATTTCTGCGTTTAAAGGCTGACCTTGTGAAGATGTGACCACAATTTTGCCTAACTGCAATGCTTGCCCGATCAGCGGAAATAAGAATACGAATAATAAAAGTAACTTTTTAATTTGTTTGCTCATAAATTTTATTTAATGGATTTAATAAGTATTTTTAAAACACGTCTAAGTGGTTCTGCCGCTCCCCAGAGCAATTGATCGCCCACAGTAAAAGCTGATATATATTCGGGACCCATATTAAGCTTTCTAATTCTCCCTACAGGAATAAAAAGCTTACCTGAAACTGCTGCAGGACTTAATTCTTTCATTGAGATTTCACGCTCATTCGGTATTAATTTAACCCATGCATTTGCAGTGCTTATAGTTTCATTAATTTCTTCTAAGAAAATATTCTTTTTTAATTTAACTGTTAAAGCTTGACTGTGGCACCGCATTGCACCTATGCGAACACATAATCCTTCTATGACAACAGGATTATTTTCTCTTCCGAGAATCTTATTAGTTTCAGCTGAGCCCTTCCATTCTTCTTTACTTTGACCGTTATTTAAATCTTTATCAATCCATGGAATTAAACTGCCTGCTAAAGGTACGCCAAAGTTGTCTATTGGAAAATCCTGCGATTTAAGCGTAGACGAAACATTTCGATCAATATCTAAGATAGACGTCTTAGGATCCTCAATTAAGTCTTTTGCATGATTAAAAATAGTACCCATTTGCGAAATGAGCTCTCTCATATTTTGTGCCCCAGCTCCACTAGCAGCTTGATAGGTCATCGATGAAACCCACTCAACAAGATCTCTCTTAAAAAGTCCGTCGAGCGCCAATAACATAAGCGATACAGTGCAGTTACCGCCAATCCAATTTTTATTACCTTTTTTGAATGCTGATTCAATAAGATCACCATTCAATGGATCTAAAATAATCACCGCATCTTTTTCCATTCTTAATGTAGAAGCTGCATCTATCCAATGCCCCTCCCATCCCGAATCTCTTAATTTTGGATATATAGCTGATGTATAGTCGCCACCTTGGCACGAAAGAATAATATCCATAGCTGCCAAATCTTTAACATCATGTGCATCCTTTAATGAACTATGACTTCCGGAAAAAGATGGCGCTGCTTTTCCTGTTTGCGAAGTTGAGAAGAAAGTTGAGTCAAATTCCTTGAAATCACTTTCCTCTTGCATTCTCTGCATAAGGACTGAACCCACCATACCTCTCCAACCTACAAAGCCCACTCGAATCATTAAATATCCTATTCTTTAATTATTTAAGAGCTGCAATCACTGCCTCACCCATTTCACTACAACTTACTTTTTTATCCCCGTCAGAATAAATATCTGCTGTTCGAAAACCTTGACTCAATGCTTTCTTAACTGCTGACTCAATTTTGTTTGCATTTTTTTCGTCACTGAATGTATATCTAAACATCATGGCTACAGATAAAATGGTCGCAAGCGGATTTGCAATATTTTTTCCTGCAATATCAGGCGCTGAACCATGGCTAGGTTCATACATGCCTTTATTATTACTATCAAGTGATGCAGACGGAAGCATGCCGATTGAGCCTGTTAACATCGAAGCTTCGTCAGACAAAATGTCACCGAAAATATTTCCAGTTACTAACACATCAAATTGTTTTGGATTTTTAATAAGTTGCATCGCTGCATTATCAACATACATATGTGTCAACTCAACTTCAGGATATTCTTTTGAGAGGTCGATCATAATTTGACGCCATAATTCTGTGGTTTCCAAAACATTTGCTTTGTCAACTGAACATAACTTCTTTGATCGTTTCATTGCGATCTGAAATGCTACATGAGCGATACGTTTAATTTCAGATTCTGAATAGCGCATTGTATTGATACCTTCACGCTCTCCTTTTTCATTTGTATGAATACCTCGTGGCTGGCCAAAATAAATATCACCTGTCAATTCTCGTACAATCATAATATCAAGATTAGAAACAATCTCGGCTTTAAGTGTAGAAGCACCCACTAGCTCAGGATATAAAATTGCTGGCCTTAAGTTAGCGAATAAATTAAGTTCTTTTCTGATACGAAGAAGTCCGCGCTCAGGTCTTTTATCTCTTGGCAGAGTGTCATATTTCCAATCCCCTACAGCACCCAAAAGTACTGCGTCAGATTTAATTGCTAAATCAAGTGTTGAATCAGGCAGTGGGTCGCCAAATTTTTCATAGCCAGCTCCGCCAATAGGTGCCTCCACTAACTCTGCGCCCACATTAAGAGCTTTTAATACATCAACCGCTTGATTTGTAATCTCGGGACCAATGCCATCGCCAGGTAATATTGCAATTTTCATTTTATTTAAAAAATCTTTCTAATTTAAAGTAACCATGAATTTTTTTGGTAGTAATCTTGCTCAAATGCTTTAATACTCTCGCTATGCTGCATCGTTAATCCAATATCATCTAATCCATGGATTAAACAATGCTTTCTAAATGCATCTACTTGAAAACTTATTTTTTCATTTGAAGGCATCACAACAAATTGATTTTCTAAATCAATTGTTAATACATAACCTTTATTTGCATAAATAGATTTAAATAAAAAATCGATTGTTTCATTTGGCAATACGATAGGTAACAAACCATTTTTAAAACAATTGCTAAAGAAAATATCAGCAAAACTAGGCGCTAAAATCGCTCTAAAACCATAGTCTTCGATTGCCCATGGTGCATGTTCTCGACTTGAGCCACAACCAAAATTCTCTCGCGCAATCAAAATAGAAGCCTTTTCATATGGGGTTTGATTTAGTACAAATTCCGGATTTTTTTTCCTTTGAGTTAAATCCATGCCTGGCTCGCCGTGATCAAGATATCGCCACTCATCAAATAAATGAGGGCCAAAACCTGTTTTCTTAATCGACTTCAGAAATTGTTTGGGAATAATTGCATCCGTATCTACATTCGCACGATCAAGAGGGGCGACAATACCAGTATGAGTAATAAATGGATTCATAAATTAATTTAAAGATCTTATATCTACAAAATGGCCATGAATACCGGCAGCAGCAGCCATCGATGGACTTACAAGGTGCGTTCTACCACCCTGACCTTGTCGGCCCTCAAAATTTCTATTAGAAGTTGATGCACAACGCTCGCCTGGATTTAATCTATCAGCATTCATTGCCAAACACATCGAGCAGCCAGGCTCTCTCCATTCAAAGCCTGCTTCTATAAAGATTTGATCCAAACCTTCTTTTTCAGCTTGAAGTTTTACAAGACCTGATCCAGGAACTGCTAGTGCCAACTTAATATTTTGGGCAATTTTTTTCCCCTTAAGAACGTTGGCAGCTTCTCGCAAATCTTCTATACGCGAATTAGTGCATGACCCAATAAAAATTTTATCAATTTGAATTTGATTGATTGGAAGATTGGGTTCGAGACCCATATAAGCAAGCGCATCCTCAATACTTTTTCTTTTTGAAGGGTCGTTTTCATTTTTGGGATCAGGCGTCATACCTTCTATACTTACAACCATTTCAGGCGAAGTTCCCCATGTAACTTGTGGAAGGATTTCACTTCCATTAAGCATGACTACTTTATCGAATTTTGCATCTTTATCACTATGTAATGTTTTCCAATAAGCTTTTGCTTTTTCAAGAGCTTCACCTTTAGGTGAAAAAGGCCTATTTTCAACATAAGACATCGTGACATCGTCTACTGCTACCATTCCAGCTCTAGCACCAGCTTCTATCGCCATATTACAAAGTGTCATTCTGCCTTCCATAGAAAGAGAACGAATAGACTCACCAGTAAATTCAATCGCATAACCTGTGCCACCTGCTGTTCCAATTTTCCCAATCAAGGCTAAAGCAATATCCTTTGCGGTAATGCCTTTATTTAATTTTCCTTCTACACGCACTTCCATTGTCTTGAATTTTTTTAAGATTAAGCATTGAGTAGCTAATACATGTTCAACTTCAGAAGTGCCGATACCCATTGCAAGTGCACCGAATGCTCCATGTGTACTTGTATGAGAGTCACCGCATACAATTGTCATGCCTGGTAATGTACTTCCTTGTTCAGGTCCGATAACATGAACAATGCCTTGGCGATTGTCATTCATAGGAAATTGAGTCAATCCAAAATGCTTACAATTTTCATCAAGCGTTTCAACTTGAATTTTTGAAATAGGATCAGAAATACCAAGCGATCGATCTGTCGTAGGAACATTATGATCAGGAACTGCAAGAATGGATTTATTTCTCCATACAGACCTATGATTAATTCTTAAGCCTTCAAATGCCTGCGGACTTGTGACTTCATGAACAAGATGACGATCAATGTATATGAGATAAGTGCCAGCATCTTCTCTAACAATATGGCTCTCAAATAATTTTTCATAGAGTGTTTTAGCTTGCATGCGTTTAACTAATCTCTAAAGTTTCCAAATTCCAATGGAAAATCAGTAATACTTTTTTTAACGAATGCTATAGCGTCTTGTAAGTTATCTCTTTTAGCGCCTGACACACGAACACTTTCACCTTGGATAGCTGCCTGAACTTTAAGTCCACTATCTTTAAGTAATTTAACAATTTTTTTTGCAAGTTCGCTATCAATGCCTGATTTTAATTTCAAAACCTGTTTTACTTTATTTCCAGATACAGTTTGAATATCTTGAGGATCAAGTCTTTTGGAGCTATCAGCTTCTTTCTTTTCCATAGCAGGCAATAAAATATCCTTGATTTGACCTAATTGAAAATCAGAATCACCATAAAGTGTAATAGTTAATTCTTTTTCTGAAAATTCAACTTTCGCACTCGTACCTTTAAAGTCGTATCGATTGATAATCATTCGAGATGCGACATCAATAGAATTGTTTAAATTAGCCATATTTACTTCGGATGAAATATCAAAAGATGGCATATAAAATCTCCTTGCTTAATAAAATTACTTATTCAAAATGACAAACGTAGTGAAGCGTATCTGTTGTCTCAATTTCAAAAGATGAATTTGCAGGCACAGAAAATTTTTGATCTTCTTTATATTCCGTCCAATCAGAAGCGCCTTGCAATTTCACCCGACAGTGTCCAGCTAGAATTTCCATAACTTCAGCTGCTTGCGTATTGAAGGTTAATGAACTTGGAAAAATGACACCAATCGTACTTCTTGTTCCGTTTGGAAGAAGAATAGTATGGCTTACACATTTACCATCGAAATAAATATTTGCTTTTTTCTTTACACTTACATTGTCAAATTGAGCCATTTAATTCACCTTATTTTTTAATTTTTGCTGCGATTCTCATTCTTAAAGCATTGAGTTTAATAAAACCTGCTGCATCTTTTTGATCATACGCGCCTTGATCATCTTCAAATGTTGCAATCGAAGTATCGAAAAGTGAATCTGTTTCACTGTCTCTTCCAATTATGGTGACGTTACCTTTATAGAGTTTCAATTTAACCCAGCCATTCACGTTTATTTGCGTGTGATCAATCAAAGTTTGCAATGCAAGCCTCTCTGGACTCCACCAATAACCGTTATAAATTAGAGAAGCAAATCTTGGCATCAAGTCATCTTTAAGATGAGCTACTTCACGATCTAAAGTAATAGACTCAATCGCTCGATGAGCTTTTAATAAAATAGTACCGCCGGGAGTTTCATAGCAACCTCGAGATTTCATACCGACATATCGATTCTCTACAAGATCTAATCGTCCTATGCCATGCTTTCCACCCAATTGATTTAGCGCAGCCAATAATTCATGCGCTTTCATAGCTTTGCCATTAAGACTTATTGGATCACCTTTTTCGAATTTAATCTCGATAGTTTCAGATTCATTTGGAGCTTTTTCAGGGCTAACAGTCCAGCGCCACATATCTTCTTCGGGTTCCGCACCTGGATTTTCTAAGTGACGCCCCTCATAAGAAATATGTAATAAGTTAGCATCCATGCTATATGGACTACCGCCTTTTTTATGTTTCATTTCAACCGGAATGTTATTTTTTTCAGCATACTGAAGTAATTTTTCTCGACTCAGTAAATCCCATTCGCGCCATGGTGCAATAATTTTAATGTCAGGATTAAGCGCATACGCGCCTAATTCAAAACGAACTTGATCATTACCTTTACCTGTCGCGCCATGAGAAATAGCATTAGCATTAGTTTTTCTAGCTAGCTCTATTAAGCGTTTAGCGATAAGCGGTCTCGCAATTGAAGTGCCGAGTAGGTATTCGCCCTCATAAATTGTATTCGCTCTAAACATAGGAAATACAAAATCTCGAACAAATTCTTCTTTTAAATCTTCAATAAAGATTTCTTTAACGCCTGCTGCTTTAGCTTTTTCTCTTGCAGGCTCTAATTCATCGCCTTGACCTAAGTCAGCTGTAAAAGTAACGACTTCGCATTGGTAGGTTTCTTGAAGCCACTTCAAAATAACAGACGTGTCTAATCCGCCCGAGTAAGCTAAAACAACTTTTTTAATATCACTCATTTTTCATTTTTCCTAATAATAGGTACTCCATCAATGCTTTCTGAACATGAAGACGATTCTCAGCTTCATCCCATACTGCGCTTTGAGGGCCATCAATGACTTCTGCGGTCACCTCTTCGCCTCGATGAGCAGGAAGGCAGTGCATAAACAAAGCTTCTGAGGATGCCACTGACATCATTTCTTGATCTACTTGCCAGTCTGCAAAGTCTTTCAAACGCTCTTCGTTTTCAGATTCAAATCCCATGCTAGTCCATACGTCAGTTGTGACGATATCGGCATCTTTTGCAGCATCCATAGGATCTTCAAATTCTTCAAAATGTTTATCGCCATACAAGCCTGCTCGCTCGACTTCAACTTCATAACCTTTAGGTGTTGAAACATGCACATTGAAATCTAAAACTTCAGCAGCTTGTAACCACGTATTGCATACGTTATTCGAATCGCCAATCCAAGCAATTGTTTTGCCTTGGATAGCACCTTTATGTTCGATGTAGGTAAAAATATCAGCTAGAATTTGGCATGGATGATATTCGTTAGTTAATCCATTAATCACAGGCACTCTTGAATTTTGTGCAAATCGATCAATGATATCCTGCTCAAATGTTCGAATCATTACAAGGTCACACATTCTTGAAATTACTTGTCCCGCATCTTCTACAGGCTCTCCTCTTCCGAGCTGAGAATCTCTCGTATTTAAATAAATTGCTGAGCCGCCAAGCTGCTGAATGCCTGCCTCAAAAGATAATCTTGTTCGAGTGCTTGCTTTTTCAAAAATCATCACTAGAGTTCTGTCGACAAGAGGCCAATACTGTTTGTATTCTTTAAATTGTTTTTTAATCCAACTTGCTCTCGAGAAAATATATTCAAACTCATCTCGCTTGAGATCGTTAAATCTTAAAAAATGTTTTGTTTTCATAAAATCAATTCTATTTAAAACGTTACTTTGCTAAAAAATTTTTAATCACTTGAGATAATCTTTCGGCTAACTCTTTTGCTTCCAAATCATTAATAACAAGAGGTGGTAAAAGTCGAATCACTTTCTCTGCTGTCACATTAATAAGAAGCCCTTCATTTAAAGCTAATTTAGTTAAATCTCCGCATGGATGATCAAGTTCAATACCTATCATCAGTCCCAAGTTACGGATCACTTTTACTTGAGGGCAATCTTTTAAGTGCTTTGTAAATTCTTCATTAATTAATGCGCCCATTTTTGACGCATGACTACAAAGCTTATCTTCTTCAATAATAGTTAATGTTGCGTAACCTGCTGCGGTCGCCAATGGATTGCCGCCAAATGTTGATCCATGCTTACCCGGCGTAAATACTTTGCTTGCTTTGCCTTTAGCTAAACAGGCACCAATTGGGACACCTGAACCTAAACCTTTGGCGAGCGTCATGACATCAGGCTGAACAGAGGTATGTTGATGCGCAAACCATTTGCCTGTTCTACCAATACCTGACTGAACCTCATCTAACATTAAAAGCCAATCATGCTCATCACAAACTGCTCTTAACCCTTTGAGGTAATTTTGAATATTGCTTGGAATATTGATACCACCCTCGCCTTGAATAGGCTCTACAAGAATCGCAACTACATTATTCTTTCTTGACGCAATTTGCTGAATAGCCTCTAGGTCATCGAAAGCTACTCGAATAAACCCACCTACAAGTGGCTCAAAGCCAGCCTGTGTTTTTCGATTGCCAGTAGCAGATAACGTTGCCATTGTGCGTCCATGGAAAGCTTTTTCCATGACAATAATTTCTGGGGTATCAATGCCTTTTTGATGCCCAAAAAGCCTTGCTAATTTAATTGCTGCTTCATTCGCTTCACATCCTGAATTGCAGAAAAAGACATTATCCATATGAGAAATGGCTGTTAGTTTTTCTGCCAGCCTTTCTTGTTCGGCAATGTGGTATACATTCGACACATGAATGAGTCTTGATATTTGCTCATTAATAGCTTTGATTAACTTAGGATGTTTATGCCCCAGTCCGTTGACCGCTACACCAGACAGGGCATCTAAATATTTTTTACCATCTTTAGCCCATAGCCAAACACCTTCACCTTTTTCAAAGGTGACGGGTTGTCTAGCATAGGTATCCATCATTTTTGACATACAATTTTCCGTACTTATAAACACAAACGGAGGCTTAAGCCTCCGTTTATTTCAGCTTAAATTAAATTAAAGACCGATTAATGCGCGGTGAGTCAATCCATTTGCCATAAAGAAAAGCATTGGAAGAGAGAGCATTAAGTTAGTTCTTGATGCTAAGAAAGCTACTCTGCGTGCTTTAGCTTTTTCATCATCTGAAGCTTGAACCATACCTAAAATCTTCTGTTGATTTGGCCAAATTAGCACCCAAACATTAAATAGCATAATCGTACCTAACCAAGAACCAATACCAATGCCCTCGTATCCTGCTTGCAAGGTAAATGCACTAATAAAATTTTCTTGTAAAATTGCAGCGCCTGCTAGCCAAGTTGCTACAGCAGCCCATCTAAACCATAGTAAAGCGCGCGGTGCGACATGCTTTGTAATGCCGCCTGCTGAGCCATCCGCAGTTGCATCTTTTAATGCAGGAATTTGCACTAAGTTAAAGTAATAAAGTAAACCAATCCATGTAATACCAGCCACAATATGCAGCCATCTAGCAAGTCCAGGTATAAATTCCATTATTAAACTCCTACAAAATAAAGTTTTTAAGAAAAACGTAAAGTACTAGCGTTAGAACCAAGCCTGAAATGATTGCTCCTAAGATTGAATCAAGTGGATTTTTCATCTAAAAACTCCTCTAAAAAAATACATAAATATTCAAACACTGAGAGTAGCTCAAATAGCCGATTTAAGCAAGATAGCGGGCTTAAAAGGTAAATTAAGTTTGCAAAAAAACCTATTTAAGGCAAAATTGCCCTAGATTTTAAAAAACATTTCCCAATAGTTAATAATCACGTATGTTGACACTCAAATCGGTTGATTCCCAAGCTAAGATTTTTAGTCAGCTACCTGTTCATAGCTATATCGATCCTCATATTTTCGAAATAGAAAAAAAGGCAATTTTCGATAAATATCCAAAATATTTAGGACATCGGTTAATGGCACCTCAACACGGTAATTACCAAGTTTTGGATGCGCTTAATCAATCAGCGATTCTTGTAAATGACCACGGAAAAATCAATGTATTAAGTAATATTTGTCGCCATAGACAAGCGCTTATGCTTGAAAATAAAGGGTCGGCATCACATATCGTTTGCCCTCTTCACCGTTGGACATATGGCCTTAATGGAGAATTGAAAGGCGCACCCTATTTTAAAGAAACGCCTTGTCTCAATTTAGAATCATTTCCAGTGGAAGAAATCCATGATCTCATCTTCAGACAAACACATAAACAAACCTTATTGAATATCAAAGATGCGATGGAGTTTAAACAATTAAATCAATTATTAAATTTCGAATCTTACAAATTACATAGCATCAAAATTGACCATTACGATTTTAATTGGAAGACATTTATTGAAGTCTATCTTGAAGATTATCATGTCTGGGCTTTTCATCCAGGCCTCAACAATATAGTGAACTGTGACGATTTAACTTGGGAATTTAAATCATTCTCATCTATTCAAAAAGTACCTTTCAGAGAGAAAAATCATTCAGCAAGCTCTCCCATTTATGATCTTTGGAAATCAAAGATTAATGAGCAAAGTGGCGATTCAAAACCTGCATTTGGTGCAATTTGGCTCACTATATATCCTTTTTTTATGATCGAATGGTATCCCAATGTGATTGTCGTTTCTCATCTCATTCCCGATGAGGCAGATCGTTGCAGAAATATTATTGAATTTTATTATCCGGAAGAAACGATTCTTTTTGATCAAGATTATATTGCTGCACAACAAGCGGCTTATAACGAGACAGCGCTAGAAGATAAAGTCATTTGTGAAAAGATGCACGAAGGAAGACGCCTGCTCTTTAAAAACAAACAAGAAGATATGGGTCCATATCACGAACCGTTAGAAGATGGATTAAAACATTTTCATCAGTGGTATCAAACAGAAATGTCTGCCTATCTATGACAAACCAAAAAAAAGGTATGCTATGGATGATCGTAGCGACCTTCTTTTTTTCGCTCATGGGGTCATTTGTAAAGATTGGTGCTACCCGTTTTTCAAGCGTTGAGCTTGTATTCTATCGATCATTCATAAGCCTATTATTTCTTTTTATTTACATCGTTATCAGCCAAAAAGAATTAAAAACACCTTATCTAAGAAAACAAATTGATCGTGGCGTTGTAGGATTTTTATCTTTGGCTTTTTTCTTTTATGCCATTGCACATCTTAATTTAGGCTCTGCGATGACGCTCAACTATACATCACCTATATTTCTTGGCTTCTTCTTGCCTTTTATCTCACACCAAAAAATAAAAAAATCCATTTTGATGTGTACCATCATTGGTTTTATTGGTGCTTTGTTAATTCTTGATCCACACGGAGAATGGCAAAGTTGGTTTGCGGGTTTAGTAGGCTTGATATCAGGTATTGGTGCAGCATTAGCTTACATTCATGTCATTCAGCTTAGTAGACTTAATGAACCCGATTGGCGAACTGTGTTTTATTTCACGCTCGTATCTACAGTTGGTTCGGGATTATGGATAAGCTTTAACGATTGTCAAAAGTTGGTATGGGATGATATGTGGATATTAATTCCACTTGGCTTATCAGCCACTATTGCTCAAATTGCAATGACACGAGCATACAGGCTTGGAAATACTCTTGTGATTGGTGCGCTGTCTTATCTGACAATTGTTTTTTCTGGTGTTATCAGTCTTCTTTATTTTAACGAAACAATGAGAATAGAAGACTTGATAGGGGCAACCCTCATTATTGTAAGCGGTGCCATTGCTTCAAACATTAGCTTAAAATCAAGGATCAATTAAGCCACAGCGAATAGCAATCAAAGCGATCTCTGCTGAATTATTTGCATTCAATTTTTGCTTAATATTATATAAATGAGTGCCTACAGTTCTAGGACTTAAACATAAAGTATCCGCAATTTCGTTTGTACTTTTACCTTTGGCTAATGCCATAAAGACTTCAAACTCTCGATCGGAGAGAATCTCAACAGGATTTGTTTCACCCGATAATTGTGTAATAGCCATTTGTTGAGCAATATTAGGCTCTAAATAACGCTTTCCTTGGTGAATGGATTTAATTGCTTTAATCAATTCTTCTGCTGCACTTCTCTTTGTTAAATAACCCATCGCGCCCGCATTTAAGACGCGCTTAGGATGCACTGAATCTTCATGAGCAGATAAAACAAGAATTTTGGTATTTTTATCTTTCGCCATAATGCGGTCGATAGCTTCAAGTCCGCCTATCCCTGGCATTGTAATATCCATGATGATAATGTCAGGTTTTAATTCTTGAAATAGTTTAACGGCAACTTCGCCGCTTTCAGCCTCACCTATAACTTTAATATCTGCTTCAGCTTCAATGAGCATTTTAAAGCCCATGCGAACTACAGCATGATCGTCGACAAGTAATATCTTAATTTGACTCAACTTATAATCCTTTTTAAGTGGGCACAGAAATTAAAATCTGTGTGCCTTGATTCTTTTTAGAAATTAATTCAAATGAACCATTCAAAGACTGAATGCGCTCTTGCATACCTAAAATACCAAAATTTTTTGTTTGATCTACTTTTTTAAGATCCATACCTTGACCATCATCTCTAAAATTTAATTCTAAAAGCCCCTTTTTATTTAATGCCAAATTAATTTCGATTGTTTTAGCCTTTGAATGCTTTAATACATTATTCATTGCTTCTTGAATAATTCGATAAATATTTATATTTAAAGTTTCATTTAAGCCATTAAGATCTCCTTTAATTGACAAATGAATTTTCAAATCTTGATATTGTTTTTGCCAGGTATTTATCGTGTCCTTTAGAGTTTCAGCTAAACCTAAATTATCAAGTGCACTTGGTCTTAATTGTTTAATAATGCTATGCATGCCATCATATATTTGATTAGCTGCAGAGATCACAGAATCTGCGTTTTTCTCTATTTCAGGTGATATTTTTTTAGCTTTATTTGATATGTTAGATGCAAATATTTTAATAGCAGATACATACTGCCCTAACTCATCATGAAGCTCTCTTGCCAAACTTCTTCTTTCATCTTCAATATGACTTTGAATTAATTGAGTAAATTTTCTATTTTCTTCAAGTTTTAATTTTGATTCTTCTGCAATTTTCTTTTCACTTATATCTCTCATGCTACAGATATCGCCAATAATTTTATTGGTGATGGGATCAATAAGAGGTGAAAATGATATGGCAACATTTACCACTCCACCATTTTTCTTAACTCTTTGAGATTCTATATTATGAATATTTTTTCCTTTATGAACCAATTGAAAGTTTTTTCTTAATTCATTTTCATACACTTTAGATGTAAGTATATAAGCTGATTTTCCCAATATTTCTTTTGATGAATATCCAAATATTTTTTCAGCTGAAGCATTCCAGAAAGATATTTTAGATTTAAGATCATGAATAAGAATAGCGTCTGCGGTTTGCTGAGCAATCAATGCTAATCTTTGATTTTCGCGAATTTTAGACTGGAGAGAATCGCCCATGCGATTAAAGTTTGCAGCTATTGCTGCAAATTCAGGTAAATTAAAATTTGGCAGTCTTACTTCAAAATCGCCTTCGCCCATTTTATTTATAGCATTTACCATGGGCGCAAGAGGTCTCAACCAAAATCCAAGCATCCAATAAACTAGTATATTTAACAAAATAAAAAATGTAAGAGTGATCCAAAAAAAGTAACGCATCTTAGACCAAGATTCTTTTATGGCACCAATGGGATTTGTTTTTATAATCAACTTTCCAAATCTTATTGTTCTTGAATCAATGTGCGCTTTGGGTGCCAAAGAATTTGAAAACCATTTAGGTGGTGGTAAATCATCTGCACGATACTTAGAAGGTGGTGATTGATATAGAAGATCGCCTTGCAGTGAATATAAGTAAATATCACTACTTCTTACATGGCCTAATTCTTCCAAAAACTTCTTTAAAACCTCGTGGGTATAACCCCATTCTGGATTTTGGGCAGAGCTTATGATGACCGTATCTAATAATTGCATTGTTACTCTATTGGCGGACTCTACGCCCTCTTGAATGGACTCTTTCGACCCTTTCATGATGGTGTAACCCATTGAAATAAAAAAGATCAGCAAAAGTACCGTAATCAAAAGATTTAATCTAAGTCTTAAATTCATGATGTCTCGGTTTTAATCATTACGATGCAAGACTTTTACCATACATAAAGCCTTGATCACAAGCGTTAAATAATGAAAATAATTGAAGTGCGTTTTTTTGCTTTACATAAAATAAATTACTACTAATAATAGATTTACTTTTTTAAGTTGGATTTAAGTTAAAACGTATGGGTATCGAGTCAGTCTTAAATGAACATAGAACATTTCATCCAGATCAATCATTCGTTGATGGTGCCAATGTTTCTGGTATGGTGGCTTATGAAAAATTATGCGCCGCTGCAAATAATAATTATGAGGAATTCTGGGCTAATTTAGCACGTGAATTGATTGTTTGGAAAAAACCTTTCACTAAAACACTCAATGATTCGAATGCTCCTTTTTACAAATGGTTTGAAGATGGAGAGTTAAATGTTTCGTATAACTGCCTTGATAAGCATTTAAGCACTCAACCAAATAAAATTGCGATTATTTTTGAAGCTGATAATGGTGATGTCACTAATGTCACTTACAAAGAACTTTATGAAAAAGTATGTCAATTTGCAAATGGCCTTAAAACATTCAATCTAGATCTGGGAGATAGGGTTGTTATTTACCTACCCATGGGCATTGAAGCAGTTGTTGCTATGCTTGCTTGTGCCAGAATTGGATTAACACACTCCGTTGTATTTGGAGGTTTTTCAGCAAAAAGTATTCAAGAGCGTATCAAAGATGCGCAAGCTAAGCTTGTCATCACAGCTGATATTCAATTTCGAGGCGGAAAAATACTTCCTCTCAAAGCTGCAGTAGATGAAGCATTTATTTTAGGCAGTTGTGAGTCAGTCATTGGTACTGTGGTACTTAAAAAATCAAAAGATCCAATCGAATTAAAAACAAAAGAAGTGTGGTGGCACGACCTTGTTAAGAATCAATCTACAGATTGTGATCCAATATATGTGAATGCTGAACATCCTCTTTTTTTACTTTATACCTCGGGTTCAACTGGCACGCCTAAGGGTGTTCAACATTCTTCTGCGGGCTATCTTCTTCATGCCATGAACACCATGCGATGGACCTTTGATATTAAAGGAGATGATGTCTACTGGTGCACAGCTGATGTGGGATGGATTACAGGACATACTTACGTTGCTTATGGGCCGCTTGCTATGGGAGCTACTCAACTTATTTACGAAGGCATCCCAACTTTTCCTCATGCAGGCCGCTTCTGGCAGATGATAGAAAAACATCATGTCAGCATTTTTTATACTGCACCCACCGCGATTAGATCTCTTATTAAAGCTTCAGAATCAAACAAAGAATCCAATCCTGATACTTATGATTTATCTAGTCTTCGTCTTCTAGGTTCTGTAGGTGAGCCTATCAATCCTGAAGCATGGATGTGGTATTACGAAAGAATTGGCCATCATCAATGTCCAATTGTCGATACATTTTGGCAAACAGAGACAGGGGGCCATGTCATAACACCATTGCCTGGCGCCACACCTTTAGTGCCTGGCTCTTGCACCCTTCCTTTCCCAGGAATTGATGCAGCTATTGTAGATGAAGCAGGACATGAAGTGCCATGGGGTACAGGCGGACTATTGGTGATTAAAAAACCTTGGCCTTCAATGATTCGAACCATTTGGGGCGATCCTGAGCGATATAAAAAAAGCTACTACCCAGAAGAACTTGGCGGAAAAGTATATTTAGCGGGTGACGGGGCTATTAGAGACAAAACGACTGGCTACTTTACTATCATGGGTCGTATTGACGATGTATTAAGTGTTTCAGGTCACAGACTTGGCACCATGGAAATTGAATCTTCATTGGTTTCAAATCCGCTTGTGGCTGAAGCCGCAGTTGTGGGAAAACCGCACGAAATTAAAGGTGAGTCTATCGTAGCTTACGTAGTCCTTAAAGGCAAAAGGCCAGAAGGTGACGAAGCTAAAGCAATAGTAAGTCAACTAAGAGATTGGGTTGGTAAAGAAATAGGTCCTATTGCCAAACCTGACGATATTAGATTTGGGGATAATTTACCCAAGACACGTTCAGGCAAAATTATGCGTAGACTTTTACGCTCTCTTGCTAAAGGCGAAGAAATTACATCTGACATTTCAACCCTAGATAACCCATCTATTCTTGAGCAACTAAAACAAACAATTCAATAATTTAAAGTAAAATAACGTAAGCGGTTTAAGTTTAAGAAAGACCCATGAAGCAAAAATTACTTCCTTACGTTAAAAAAATTGGTATTGCATTTGTCTTTACCTATGCACTTTTTATCGTTATCTTCAGTCTTGCATTTCAGTTCTATATCAAACCCAATTTAAATAACTACAAATCAAAAATTGAAGCCCTTGCATCTCAATCAACTGGGCAAACGATTAAAATAAATTCGCTTGAAGGTCGATGGGATTTTATTAATCCAGAAATTGCTTTAAACGAAGTTTTATTTTATGACAATCAAAATAACACAACCCTTACACTCAAAGAAATTAGTGCTGACTTCTCGTGGTTAAGTCCATTTTATTTAAAACCAACGCTTTCAGAAATCAGGTTGCAAACACCTAAACTTCTTATTAAGAGAGACGTTAATAATAAAATTTTCATTGGCGGCATACTTATCGATGGTCCCGCTAATAATAAATTAACTAATTGGCTTCTCAATCAAAAAAAGGTGGTCATTAAGCAAGGTGAGATTGATTGGCATGACGAATATAGACAGGCACCTACACTCACATTAAAGGATTTAAATTTTAGTTATAAAACACCTTTTATTATCGAGCTCATTGGCAAACATAAATTTGACCTTAATTTTAGAATCAGCAATAGCGACAATCAATTTATTTATATTAACGGGAATATTTATGCAAAAAAAATTGAAGATATAGATTCGTGGGACTCCGAAGTTAAAATTAAAGCCGGCAATATTAATCTTGCAGCCTACACACCCTGGGTAAATTATCCTATTAAAATTAATGCGGGCACTGGAGATTTAAATCTAACAGCAAGTATCACTAACGCTGCAATTACTAAAATTAAATCATCAATTAAGCTCACAAGCTTTAAAACTGAATTGAATCAAGCTTATAAAAATGAGCTTAATTTAAAGAATTT
>JBEGSH010000007.1:0-23931 GCA_041180025.1 Pseudomonadota bacterium | reverse complement strand
ATGGTAAATTATTAAAAACTATTTCAACCAAAAAATATGGAGATCGTCCACGTGGTATCAAGGTAGCACCTAATGGAAAGTATTACGTGTCCACTTTGGAGATGGGAAATAGTTTTATTGTTCTAGATAGTCAATTTAAACACCTTAAAACGATTGCTACAGGTGAGTCACCTTATGGTGTGAGTTTTGATCGAGAAGGTAAACGATTATTTGTTGCAACTTCAAAAGCAAAAACATTAGAAGTCTATGACACTAGTAATTTTGAAAAGATTAAAGATATTCCAACAGGCCGACGTTGTTGGCACTTTACTTTTTCACCAGATGACAAAGACATCTTGCTTGCTTGTGGAAAATCAGATGAAGTACTCGTGATTGATACAGAAAAATTAGAGGTAACTAAACACATTCCTAACAAAGAAATCCCATGGGGTGTCGTGACTTATCCTAAGGCCATGGGTAGTTTAGATAACGTTAAATAAAAAATAGTCTTACTTAAAAAAGCCCAAAGCATATTTGGGCTTTTTTTATTTCAAATGCTTTTCAATAAACATCCACTCATCTTCGGTCACGGGCGTAATCGATAAGCGATTACCTTTTTGGAGAATGCGCATATTTTGCAACGCTTTAAATTCTCTTAATTCTTTTAGGCTTAATAAATCTGTTTTTTTAACGAGTGTTACATCCACATTAAGCCAGCGTGGATTTTCAGGTGTTGATTTTGGATCAAAATACTTGTGACCTTTTTGAAATTGAAAGCGATCAGGGTAGGCAAGTTTACTGACTTTAACAATGCCAGCAATACCGGGCACATCACAATTTGAGTGATAAAAGAATGCGAGGTCGCCTACCTTCATTAAATCTCGCATAAAGTTTCTTGCTTGGTAATTTCTAACGCCATACCAATCGATTGTTTGTTTAGGGAGTTTTGCTAGATCGTCTATTGAAACATCAGACGGTTCAGATTTCATCAGCCAGTAACGCATAGTTTATAAAATAAAAAAAGTTAAGTGGACGAAAAAGAGCTATGTTGATTTTCTTAAGTGTTGCCTAGACCAGCATCCTGAACCAAAGGTTCAAGGGGTAAAAGCCTAAGGTGCATTAGGTGCAATCACCAAGGGCGTCTTAAAAGAGCGCCCAATTTAGATCGCTCACACCGCAACCTGATGAGCTAAAACCGATGCTATAGACTAGTTCAAGGAATTATTAGCCTAAGCAACACTTAAAAAAACAAACGTGCTCATCGAATGTTTATTAAAGAATAGGCAGATCTTTAGTTTTGTGCAAGCACTTCATCGATTTGATGTTCGATCGATGAGATTTTATGGCGGAATTGAGATATATCTATACCGTCAGAAGAGTTTTGATTGAGAAGTTCATTGGTGATGTTGAGTGCTGCCATGATGATGATACGATCGATACCTACAATTGACCCTTGAGATTGAATGAGGTCAATTTTTTGATTTAGGTATTGCACTGAATCTAATAAACTTTTTTCCTGACCTTCTGGACAGGCGATGATAAATTCACGAGCCATGATAGTGACCGTTACATTTTTTGAGCTCATCGATTTTCCTCAGGCAATTGCCTCATCATTTTTTCAAGACGAAGACTTGCTTCTTTCATGTTGGATTGAAGTTTTGTGAGTGAAGCTTCAGAGGAGGCTAGTCTTGTTTCGAGCCCCTTATTTTTTTCTTGAGCAGATTCAATTAAGCTGATGAGCTGCTTAATTTTTTTTTCTAGAGCGATGAGTTGTGCTTCCATACCTTCACTATAGTTTAAAGAATTGAAGTGCGTCAATAGTGCTTAAAGAAATTAAATAAATCATGATTTCTTTTTAGCTCTTGGATGTGCTTTATCGTAAATATTTGCAAGATGCTGAAAGTCTAGATGTGTATACACCTGAGTCGTACTAATATTCGCATGACCTAACATTTCTTGAACGGCTCTTAAGTCTTGGCTTGATTGTAAAACATGTGAGGCAAAACTATGCCTTAATAAATGGGGATGTACGGTACTATCAATACCCTGTTTGATAGCCCACATTTGAATGCGGTACTGAATAGCACGAGCTGTCATGCGTTTACCACGCTCAGTAATAAATAGTGCATCAGCAAATTTTTCATCTATCTTAATCGTTGTGCGTTTTTCAATCCATGACTGCATTGCATGAATCGCTTTTTGACCTATCGGAACGATGCGCGTTTTATTACCTTTACCCGTCACAGTGATCACGCCTTCTTGAAGATCAAGATCATTAATATTAACGTTCACCACTTCACTTAAACGCAATCCAGATGAATAAAATAATTCTAAGAAAGCTTTATCTCGTAAACCTAATAACGTTGTGTCATCAATCGAGATGAGTTTGACCATTTGCTCGATCGATAAAGTTTGTGGCAAGGTCTTGGCACTTTTAGGCGCATGAACATCTTTAACAGGATTTTCTTTAAATTGATGACGCTCAATGAGGTAGTCAAAAAAACCTCGCCATGCAGATAACATACGGGCGATAGATTTGCCGTGGAGTCCTTGGCTATTAAGTTTAGCGCTTGCACGCCTGATGTCTTGAATGGTGATCGACTCAAAACGGTCATGCTCGATGAGTGTAACAAGTTGAGCCAGATCGTGCGTATAACTTTTAATAGAGTTATGGCTAAGCCCTTTTTCAAAGGTGAGGTAATCAATATAACTTTTTTGGAAGTGATTATGTTCCATAAGGCTTATGTGATTTCAATATCTCCCTCAAAAAGAGTTACGGCTGGACCTTTCATCATCACGGAATTTTTATCACCCTTCCAGTCAATAGATAATGATCCGCCCGGCATATCAACTTTGACAGGGGAGATCAGAAGATCACGCTTGATCCCGGATACAACTGCAGCGCAAGCTCCAGTGCCGCAAGCAAGTGTTTCACCCACACCTCTTTCAAAAACACGCAGACGAACATGATGGGGCGTTACAATTGTCATAAATCCAACATTCACATGTTTTGGGAAAAGCGGGTGTGATTCCAAATAAGCACCTAATGTTTCGACAGGAGCTTTATCGATGTCTTCAACTGTCATCACTGCGTGGGGATTCCCCATGGATAATACAGCCACATTTATCATTTCTTTCTGATTTGGCAAATCTATAGAAATAGAGTATTCATTTTTTTCTGTATCTGAAATAAATGGAATCAGTTTAGGATTAAAAATAGGTTCACCCATATTTACTTCAATCATATGTTTGTGGTCTTCAGTCAATGTAATGACGCCAGATTTTGTTTCAACACGAATCGATTCTTTTGTAGTTAAATGTTTATCTTTTACAAATCGATAAAAACAACGCGCACCATTGCCGCATTGTTCTACTTCACCACCATCTTGATTAAAAATACGATATTTGAAATCAACATCTTTGAGTGTTGTGTTCTCAACAACTAAGAGCTGATCAAATCCAATCCCGAGTTGTCGATGAGATAAAGATTGAATGATCTCTTGAGTTAATTGGAAAGGAGACTTTGTATGATCGAGCACTATAAAGTCATTACCAATCCCATGCATCTTTGTAAAATGAAGTTTCATAAAATGATTGTCTCTTATTTGTTTGGTTTTTTAAACCGCTGATAATTCCAAAGATACTGAGTTGGATATTTTCGAATGAGCAATTCAAGTTGATCGTTAATACCTTGGGGTGAATGATCAGATCCCAAGGGTTCAATATAGACTTCATAACCTTGCCCTTTTGAAAGTCTATGACCAAATCCAATAAGCACAGTGGCTTTTGATAATTCTGCAAGCTTAGAAACAAGGGTCATCGTGTAGGCAGGGGTATTAAAAAATTGAGTCCACTCACCCTGGCCTTCATTGGGCACCTGGTCGGGCAATACACCAATAGCTTCCCCTTTTTTTAATGCCTGCATGAGTTGCTTAACGCCTTGGATGTTAGCTTCAGCAAGATGAATCTGTGAGTGACGTCTGCCAGATAAAACAATATTGGCTAACCATTTTTGTTTTGGACGTTTAAAAAGAACAGTGATGGGATGAAAGTGCGCATAGTATTGAGCGGTAATTTCAAAACAGCCCAGATGAGGGGTTAAAAAAATAATACCTTTTTTCTTTTTAAGCGCAGTTTCAACATGCTCCCACCCATAACATTTTTTGACCCAACGAAAATTCTTTTGAGGTGCATTAAACCAAATTGCAGGTGCTTCCATCAGGCACTTTCCGATTTCGCGAATTGCTGACGATGTGAGTTTTTTTAAATCATTTCTATCTAATGAAGCAAAAGCACGTTTTAAATTTGTATCGATACGTTCTTTAAATCGACGATCAAATTTATAAGCGACCCTTCCAAATAACCCACCTAGTGCATGCAATAGAAAGAGGGGTAATTGAAAGAATATAGCAATGAAAGATAAGAGTAGTCTTGATAGCATAATTGTATTTAATCGCGATATTTTGCTATTCTAAACGCTTTACGTAATTTAAAACTTGGAAAAAACTATGAGTGAGTATTTATTTACCTCAGAATCAGTCTCTGAAGGTCATCCAGACAAAGTAGCTGATCAGATATCCGATGCGATTCTTGATGCTATTTTAGAACAAGATCCTTCGGCGCGTGTTGCAGCTGAGACTTTAACAAATACTGGGCTTGTGGTTTTGGCAGGCGAGATTACGACCACCGCGAATGTGGATTACATTAAAGTAGCGCGCGATACGATTCGCTATATTGGATATGACAATACGGATTACGGCATTGATTATAAAGGTTGCGCAGTTCTCGTTGCTTACGACAAGCAGTCACCGGATATTGCACAAGGTGTGGATGGCGCCTTAGATGATCCTTTAGATCAAGGCGCTGGTGATCAAGGACTTATGTTTGGTTATGCTTGTGATGAAACAGCACAGTTAATGCCTATGCCCATTTGGTTATCCCATCGATTGATGGAAAGACAGTCCTACTTAAGAAAAGATGGCAGGCTTCCTTGGCTTCGTCCTGATGCTAAAGCTCAAGTCACTTTAAAGTATAAAGATCACAAACCACATTCAATTGATACCGTGGTCCTCTCAACGCAACACGATCCAGAAGTCTCACTGGAGACCATTCGCGAATCAGTGATTGAGGAAATTATTAAACCTATTCTGCCTAAAGAGCTTATTAAAGGTGACATCAAATATCTTGTAAATCCTACGGGTCGATTCGTGATTGGAGGACCTCAAGGCGATTGCGGACTTACCGGACGTAAAATTATTGTAGATACTTACGGCGGTTCTGCGCCGCATGGTGGCGGTGCTTTCTCGGGAAAAGATCCTAGTAAAGTCGATCGCTCAGCAGCCTATGCTGCGCGCTATGTTGCTAAAAATATTGTGGCTGCAGGATTAGCCTCTCGTTGTTTAGTGCAAATTTCATATGCGATTGGCGTGGCAAGACCCACTTCAGTGATGGTTGAAACTTATGGCACAGGCAAGATTACAGATGATCAATTGACCGCATTGGTCCTCGAGCATTTTGATTTAAGACCTAAGGGTATTGTAAAAATGCTTGATTTATTGCGCCCCATTTATAAGAAAACCGCGGCTTATGGCCATTTTGGTCGTGATGAACCAGAGTTTTCATGGGAAACAGCAGATAAAGCTCAAGCCCTTAAATCCGCAAATTAAATATTTGAACTTTAGTAAGTATTTGAGTCCTAAATACTTTTAATCTATAATGCAACTCTTCTGAGGAACGCTGCGAGATTTTTTCATAAGATCCCAGGCTCAGATTACAAGTTTACTTGTAAACGGCGTTCACCAATTTATAACCGTGCCAGTCACGGGGTGTTGGTGGATACCGAAACATCCCAGCTGGTCACTTAGCATTCAAAAGGAATTTAAAATGAATACAGTGACTAACCAAAATTTAAATACACAAGACTATCTCGTTGCCGATATTAATCAGGCTGATTTCGGTCGAAAAGAAATCGCTATTGCAGAAACTGAGATGCCAGGACTTATGGCTATTCGCGAAGAATACGCAAAAGAAAAACCATTAAAGGGTGCCCGCATCAGTGGATCATTGCATATGACGATTCAAACAGCCGTACTGATCGAAACACTTAAAGATTTAGGCGCTGAAGTGAGATGGGCGTCTTGCAATATCTATTCAACCCAAGACCATGCTGCTGCTGCAATTGCTAAGAGCGGCACCCCTGTTTTCGCTTTTAAAGGTGAAACGCTTGATCAATATTGGGAATATACACACCGTATTTTTGAATGGAGTGATGGTGGCTATACCAATATGATTTTAGATGATGGCGGTGATGCAACTTTACTTCTTCATTTAGGTACGCGTGCAGAAAAAGATGCTTCAGTGATTTCGAAACCTTCAAGCGAAGAAGAGATTTCTCTTTTTAATTCAATTAAACAAAAATTAGCGACAGATCCTCATTGGTATTCTTTGAGACTTAAGCACATTAAAGGCGTGACCGAAGAAACCACTACAGGTGTTCATCGTTTATATCAAATGCATAAAGAAGGTAAATTAGCTTTCCCTGCTATTAATGTTAATGATTCAGTGACCAAATCTAAATTTGATAATCTTTATGGTTGTCGTGAATCTTTAGTAGATGCTATTAAGCGCGCAACTGATGTCATGATCGCAGGTAAAGTAGCAGTTGTAGCTGGGTACGGCGATGTAGGTAAGGGTTCAGCGCAAGCACTTCGTGCTTTATCAGCCCAAGTGTGGGTGACTGAAATTGATCCTATTTGTGCTCTTCAAGCTGCGATGGAAGGATATCGTGTGGTGACTATGGATTATGCAGCTGAGCATGCAGATATTTTTGTGACGGCGACAGGCAATTATCATGTGATTACGCATGACCATATGTCGCGCATGAAAGATCAAGCCATCGTTTGTAATATTGGTCATTTCGATAATGAGATTGATGTTGCATCATTAAGTGATTGCAAATGGGAAGAAATTAAACCGCAAGTAGATCACGTCATTTTCAAAGATGGCAAACGTATCATCTTGCTTGCAAAAGGTAGGCTTGTGAATTTAGGTTGTGGTACAGGTCATCCAAGTTATGTCATGAGCTCATCTTTCGCAAATCAAACAATTGCTCAAATTGAATTATTTGCTCACGCTGAAAAATATCCTGTGGGTGTTTATACTTTACCAAAACACTTGGACGAGAAGGTAGCCCGCTTGCAATTGAAAAAATTAAATGCACAACTTACAAGCTTGTCAGAAGCGCAAGCTAAGTATATTGGCGTTAAAGAAGAAGGCCCTTACAAACCTGAGCACTATCGTTATTAATAATGGCTAAAAAAGTTTCTTATAGTTTTGAGTTTTTCCCTCCCAATTCACCGGAAGGGATAAAAAACTTAGCAGATACGCGTCAGCAGTTATCCGCATTCAAGCCTGAATTTTATTCAGTGACATTTGGTGCGGGTGGCTCAACACGCGATCGGACTCTTGAGACAGTATTAGAAATAAAAAATGAAGGTTTTAATGCGGTACCTCATATTTCAGGCATTTCATCGACAAAGACAGAAATTAAAACTTTACTTAATCAATATCAGCAGCATGGTATTAAGCATCTCGTGGCTTTGAGAGGTGACGTGCCTCAGGGCGAGCTACCAAGTGGAGAATTTAAACACGCTAATGAATTAGTAAGCTTCATTCGGCAAGAAACGAATGATTACTTTCATATTGAGGTGGCGGCCTATCCCGAATATCATCCTGAGGCTACCTCAGCACAAATAGATATTCAAAACTTTAAAAATAAAGTGGCTGCTGGTGCTAATTCAGCTATTACACAATTCTTTTTTAATGCTGATGCGTATTTTAGATTTATGGATGAATGTTTGATTGCAGATATTGACGTGCCGATTATTCCTGGCGTGATGCCCATTTACAACATTAAGCAATTAGCTCGTTTTGCCTCAAATTGTGGTGCAGAGATACCTCGTTGGCTTAGAATTAAATTGGAAAGCTACGGAGACGATTTGCCTTCCTTAAGATCATTCGGTGTAGACGTCATATCTGAACTTTGTGAAGTATTGATTGGGTGGGACGTACCAAGCTTACATTTCTACACCTTAAATCAAGCAGGCATTATTTCCCGCATCATTCAAAATATAGAAGGTAATTAGTGTAAAACTAAGTTGTGATCTTGATAGATTGCATCTTCTATAAATAAGAAGTCTTTTTCACGGCCTTCATTCCAAAGAGCCATCATAACAATCCAACGCATTTCTTCGATATTAATGTGTGCTTGTTTGAGGGCCATAGCACGATCAAGAATAATTTCTCGTTCATTTGCATCCAGGACTTTCGCTTGTTCTAGGAACAATACAAACCCAAGACTTTCAGCGCTTATCTTTTTTTGTTCGTTATCTGAGTACATACGATAGCCCAAGGAAGAGCAAGCGCTATTTTTTACAGGAATAGCATTTGTCATCGCTTTTAACTGGTTAAACCAAGTAAAGGCGTTTTCAATGTCTTGATTATCAAATCCTGCAGCTTCAAGTTCTGCTGTAATACTTTTAAAGTCAGGTAAATTTTGTGTGCTCAGATAATTTTCAAACATATAGATAAGCAGTTCTAGCATAAAGATTCCTTTACGATAGTGAATGAAAAATGACTTAGAAGTAAGTGAAAGCTAAATGAATTTGAGTCAGGTAATTGAGCTATTAGCAAAGTATAATATTCTTAATATGTCTAATAAGTTTAAGGTGTTTAGACCTTGTAGATAAGTTATCAGCAATAAATAAAATAATCAACATTTATGGCAATTTTAAATATATTAAATTATCCTGACCCGAGACTGCACACCATTGCAAAACCTATCGAAGTTGTGGATAACTCAATTAGGAAGCTTATCGATGATATGGCTGAAACGATGTATGCTGCGCCTGGCATAGGATTAGCTGCAACCCAAGTCAATCGCCATATTCAATTAATTTTGGTAGATGTTTCCGAAACAAAAGATAGTTTAAAGGTTTTTATTAATCCTAAAATTATTGAATCATCAGGGCAACAAGTATATGAAGAGGGTTGTTTGTCTGTGCCTGATGTGTTTGACTCGGTGACACGTGCCGAACGCATTAAGGTAGAAGCGCTTGATCGAGAAGGAAAATCTTTTGAGCTTGAAGCGGAGGGTTTATTAGCCGTTTGTATTCAGCATGAAATGGATCATCTTTTAGGTAAAGTATTTGTAGAGTACCTATCCCCATTAAAGCG
Organism: Pseudomonadota bacterium; assembly: GCA_041180025.1. GTDB lineage: Bacteria > Pseudomonadota > Gammaproteobacteria > Burkholderiales > Methylophilaceae > Methylopumilus. The sequence continues at coordinate 14,718 of JBEGSH010000007.1, read as the reverse complement.
TAACCGTATAAAAACAAAAATGAAAAAACGCGCTAAAGAGCATTTGATTAATGCTTAAATTTGCCGCATCTATATCGTGAATTCTTTAAAAATCATTTTTGCTGGCACTCCAGATTTTGCTGTACCAGCTTTGCAGGCTCTTCATGACAAAGGTTATGAGGTTGTAGGTGTATTAACTCAACCAGATAGACCATCAGGTCGAGGTTTAAAGCTACATTCAAGCGCTATTAAATTGAAAGCCAATGCATTAGGTATTCCTGTTTATCAGCCTTCAGAATTAAAAAGTAAAGAATCCTGCGAAATGTTAGCTGCCATTGATTTTAATGTGATGATTGTGGCGGCTTACGGACTCATTATTCCTCAAGCCATTCTAGATTTACCTTCGCTAGGTTGTTTTAATATACATGCGTCACTTTTACCGAGATGGCGAGGTGCTGCACCCATTCATCGTGCTATTTTGATGGGGGACGAATCAACAGGCGTCACTATTATGCGCGTCGTTCAAAAACTAGATGCAGGCGACATGATTAAAAAAACTAAAATTCAAATCAGCGAAAATGATACAACCGAACAATTAACAAAAACGCTTGCAGATTTAGGTGCGCATTTAATGATTGAAGTGATGGAGGAGTTAAAGATAAAAGGCGAAGTTCAGTCGACACCTCAGGATGAGGCAAGCGTGACTTATGCTGAAAAGGTGACTAAAGAGGAATCGAAAATTGATTGGCATGATACTTCTTTGGCTATCCTTCGAAAAATAAGGGCATTTAATCCATTTCCAGTCGCGCAAACTGAATATCGTGAGGCTGTTTGTAAAATATGGGATGCAGAGACTGGTGAAGATAATGACAAGAATGCTAAGCCAGGACAATTTATTAAGTTAGATGAGTTTATTCATGTGAAATGTGGCGAAGGGGTTTTGTTAATTAAAGAGCTTCAAATGCCAGGAGGTAAAAGATTGAAATCTAAGGAATTTATTTTAGGACATCGACCTATTTTGGGAGACGTCTTTAAGTCGTAACTATTTTGCATCACTCTCAACTTATTGCAGCCGATTGCGTGTCTGAAGTTATAAAAGGGCATAATTTAAATCAAGTGTTTGAAAGACATTTCGACCATCACTCCCATATTACTCCTCAGCAAAAATCGATTGCGATTTTCTTGGCATATGGCGCTATTCGTTTTTTAGGTGAGAATCAATTTTTTATTCGAAAGCTCATTAATAAAAAAATAACAAATAAAAAAATTGAAGCCTTACTTTGTGTAGCTTTGTTTCAATTAAATCATGATCAATCTACTGAATTTACAGTAGTTAATGAGGCTGTAAAGGCTGCTAAATTTATTAATAAATCTTGGGCAGGTTCCTTTGTAAACGGAGTATTGAGAAATTTTATTCGTCAAAAAGATAACTTAAAAGCAGAATTAAAAAATGATGGTGAAGCTTTTTATTCATATCCTTTATGGTGGATTAAGCTCATTAAACAAGAATACAACAAAGATTGGGAGAGCATATTATTGAATGGTAATAAGCATCCACCGTTAACTTTAAGAATTAATGTAAGAAAAATTAATCTCAAGCAGTACGAAGAAAAACTTAAATCTGAATCGATTGAGTATCGAATTTTAGGAGATATTGCGCTAGAGCTGACCCAGCCTATCCCTGTAGAAAAAATACCTGGGTTTATCGATGGTGAAGTATCTGTTCAAGATTTTGGTGCGCAACTTGCTGCACAGCTTTTAGATCTTAAAGATGGTCAAGTTTGTCTAGATGCATGCAGTGCTCCTGGAGGTAAAACAGGGCATATGCTAGAAATGGCTAACATTGAGCTCGTGTCTATTGATCAAGAAAAAGACCGGTTACATAAAGTAAAAGAAAACTTAGAGAGATTGCAGCTTCATGCGCATTTGAAATGTGCAGATTTAACAGCAATTAAGTCGTGGTGGAATGAAAAATTATTTGATCGCATATTGCTAGATGCTCCATGCTCAGCATCAGGGGTAGTTAGGCGACATGTAGATATTAAATGGCTAAGAAGGTCTCGTGATATTGATATGTTTGCTAAGCAACAAAAGATTATGCTGCAAGCGATGTGGCAGTTATTAAAAAAGGGTGGTAAATTACTTTACGCGACATGTTCGATCTTTCCTGATGAAAATCAGAGGGTTATTGATGATTTTATTAAAGAACATAGTGACGCAAAAGAAGTAAAATGGTCAGTCGATTCTAAATATAGTAAATATGAAAATCAATTAATACCAAGCGAAAACCATGATGGATTTTTTTATGCATTATTTGAAAAAAATTAAACTAAGCATCTTTTTTAGTCTTTGGGTAAGTTTGTTTTTTTCTTCATCTATTATTGCGGCAGATAATAGTTTGATTATTAAAACCGCCGAAATTAATAATCAATTTGAAGCATATTTTTTAAATGCTGATTTTGAATTATCTTTTAATGATGACTTAGATGAGGCAATCAGAAAAGGTATTCCCATTAATTTTATTATTGAATTTGAATTAAAAAAATCCAGAAAATATTGGTTTGATGAAGAGGTTGCTAAAAAAACGAAAGAAATAGTATTGAGTTACCATGCATTATCTAAGCAATTTACTCTCAGTGAATCTGAAAATCGTCTTGTTGCTTTTGATAATTTAACTCAGGCAAAAAATGAACTTAAAAAAATAAAAAATTGGCGTATTTTTGATAAATCGCAGATTGATGATACTGATAAGTACTTAGCTTATCTACAAGTTAAATTAGATCAGACTAAACTACCAAAACAACTGCAAGTTGATATAACAAGTAATCAAGAATGGCAATTAGCCTCTAAACAATTTCAATGGACGTTCATAAATAATAAATGAGATATTTAATAGCCATTGCTAGTTTAGTTGGTGCATTACTTCTATTCCTTTTATCAAAAGCAAGCTCAAGTTCAGAGTTTATTTCGGGAAACTCTTACACTATTGTGCTTATATTAAGCATTGTTTTTATCTTGAGCCTGATCGCAATCATTGCAAATCAGATTAAGAAATTATTCGGAAATATTAAAAAAGATGTAATAGGCAGTCGTTTATCTATGCGTCTTGTTATTTCCTTTTCGCTTATGGCAGTTATACCAGGCTTAATCGTATATTTAGTTTCTGTAAATTTTTTGACGCGTTCAATTGAATCATGGTTTAACGTTAAAGTTGAATCGGCTTTGGACGGAGGGCTAAAGTTAGGCCAAAAAGCATTAGACATTATGTTGACAGACTTGGAATTAAAAGCTGAGCGTATGGCACTTACGCTATCATCTATGCCTGCAACATCCCAATATGGTGCACTCAGTGATCTTCGAGAAAAATCTGGCGTGCAAGATGCCACAATCATTTCCGATCAAGGAAAAATTATTGCTGTATCCAGTAATGATGCAGAATCATTTTTACCTGCACTACCAACTTTAATTCAACTAAAACAGGCAGACAATAAAGTCTACGGAAAAATTGAACCGATCACAAATAAAGGCCTTTATTTGCGAGTATTGGCCCCGATTAATGGAACAGCAGTTTCTAATGAAAGATTAATCTTGCAAATTTTACAGCCCGTTCCAGACTCGCTATCAACAATTGCTGAATCAGTGCAGGCAGTATTTCAAGACTATCAGAAACTTTCTTATAGCCGAGATTCATTGAAAGTGATTTTTTCAATTACTTTAACCCTTGTACTTATGCTTGCGATATTAACTGCTGTAGCGATCGGATTTTTACTTAGCAGAAAATTATCAGAGCCACTTGCCTTGCTTGCTGAAGGTACTAAAAAGATTGCGAAAGGAAATTTTAAGACAATGCTTCCTGAAAAAGGTAAGGATGAGCTGGGCGTTTTAGTTAGATCTTTCAATAGCATGACAAGGCAATTAGATCAGGCTACTCAAACATCGGAAAATAATCAGATAAGACTTGAATCAGCTCGATCATATCTTGAAACTGTATTAGCTCATTTATCTTCAGGAGTCATTGTCATTAATGATGCAATGGAAATTAAATCATTCAATATTGCTGCTTCTAAGATTTTACAAGTAGATTTATCAAAAAATAAAGATAAATTAATAACATCAATCTCAATTAAAAATAAATCATTAAAAGATTTTGTTGTAGGCATTCAAGAAGAAATTAAAATCTCTGATAAGAAAAAACAAGCGGAGATCATAAAGCAATTTGAAATTAAATATGAAAAAAATAACCAAGTACTTCTACTTCAAATTACACCTTTGCCGCAAAATAAACTTAATAACTATGTTTTAATGATCGACGATATCACTATGATGATTCAGGCTCAAAGGGACGCAGCGTGGTCTGAAGTGGCAAGAAGACTTGCCCATGAAATTAAAAATCCACTGACACCTATTCAGCTTTCAGCTGAAAGAATCAAGCATAAATTAGAGGCTAAATTAAACAAAGATGACACAGATGTTTTAAATAAAGCTGTAGCAACTATTGTGAACCAGGTTGATGCAATGAAAACAATGGTAAATGAATTTAGTGAATATGCGCGGGCACCTAAATTAAATCTAGAGTTAACAGACATTAATAAATTTATAAAAGAAATATCTCATTTATTTGAAAATTCAGGAATTAAAATATCCACTAAATTATCAAAAGATTTACCCGAAATAAAAGTAGACGTAAATATGATGAGACAGGTGCTTATTAATCTCATTCAAAATGCTCAAGATGCTATGACAAACAATACAAAAAATTCAATTATTCAAATTAATACGAATAAGCAAAAAAATTATATTGCGCTATCTATCGAAGATAATGGCCCGGGATTTTCGATGGATATATTAAAAAAAGCATTTGAGCCATACGTCACAACAAAGTCGCATGGAACAGGGCTTGGCTTAGCTATTGTAAAAAAAATTATTGAAGAGCATGAAGGTGTCATCACTATTGAGAATGTAAAAAGTGGTGGTGCCGTTATTAACATTCAGCTACCAATATCCAAAAATAAATAATTATGAGCGCAAAAAAAATACTGGTTGTTGATGATGAATTAGGCATAAGGGAATTGCTTAGAGATATTCTTATCGATGAGGGTTTTGAAATTTTTGTAGCTGAGAATGCTACAGAAGCTCGTGAACTTAAAAAGAATAAATTACCTGATCTGATTTTATTAGACATATGGATGCCGGATTGCGATGGCATTACTCTTCTTAAAGAATGGGTAAATGAAAAATTTCTAACAAGCCCAGTAGTAATGATGTCAGGACATGGAACGATTGATACTGCTTTAGAAGCAACTAAAATTGGCGCGTTTGATTTTCTTGAAAAGCCTATTACGCTTCAGAAGCTATTAAAAACTGTGAATGAAGCACTTAAACATGCAAATAACCTCCCCAGAATAGAAATTAATTTACTAAACATTGGTAAAAGCCAAGTTATACAAGATCTTAAAAAAAGGCTTGATAAAATAATTTCCTTAAAAACACCGCTACTTCTTGTTGGTCCGCAAGGTGGGTGCGCCAAAATTTGTGCACAATATCTTCACCCAAAAAATCAACCTTGGATTGATATTAAAGATTTTGAGGTCATTTCGAATGCGCCTACTGATCTTCTGGATCAACATAGAGGCGGATCTATTTTTTTAAATGAAATTTCTCATTTAACTAAATCTCAACAAAAGGGCCTAAATTTACTGATTAGTAAAGCCACTAATTATGATGTAAGAATTATTTGTGCTACTTCAAAATCGCTTGTTCAAGCGAATGAAGTTGATTTTGATGAGCGGATTTTAAATGAATTGCTGCCTGGATCATTGTTGCTACCTTCAATTAATGAACATAAAGAAGATATACCAGAGTTAGCATCATCTATTCTGACAATGTACCTAGCAAAATCAGATAAGTCGGATTATAAAGTCTTCGATGTTGCTGCATTAAATGCAATGCGCGCTATGAATTGGATAGGCGATATAGAAGAGCTAGAAAGTTTTGTTTTTAATTTAATGCAAACTAGTTTGCTTGAAAAAATTACTGTAGATGATGTTAAGCGCGTTTCAAACCAATTTAATTTATTACATGATAAAAATAAGTCTTCTAAGAAGAATAAAGACAATAAAGACCAAGGCCTAGATGATATTTTTAATAAGCCATTAAGAGATGCACGAGATGATTTTGAAAAAATGTATTTTAAACATCATCTAAATCAAGATGATCAAAGTATGGCGAAACTTTCTGAAGTGTCCGGCGTTGAAAGAACTCATCTTTACAGAAAACTAAAACAGCTTGGAATCAAGGTAAAGTAAATTAAATTTCGATCATGACGGGCGTGTGATCTGATGGGCGCTCTGACTTTCTTGGCTCTTTATCAATTGCAGACATTTTTATCTTATTTGTTAGATTTTTATTTGTGAGTATGTGATCAATTCGCATGCCAAGATTTCTTCTGAAGCCAGCCATACGATAATCCCACCAGCTATATTGAATTTCAGAAGGATTTATTGTTCTAAAACTATCTGCAAGTCCTAAATCAATGATTTTTTGAAATGCTTCCCGTTCTTTCTGGCTTACAAGAACATTATTTTTCCAGGTTTCTGGATCATGACAGTCTATATCTTGAGGTGCAATATTAAAGTCACCAGCAATAACGATATCTGGATAGGACAGCATTTCATTTTTGAGCCATAAAGTAAAATGTTTTAACCAGTCAAGTTTGTAAAGGTATTTATCGGAACCTACAGATTGGCCATTAGGAACATAAACACAAACTACCCTGATCTTCCCATGGCTTGTGTTTACTGTTGCGGCAATCATTCTTTTTTGGTCATCTTCGAAATCAGGAATATTATTTTGAATATCATGAAGTTCATATTTACTTATAATTGCGACTCCATTGTATGTTTTTTGTCCATTGTGGATGGAGTTATAACCTAAGGCAGTTATTGCTTCATGAGGAAATTTAATATTTTCTTGTTTTGTTTCTTGAAGCAAAAGAAGATCAGGCTTTGCTTTTTTAATCCATTCTTCAACTTGACCTTGTCTTACAGTGAGAGAATTGACATTCCATGTTGCGAGCTTCATAAAGCTTAAGCCATACCATTATGTCTTAGCAAAGCATCAACTGAGGGCTCGCGACCCCGGAAAGCCACAAAAGACTCCATGGCGGGCCTAGATCCACCTTTTGATAAAACTTCATTTTTAAATTTTTGACCTGCATGACTTGATAAGATACCTTGCTCTTCAAATAAACTGAAAGCATCGGAAGCCAAAACTTCAGCCCATTTATAACTGTAATAGCCGGCCGCATACCCACCGGCAAAAATATGAGAAAAACTATTAGGAAAGCGATTCCAAGAAGGGGGCCTTACAACAGCAATTTCATCGCGAATAGTTTCAAGAAGTGTTAGAGGATTAATTTTGTTTTGATTACTATATTCGGTGTGCAATCTTATATCGAATAAGGAAAACTCAATTTGTCTTAAGGTTTGCATACCTGATTGAAAATTTTTAGCCTCGATCATTTTGTCAAATAAAGTTTTAGGTAAAGGATCCTTGTTATCAACATGTTCGGTCATATGTTTTACCACTTCCCATTCCCAGCAGAAATTTTCCATAAATTGACTAGGCAATTCAACGGCATCCCATTCAACGCCTTTGATACCAGAAATGCTGTAATCATCAACGGTAGTTAACATATGATGCAGTCCATGGCCAAATTCATGGAAAAGAGTAATTACATCGTCATGAGAAAATAAAGCAGGTTTATTCTCAGAAGGGGATGAAAAATTACATGTCAAAAAAGCAACTGGGTGGGAAGACTCTAGAGAATTTTTATATCGAGATATAGCTTCATCCATCCATGCACCCCCACGTTTGTGATTACGTGCATATAAATCGAAATAAAATTGACCTATCAATTCATCGTCTTCGTTTTTTATTGAATAAAAACTTACATCTTTATGCCATGTAGGAGCATCTGATTTGATAATTTTTAATTTAAAGATAGTTTCAACTACTTTAAACAATCCCTTCAAAACACGATGCTCAGGAAAATACTGTTTAACCTCGTTTTCCGAAAAGCTATATTTGGCTTGGCGAAGTTTTTCAGATACATAAGCAACATCCCAAGCTTCTAATTTTTCAATATTTAAAGTTTTGGAAAAAGACTTTAGTTCGTCCATATCTTTTAGAGCGAAAGGCTTTGCTTTATTTGCCAAATCCATGAGAAAACTTATAACTTCTTCACTCGATTTCGCCATTTTTGTAACAAGCGACATTTCAGTGAAATTTTTAAAGCCAAGAAGTTTTGAAGATTCATAACGAAGCGCAAGTATTTCTTCTATAAGCTTTGTATTATCAAACTTAGGCGATGCAAGTTCAGAAGCGCGGGTAGCATAAGCATGATATAGCTTTTCACGTAAAGGTCTGCTGTCCGCATATTGCATAACTGGGAGATAAGATGGGAAGTGAAGAGTGAATTTATAGCCCTCTCTTTTATCTTCTTTAGCATCAGCAAGAGCTTTTCTAATATTCTCTTCAGGAATACCCCTAAGGTCATCAAGATTATCCACAAAAATGGAAAACTCATTAGTGGCGTCTAGAATATTTTCTTCGAATTGAGTCGAGAGTTTTGCAAGCTTTTCTTGAATAGCCTTAAATCTTTTCTTATCTGTTTCACTAAGTTCAGCACCACCTAATTTAAATTCGCGCAGGACATTATCAATGATACGCTTTTGAGATGAAGTGAGTGATTTAAAAGCTTCACTATCTTTAAGGGATTGATATTTATTGTAAAGGGATTCGTCTTGAGAAAGATTTGTATAAAACTCAGTTAATTTTATAAGATTATCGTTGTAGGCTTTCCTTAAATTATCGGAATTTACAACTGCATTAAGGTGCTCAATTTGACCCCACGCCCTAGAAATTTTTTCACTTATAATTTCGATAGGCTCCACAAAGTTTTCCCATGAAGCGGTTGCACTCTTTTTTCTCAGGGATTCAATTAAGGTATTGGCTTCTTTTAGGATACTTTCCATAGCTGGAGAAATATGATCAGGTTTGATTTGATCAAATAGTGGAAGGCTTTGACGATTTAAGACAGGATTATTCATCATAGTTTAAAAGTTGTGAACTAGACAGATTGATTAATCTTATTTAGTAAAGTTTCAATTTTATCAACTTCATTTAGATTAAGTAACTTAAGAACAGAAGTCTTCATATTTTTGATTGAGCTAGTTAAAACTTGTTGTTTGACACTTAGAATATGTGAAGGATGCATAGAGAGTTGTTCAACACCCATAGCAATCAATAATTTGGTAAGTTTGGGCTCACCTGCCATTTCACCGCAAATTGCGATAGATTTTTTATATTTATGTGCTGACTTTATTGTAAGAGCAATTAATTTCAATACAGCAGGATGAAGTGGATTGTATAGATGAGATACTGCATCATCTGTGCGGTCGATTGCAAGAGCATATTGAATTAAATCATTTGTTCCAATGGATAAAAAGTCTAGCTCTTTAGCAAAAATATCTGCACTGATTGCAGCAGCTGGTATTTCGATCATGCCACCAATAAGAATATTTTCATTAAATTTTATTTTCTCTTTTCTTAAGCTTGCTTTCGCTCTTTCCAGAATAAGCTTTGTTTGTCGCAGTTCGTTAATGCTGCTTAACATAGGAAAAAGGATTTTAATATTTCCAAACTGAGAGGCTCTTAAAATGGCTCGAAGTTGGGTCATAAAAACTTTAGGCTCAGATAAGCATAATCGGATTGCTCTTAATCCTAATGCTGGGTTGGGACTTATTTTTTTATTGTCCAAAGCTGTTTGTTTGTCAGCACCCGAATCTAACGTACGAATAGTGACAGGTTTTTTACCCATTGCTTCAGCTACTTTCTTATAAGCTTGAAATTGCTCTTCCTCATCTGGCATGTCCTGTCGATTCATAAATAAGAATTCTGTTCTGAATAAACCAATACCACTTGCTCCGGAGGCATTTACCGAGATAATGTCATTTGGAACTTCAATATTTGCAAAAAGTTGAATTGTGACTCCATCTTGTGTTGTAGATTTTTTTGTTTTGATACGTTGAAGTTTTTCTTGTTCGTTATCCCAAGAGTCCTGAATTTTCTTATAATGTTTTTGAATTTCTTGGGTTGGATTAATAATCACAACACCTTTTGTTCCGTCTACAATAATTAAATCATTATCGCGTATTAAGGCTCTAGCATTTTGCAATGCCACGATTGAAGGAATATTTAAACTCCTTGATAAGATAGCGGTATGAGAAGTTACGCCACCCCCATCCGTAATAAAGGCTGCATATTTATGATTTTTGAAATGAAGAGCGTCTGCCGGTGAAATATCATGCGCCACTAAAATTGTTAATTTTTCCTTATTCTTTACTGCAATTTGGTTTGAATGACCTAAAAGTATTTTAATAACTCTTTCAACGACTTGAATAACGTCTTGCTTTCTTTCCCTTAGGTATTGATCTTCGATTTGATCAAATTGATTTACGACGCTATCCATTTGTTTTTTAATTGCCCATTCCGCATTGCATTTTTCATTTTCAATAATGAATTTTGGCAATACAGATAATGATTTGTCATTAAGTATCATTATGTGCGTATCAATAAATGCCCCTAATTCCCCCGGCGAATCTGAAGGAAGTTGAGATTTTATTTTATTGAGTTCAATTCTGACGGCATTAACAGCATCCTCAAATCTCTTAACTTCACGAGGAATATTTTTTATATCAATATCATATTGAACGACTTCAAGGAGCGCATTAGAGATTAAATGTGCTTTGCCTATTGCGATGCCATCCGAAACACCTATGCCATGAAGGCTAAAAGGAGTCATATAACACTACTCTCCTTCACCAAAATAATCGTTAATAAGATCAACGATAGAATTCAAAGCATCTTTTTCGTCAGAACCTTCAGTTGTGATTGTGATATCCGAGCCTTGACTAGCCGCTAGCATCATTACACCCATAATGCTTTTTGCATTTACTTTTTTATTGTTTTTTTCAATCCATATATCAGATTTAAATTGATTGGCAACTTGAGTTAGTTTTGCGGAAGCTCTGGCGTGTAAACCTAGTTTGTTAATAATTTTAGTAGAAGTTATTAACATGTTTGATTAGATTGAATATGAATAATGCCATTTTTAGCGCCTTCAATTGCTTTAGTAATGAGGGCATCAAAAGACTCGTGTCGATAGCTAATGCTGCGAATGAGCATTGATAAATTAACACCTGCAATCGCATTCACTTTTCCAGGCTCAATTATTTTAGTAATAATGTTACAAGGCGTTGCTCCAAAAATATCTGTGAGAATCAAAACGCCATCACCTTGATTTAATCGATTAATTTTTTCTGAAATCTCCTTATACATATTTTCGTGCGCACAATCATTTTCAATTGTAAGAGAGTCTAGAAACTTTGGCTTGTCTCCTAGGACATGTGTTGCACAATCAATGAGAGATTTTCCAAGTTCGCCATGTGTAATAAGAAGGATGCCAATCATAAGTGTCTTAATGGTTAATATCTCTGTGGCGAATAATTACCTGAGATTTTGGGTTGAAGAAGTTCGTGAATAATTTATTTGCAATATAAACTGAGCGATGCTTGCCACCCGTGCATCCAATAGCTATATGGAGTGAGTGCCTTTGATCTTTTTTAAAAGCACTCAGCCACTCATTAACAAAGTGATTGATATCTTGATACATTTTATTTACTTCATTATAGCCTTGAAAAAAATCTGCAATAGGCTTATCTAACCCGGTTAAATTTTTTAAATTAGATTCGTAATGTGGGTTAGGAAGGCAGCGCACATCAAAAATAAAATCTGCATCAAGTGGGATACCAAATTTATATCCGAATGAACTAAATTGCAAAGCAAGATGATCTTCCTCTAATTCAATTAATTCACTCAATGCTTTCTTTAATGCATTAACTGACATGCTGCTAGTATCAATTTTGTATCCAATCTCAGCTAAAGGTGCCAGCATAGAGCGTTCTTTTTCTATGGTTTCAGCAAGGGATAGCTTTTCGTTTGCGAGGGGGTGTCTTCGTCTAGTTTCACCAAATCGTCTTACGATAGATTCGGTTGATGATTCTAGGTAAATCAACTTTGTTTTAATCGATAACGACTCAATTTCTTTTATGACTAATGGTAATTTTTCAATATCAATACTTCTGATATCAACGCTAATTGCAACCTTGTCTTGATGCTCATGATTAAGATGTTGTGAAATATTCGACAAAAGTGTGACGGGTAAGTTATCAATACAATAAAAGTCATTATCTTCGAGAGCATTTAAGGCAATACTTTTTCCTGAGCCCGATAATCCTGAAATAATAATAACTTCCATAATTAATGATCCAAACTTAATTGCAGATTAAGCTTCTGTGACAAATGATTTATTGTGTTAGATCCCTTTTTCAGTAATATGTAATTTTTAACTGCAGTTTCAATCAAGAGACTTATATGTCTTGTTTGAGTCATAGGAATTTCAATTTTAGGGATATTGACATCAAAAATTTTAAAAGTATTTACAGTCATTTCTAATCTAGAACAATCAATTTTTTTTCGGAATGTTTTTAACTCAATCACTAAAAAAAGTTTTTCTTCTGAAGCCACACTTTTACGACCAAATAATTTTTTAATATCAAGAATTCCAAGGCCACGCACTTCCATTAAATTTTTTAAAAGCGATGGAGCTTTTCCCATAAGTGCATTTTGATCATTTATATAAAATGACACACTATCATCAGCAATAAATTTGTGACCTCTGCTGATCAAGTCAAGCGCCACCTCGCTTTTGCCAATACCTGACTTTCCAATAATTAAAACACCTTTACCTTTTATCTGAACAAATACACCATGTGTATGGTTTGTAACTTCCCGATCTTTGGATTTTAATGAAATTAAATTAAAGAATTTTGATAGATACATTATTCAATCGGTTGATGTTTTAAACCGCCTTGAACTCGGTGATGGTCTTTATGAACTTCTTTATATTTAATGACTTGGCGATCGAGTTTGTCTGAGAGTAAATCAATGGCACTATACATGCCTTCGCCTCTGCACTCAGCATGGATATCACTCTTAGGCAGGTGAATGGTAGCTTCCGCAATATGCTCTAATTTATTAACGGTGAGAGTTACTTTTGCATCAATGACATGATCGAAATGATGAAAAATCTTAGCTAATTTGGTTTGAATATATTCCTTTAATGACGGAGTAATTTCTAAGTGATGGCCAGTTAAATGAATATTCATGACATTTCCTCAAAGTTAGGTTATAAAATTTTTCTAAGATTGGTTGGGGCTATATTTAGTATTTCTCTATATTTTGCCACGGTTCTGCGAGCGATATTAATATCTTGAGTCTTCAATAATAAGACAATTTCATTATCTGAAAGTGGTTTTTTCGGATCTTCTTGTTTAATGACTTCTTTAATTTTAGCCCTAATTGCGGTAGATGCAAGCTCATTCCCTGACGTACTATCAATCGAGCTACTGAAGAAAAATTTGAGTTCGTAAATACCACGAGGCGTATTAATATATTTATTTGATGTGACTCGGGATATTGTGGATTCATGAAGGCCGACTTCTTCAGCAATCTCTCTTAAAACAAGTGGTTTCATCATAGACTCGCCATGATCTAAAAAGTCTTTTTGATGTCTCATAATTGCTTCGGAGACTTTAAGAATTGTGATAAAGCGTTGTTGTATATTTTTTACAATCCATTTGGCCTCCTGCATCTGACTCGACAAATGATGGGAAATGTCATTTTGTGAGTCCTTTATTAAGTCTCGATAAATATGATTTAAGCGGAGTTTGGGAATCGCTTGCTCATTCAATGAAACTTGCCATTTAGCCCTCACTTTTTTGACATTAACTTCATGTTGAATGAAATGATGGCTTTCAATAGTGGAAAATATATTCCCAGGTTTTGGATTAAGGCTCTTAATTACTTTTTGAATATCTCTTAATGCTTCATCTTCGCAGCCTAGTATTTTTTTAAGCCTCACAAAGTCTCGCGCAGCTAAAAGATTTAGATGGCTCTTGATTACTTTAATGGAAAGTAAATGAATCGGAGTTTCTTCTTTGCTCTCAAGTTGAAGAGTCAGGCACTCTATAAGATCTCTTGCGCCAATACCAGGGGGTGCTTGTTTTTGAAGAAGTTTTAGTAAAGACTCTATTTCTTCAATGGTTACTTCATATTCTTTTGGAATACTTGCTAAAAAGTAATCAAGGGGCTCTTCTAGATAGCCGTCCTCATTAATTGAATCTATTAAGAGAGAAATAATAGCCTGATCTTTTTCAGTAATTGGAATTAAGTGAAAAATATCTTCAAGATATTGTTTTAATGTTTGTGATGCAGGCTCTTGATAGTCAGCTGATTCAGCGTAATTATCTTTTGTATATTCGTCATCCCAATTAATTTCATGTTCATAAACAGCTTCTTGATTTTCTTGATGATTTAAAATTTCAAATGAAGTTTCTTCTTGCGAAATTGTTGGGGTATTCTTATTTTCTTCTTCATCCTCTTCTTCAATCATTTCAATCAAAGGATTTTGTTGAATTAAAATTTCAAGTTCTTGGTTAAGCTCAACCGAAGACATTTGTAAAAGTTTAATAGATTGCTGAAGTTGCGGAGTAAGCGATAAATGCTGGGATGCTTTAAATTGAAGATTTTGTTTCATCGCTTAAATAGCGCTTGTTT
>JBEGSH010000006.1:0-96534 GCA_041180025.1 Pseudomonadota bacterium | reverse complement strand
CTACTTGCGAGCGCTGACGTATATCGTCCTGCGGCGATTGATCAACTTAAAACACTCGCTAAAAGTTTAAATATTGAATGTTTTGATTCAAATCCTAGCCAGAAACCATTAAAGATTGCATCAGAAACAATTGATTATGCAAAAAAACATTTTTTTGATGTGGTGATTTTTGATACAGCAGGTCGCTTAGGCATTGATGTTGAAATGATGGATGAAATTAAATCACTTCATAAAAAATTAAATCCAATCGAGACTTTATTTGTTGTTGATGCAATGCAAGGCCAAGATGCAGTGAATACTGCAAAAGCTTTTGGAGACGCATTACCTTTAACCGGTGTCATTTTAACTAAGTTAGATAGCGATACACGCGGTGGGGCTGCTTTATCAGTTCGACAAGTGACTGGAAAGCCTATTAAATATATTGGAACAAGTGAAAAAATTAATGGTCTTGAACCTTTTCATCCCGAAAGAATGGCATCGAGAATTCTTGGCATGGGAGACATTGTAAGTCTTGTTGAAGATGCTCAGAAAACAATGGATGTTAAAGAGGCAGAGAAGCTAGCAGAAAAAGTTAAGTCAGGAAAAAATTTCGATTTAGAAGATTTCAAAAATCAAATAGGACAGATGAAAAAAATGGGTGGTGTGAGTGCATTGATGGATAAAATGCCAGCACAATTTTCGGGTGCCGCATCAAAAATTAATCCTGAAGATGGTGATAAATCACTTCGTCAAATAGAAGCCATTATTAGCTCAATGACACCTCTTGAAAGAAGAAAGCCCGAATTGATTAAAGCTACAAGAAAGAAAAGAATTGCTATGGGTTCTGGTGTTCAGGTTCAAGATGTGAATCGCGTCCTTAATCAGTTCGAAGAGATGCAAAAGATGATGAAAATGTTTTCAAAAGGTGGTTTGGGTAAACTTATGCGAGGTATGGCTGGCAAAATACCTGGCTTAAGACCCTAATTTTCCATGAACCAATGTTGACCATTTAGGCTCAATAAAGGATAATCACGTGTTTTGCTTCATCTGGGTCGGTAGCTCAGTCGGTAGAGCAGCGGACTTTTAATCCGTTGGTCGTGGGTTCGAATCCCGCCCGACCCACCATTATCAAGGCTTTCAAAGCCTTGTCGTACTAACAAATTCCATAGTCACTTCATCGCAATACTTTTTCTGTCAGTGTATTTTTTTCATGGGTATAAACATAGATTGTGAAAGTCTTTCACGATCTGAAACATGTCATAGATGGTGAAGTGATAACCTTCAAAAAATCGCAGAATCATTTTTTGGCAATCTCTGTTTAAATGACTTAGATAATAATTAAACTCTCTCAAGAGTATTGGCAGGCTAATTTTTTGGTTGAGGAGATTTATTAAAATGAAAAATTAAAATTTTTTTTCTATTTTATAAATTTTTCATTTACTTAGATTTTTTAGTGGATATGTGTCAAAAATAGACTTTAATTGGCGCGCCCGAAGAGATTCGAACTCCTGACCCCTTGGTTCGAAGCCAAGTACTCTATCCAGCTGAGCTACGGGCGCATGAATATAAAAAATAAGAATGATAAGAAAGTGGCGCGCCCGAAGAGATTCGAACTCCTGACCCCTTGGTTCGTAGCCAAGTACTCTATCCAGCTGAGCTACGGGCGCGTGGTGACATTATAACTTAATGGTGTTGAATAATGGCGGAGAGCGAGGGATTCGAACCCTCGATACAGGTTTAAGCCCGTATGCTTCCTTAGCAGGGAAGTGCCTTCGACCACTCGGCCAGCTCTCCGGAAGCGCGAACAATACGCTAAATTACTTCAAAAATCAATTTCTAGAACTTACGCGTCAAGCCCAAAAGCTTTATGAAGAGCCCTTACTGCAAGTTCTAGATATTTTTCATCTATAAGTACTGAAATTTTAATTTCGCTTGTTGAGATCATGCCGATATTAATACCTTCTTCTGATAATGTTCTAAACATTTGACTTGCAACGCCAACATGAGAACGCATTCCAACACCCACGATAGAGACTTTTGCAATTTTATCGTTTCCATTTACCTCTTTAGCGCCTACATGGTTCTTAACTTTTTCATTGAGAATTGTTAAAGCCTTATTTAAATCATTTTTATTAACGGTAAATGTAAAATCTGTCGTCCCAACAGCACCTACGTTTTGAATGATCATGTCGACGTCGATATTGGCGTCAGCAATAGGACCTAGTATTTGATAAGCAATTCCTGGTTTATCTGGCACGCCAAGAATGGTTACTTTGGCTTCATCACGATTAAAAGCGATACCTGAAATAACGGGCTGTTCCATATTATTTTTTTCCTCAAATGTAATTAAAGTGCCGTCACCTTCTTCTTCGAAACTTGATAGCACTCTTAACTTAACTTTGTATTTACCTGCAAATTCGACGGATCTAATTTGAAGTACTTTTGACCCTAGACTTGCCATTTCAAGCATTTCTTCAAAAGTAATTGAATCTAATTTTTTAGCCTCAGGGACAACTCTTGGATCTGTCGTATAAATACCATCGACATCTGTGTAAATTTGACATTCATCGGCTTTAAGCGCAGCTGCTAGTGCAACGCCTGTGGTATCAGAGCCTCCGCGACCAAGTGTAGTAATATTACCTAGTTCATCTACACCTTGAAATCCTGCAACGACCACGACATAACCTTTATCTAAATCATCTTGGATATTGTTATGATCAATTTTTAAAATTCTGGCTTTCGTGTGAGCATCATCAGTGAGAATTTTTACTTGGGAGCCAGTATAGCTTTTAGCTTTAATACCAAGATCGATTAATGCGAGGGCGGTCATACCAATACTCACCTGTTCTCCTGTTGATACCATCACATCTAATTCTCTTGGATCAGGTTCTTCCATAATTTCTTTGGCAAGACTAATGAGTCGATTGGTTTCTCCTGACATTGCAGAAACTACAACTACTACTTGATGGCCGAGCGATTTATATCGAGCTACACGTCTTGCAACAGCCCTTATTCTTTCTGCTGTTCCGACTGAAGTACCGCCATATTTTTGTACAATTAAACTCATATATTTTAGTTGATAATTATTTTCTTTATTTTAGTTAAGCAGTCATTGAGAGCTTGATCAAGAAGTTCTGGTTTTGATCCGCCAGCCATTGCTAAGTCAGGTTTGCCTCCACCCTTACCTCCAATTGCAATTGCTAACTCACTTGCAATTTCACCTGCTTTTATTTTAGTCGTAAGATCTTGTGTCACGCCAACAGCTAAAGTCACTTTGCCTTGATCAACACCACTTAAAATTATAACTGCACTTTTAAGATCTGATTTAAGTTTATCAATGGTCTCTCTTAAGGCCTGAGCATCATAAGCACCTAATTTTTCCATGACAACTTTAATTTCTCCTACGGATATAGCTTTTTTCGATAAATTGCCACTTTCAGAGGATGCAATTTTTGATTTTAATTGTTGGATATTTTTTTCTTGTTCTTTCATTTGCTCTTGAATTTGATCAATTTTATTTAAAAGTTCTGAGGAGGGCACTTTAAGGTCATAAGCTAAGCGCTCAATGATTGAAACATGTTCATTCATATAATCAATAACATTAAATCCGGTTGTGGCTTCAATACGTCGAATACCAGAAGAAATACCTGTTTCCGAAATAATTTTAAAAGCGCCAATATCACCCGTTCTTTTTACATGCGTTCCGCCACATAATTCTTTACTTGATCCTATACTAAGCACTCTGACCTCATCAGAATATTTTTCACCAAAGAGCATCATGGCACCACTTTTCTTAGCATCTTCCAACTGCATTGTATGAGCTTCGGTATCTGTATTATTAAGTATTTCTTGGTTCACAAACATTTCGACAGATTTAATTTCATCTGCATTTAAAGCATGCGGGTGAGAAAAGTCAAAGCGTGTTTTTGAATCATCAACAAGAGAACCTTTTTGTTCTACATGAGCGCCTAAAGTATTTTTTAAAGCTTTGTGAAGTAAATGAGTGGCTGAATGATTACGCATGATATTTTTTCTTAAGTTATTTTCAACCGATGCTGTAACTTCATCAGAAACTTTTAAGCTGTTTGCTTCAACAACACCATAATGTGCGAAAATTTTTGCTTTAATTTTTTGTGTATCTTCAACTCTAAAAAGACCATTTGAAGTTTTGATGATGCCTTTATCACCTACCTGGCCCCCAGATTCTGCATAGAAAGGGGTCATATCAAGAATGACAATACCTAAATCACCTTTGACAAGTTCTGTTTTAGATTCATCATCTTTAAATAAAGCTAGCACTTTAGCTTTGCACTCAGTGACTTCATAGCCTTTAAATTCAGTAGCTTCTCCACTATAGTCGACGTTCATTTTCATTTTAAACTTATTAGAAGATCGAGCCATTGACTTTTGCGCTTCCATTGCCGCATCAAAACCTTTTTGATCAATCGAAATATTCTTTTCTCGACAAATGTCAGCAGTTAGATCGAGAGGAAATCCAAAAGTGTCATGCAGTTTAAAAGCAATTTGACCATCAAAAGTTTTTAGATTTTTTTGAGTAAGCGCTTGAATGGATTCTTCGAGTATATTCATACCATTTTCAATGGTTTCGAAAAATCTTTCTTCTTCTTGCATAAGCGATAATGCAATTTTTTGTTTATTTTTTTCAATGTCAGGATAAGCCTTGCCTAACATGCCAACAACATCATCAACTAATTTATAAAAGAAAGGTTGTCTACAGCCTAGCTTATATCCATGTCTTATAGCTCTACGAATAATTCTTCTTAAAACATAACCGCGACCTTCATTACCTGGAATCACACCGTCCGAAATTAAAAATGTACAAGCGCGTATATGATCTGATAACACCTTTAATGAAGGATGGTTGATGTCCGATGTTTTTGTTATATTTGCCGCTGATTTAATGAGCGGTACAAATAAATCTGTTTCGTAATTAGCATGAACACCTTGAAGCACCGCGCTGATTCTTTCCAGACCCATACCAGTGTCAACTGAAGGTTTCGGCAACGCATGCATAACACCTTTTTCATCACGGTTATATTGCATAAAAACAATATTCCAGATTTCAATGAAACGATCGCCATCCTCATCTTTAGATCCAGGAGGTCCACCAGGTATATGATTTCCGTGGTCATAGAAAATTTCAGTACATGGACCGCATGGGCCAGTATCTCCCATCATCCAAAAATTATCTGATGCATATTTGGCGCCTTTATTATCTCCAATGCGGATAATTTTTTCAGCGTGAATGCCGATTAATTTGGCCCAGATGTCATAAGCTTCATCATCTTCACTATAGACCGTAACCAAAAGTCTTTCTTTGGGTATTTTGTAAATTTCAGTGAGTAGTTCCCATGCATACTTAATCGCATCTTTTTTAAAGTAATCACCAAAGCTAAAGTTTCCGAGCATTTCAAAAAAAGTATGATGCCTTGCTGTATAGCCTACATTTTCTAAATCATTATGTTTACCGCCAGCTCTGACACATTTTTGGCTTGAAGCCGCTCTAGAATAATTACGTTTATCAAAACCTAAGAAAACGTCTTTGAATTGATTCATACCTGCGTTTGTAAATAGCAAAGTAGGATCTTCTCCGGGCACCAAAGAACTTGAGGCTACAACCTGATGTTGTTTTTTATTGAAAAAATCTAGAAATATATTTCTAATTTCTTCGCTAGAAATAATTGGATGATTTGATGAAGTAGACATACGCTAACTATTCTTCCTTGGCATTCAATATTTTTTTTATGAGGGAGACATCAAATCCGCGACTTTGAAGGAAGCGAGCTTGTTTTGACCATTCTTCTTTAGAGGATGGGAGAAATTTAAATTTTTTTTGCCAAACCTGTTTTGCATATAATAATTCTTGATTTTTAAGTGGGCTAAGGTATTGCTCTATAAGCGCGGAATCTACCCCCTTTTCTTCAAGCTCCCTAACAATTTTATAACGTCCAAATTTATTTTTTTTTGCATGAATGAATTGTTCGCAATAACGCTCATTAGAAAGCCATCCATCAGATACTAAAGACAATAAAAAAAGACCTAATGCCTCTTCGTTTAATTCTAGCGATTGAGCGTATTCACTTAATTTTAATTTTAATTCAAGATGCGAATATTCTCTTTTTGCTAGGTAATAAAGCGCTCTTTTTTTAAGTAAAATTAATGGATTATTTTGTGTGTTACTCAGTTTCGTCAGATTCCTGCGGCGCTGTCATTGCTTCGCTTAGAGCCGATGAGTTCGCTCTAATTTTATCTTCAATTTCTTGAGCAATTTTTGGATTTTCTTTTAAAAACTCTCTTGCGTTATCCTTGCCTTGACCAATTTTTTCTCCGTTATAGCTATACCACGCGCCTGCTTTTTCAATAAATTTCAGTTGAGCGCCAATTTCAATGATTTCACCTTCTCTTGAAATGCCTTCACCATAAAGCACATCAAATTCAGCTTGTTTAAATGGAGGAGCAACTTTATTTTTAACCACTTTAACTCTTGTTTCTGCACCGACAACTTCATCACCTTTTTTGATTGCGCCAATGCGACGAATATCAAGTCTCACGGAGGCGTAAAATTTAAGAGCATTGCCACCGGTTGTCGTTTCTGGATTTCCAAACATTACGCCAATCTTCATACGAATTTGATTAATAAATATGACAAGCGTATTTGTTTTCTTAATGTTACCTGTTAATTTTCTCAATGCTTGTGACATGAGCCGAGCCTGAAGCCCCATATGAGAATCACCCATTTCACCTTCAATTTCTGCGCGCGGTGTTAAGGCTGCGACTGAGTCAACCACAACAATATCAACCGAACCGCTTCTTACAAGCATGTCTGCAATTTCAAGTGCTTGCTCTCCTGTGTCAGGTTGAGAAATGAGCAAGTCTGGAACCACAACACCTAATTTGGCTGCGTACTGAGGGTCAAGAGCATGTTCAGCATCAATAAAGGCAGCTACGCCACCCAGTTTTTGCATCTGAGCAATGACAGATAAGGTTAAAGAAGTTTTACCTGATGATTCTGGGCCATATATTTCAACAACACGTCCCCTAGGGAGGCCACCAATGCCCAGTGCTATATCAAGACCTAAGGAGCCTGTTGAAACAGATTGAATATCTTCGATGACATCGGAATCATCCATCCTCATGACAGATCCTTTTCCGAATTGTTTTTCGATCTGCGCTAATGCTGCAGCGAGTGCTTTACTTTTATTGTCATCCATCTAAATTTGCCTTTAATTAAAGTGTTTTTATCACTAATAATTATTTCATACTTGAGGGTTTAAAGTAAGCGCTAAGACCTGATTTAGTGCAAATAGACAAGAAGATTCACGTATGTTTTCTCTTGATCCAGGGAAGATTTTTGAGGTATTAAAAATAACCTTATTTTGATAAGCAACCGCAAAGAAAACAGTACCTACAGGCTTTTCAATCGACCCGCCTGAAGGGCCGGCGATCCCTGTGATTGATAGGGCTATATCGGCATGACTTGCATTAAGAGCTCCTAATGCCATTTCTGAAGCAATTTCTTCACTGACTGCGCCGAATTTTGAGAGTGTAGTTTGGTTAACCTTAAGCAATTCCACTTTTGATTCATTGCTATAAGTTATAAATCCTCGATCAAACCAGACAGAGCTTCCGGGGATATTTGTGAGTTGCTGACACACCAATCCTCCAGTGCATGATTCAGCAAGGGCTATACGCAAATGACGTTTAATAAGGGCGTTGCCTAATTGGGCGCATATATCTTGAATTAAAGTATGAGCCATTGCATTGAAAAATAAATCATTAGCGCAAAAAAAGCGGCGAGATAATCATCGAGCATGATGCCCAATCCTCCCCCCACATGTTTATCTATAAAGCTAATTGGAAAGGGTTTCCAAATATCAAAAATTCTAAAAAGTACAAACAGCTCAAAGATTGGAAAAATATTCAAAGCGGGACGAGCAATAATTAACATTAAAAAGAATGCTGAAATTTCATCCCAAACAATAGCGCTCGGATCTTTAATTTTAAGCGCACGAGCTGTTTGATCGCAGATAAAAATGCCTCCAATAGTAAATAGAAAAGCCAGTAATATCTGTGTAGTAAAACTATAAGAAAAAATAAATAAATAAAGAGGGATACCTACAAGGGTTCCTAAAGTGCCCGGCGCTCTTTTTGAAAGCCCAACACCAAAACCTAGCGCTATAAAATGCGACGGGTGTTTGAGTAAGAATTTAATGTTAAGCAAAATGGTCAAACCCCCTAAGGTTAAATGTCACTGATTTGCCTTGCTCATTCAAAATCTTTAGATCTTTTTTATGGGTGATTGTACCTATGATATTTACTGCAGTATTTGTTTTTTTCGCAATTGTTTTTATATAAGATCTGTTTTTTTTAGGGGCTGTAAATAAAAGCTCATAATCATCGCCACCATTCAATACAAATTGATATTGTTTTGATGTATGAATAAATTTTTCACATGGTATGTCATTCAGCACAAGAGCAGCGCCAACTTTAGAAGCTTTTAAAATATGATTTAAGTCTTGAATAAGACCGTCAGAAATATCAATACAACTATTTGTATAGCGAGATAAATGAGAGCCTAATGAGACTTTTGGAGTGGGCACCTCAAGTGCATTTATACATTTTGTTTTTAAACGAGGGGCAAGCTTTAATTTTCTATGAAGACTAGCCAAGCCCATTGAGGCAAGCCCTAATTGACCCGTTACCCAAATATCATCATTGATTTTTGCGCCAGACCTTAATAGACCTTGATTTTTTTTAATTTCACCCATGATGGTGATTGAAATGCTAAGTGGGCCTCTCGTAGTATCTCCTCCAATAAGATCAATACCAAATTGATTGGCGCATTTAAAAAATCCCCCTGAAAATTTTTTCAGCCAAACATGGTTTACCTTTGGGAGTGATATTGATAAAGTTGCCCATTTAGGTTTGCCACCCATCGCTGCGATGTCAGATAAATTAACCGCTAAAGATTTCCAACCCAAGTGGGATGGATTTGTATTTTTTAAAAAATGAATATTCTCTATCAGCATGTCTGAGGAGATAACTAGTTGATGATTTTTTTGAACATTAATTATTGCTGCATCATCACCAACACCCAAAGCAGTTTGCTTTATTTTTTTCTTAAAATAGTACTCAATAATTTCAAATTCTGAAGTCATTATTATTTTGCTTTAGGCCTAAAAGTTTTAACAATATTTTCATGCGTTTCGATGAAGGGCCCATTTAAAAGATCAACACAATAAGGTACCGCAGCAAAAATACCATGAACTATTACTTCACCTTGATCATTTTTTAGACCTTCAAGTGTTTGAGCGATAGATTTCGGCTGGCCAGGCAAATTGATAATGAGTGTATTTTTACGAACGACGGCAACTTGTCTTGATAGAATCGCAGTCGGAACAAAATGTAAACTAATTTGACGCATTTGCTCGCCAAAGCCTGGCATTTCTCGATCTGCAATCGCAAGAGTAGCTTCAGGAGTTACATCCCGTAAAGCAGGTCCAGTCCCACCTGTTGTAAGAATTAAATCGCACAATTCGGTATCTACAAAATTAATCAATGAAGATTCAATCAAGGGTCTTTCGTCAGGGATAATTTTTTCTACGGTTTCAAAAGGGGAGCTTAAGGCTTTTTGAAGCCAAAACTTAAGATTAGGGATGCCCTGATCTTCATATTCGCCTTTCGAAGCCCGGTCGCTGATTGAAATGAGTCCAATTTTAGTGAACTTATTTTGCATGATAGGTCATAATGTGTGAAAGCTTGATCATAACATTATCGCTTTGAGAGGATTCTATGCCATTTAAACTTATTTTTATAATGCTGAATTTATTCAGTACGTTAGCTATCGCTGAAGAAGCAAACTTATTTCAAGTAAATTATTCAACTCAAAGTAATAACAACTTACATTCTCTGCAAAAAAAGCCAGACACTAAAATTTATGCTGGCATGAACAAAGAAAAAGACAATATTAGAATGTTAGAAGATGGTTATGATTTGATGGGGATATCCTCATTCCAAGGACCTTTTGTAGAGCCCAATCAAGCTCTTAAACATGCACAAGCTATCGAGGCAGACGCAGTATTAGTATACGATCGTAAAATAAACGAAATGACCCGATCAGCGCGCTTGAGACAGATTCATGACGAAATGAAAAAAGAGAGTAAGGGTGAAAAAAATACTGTAATTGAAGTTAGTGAAACTGACTTAAAAGATAAAAATAGTAAATTTGAATTTTATGCAACTTATTGGGCAAAATTGCCGCCACCTATTTTAGGTTTGCACGTTATTAAATTAATTACAAAAAATTCAGACACAAAAGAGACGCAGCAAGAAAAAGGGTTAAAAGTTATTGCAGTTATTAAAGACTCACCAGCTTTTAAAGCGGGCATTCAAAAAGGAGATGTCGTTCTTGCTTTCAATGATGTAAATACAGAGTCTCCGGAGGAATTTTCTAAATCGGTATTTAAACAACAAGGTAATAAAGTAAAAATAAAATACGCGAGAGATGACGAAGAAAAAGTAGTGGCTGCTGAGCTTAATCGAAGATAATTTTATTTTTCAATAATTTTTTTTACAAGCTTAAATAGTTCGCGATTATATTTGGGCGGTTTATCTTGATTCTTTTCTTCCACGGCTTCTTTGATTGTGTTTAAGAGGATTAATTTTTCTTCAGTAGGAAATTTTGTTAGGAAATCATTAACGCTTCCCGGTTCTTCAACTAATCTTTTTCGCCACAATTCTATATTATGAAAGTGTTGTTTTTCTTTGAGCTCTTGTTGATCCCAAAACGTCATAATGGTATTTAATTCAGTGGCATCAAAATTTCTCATGAGCTTGCCAATATATTGACTTTGGCGCCTTTTAGCACCATTGCTTGTAATTTTTTGCATCGCCAAAATTGCTTCAAATAAATTTGGTGGCAAATCCAGCGCCTTTAATTTAGATATGGATAAATCACACAATTTCAATCCAAGCGATTGAAGTTTCTCAGCTTCAAGCTTAAGTTGTGTTCTGCTGACGGTATTTTTTTCTAGATCCTTGTCTTTTGCCATATGTATGTAAGTGACTTTAAAGAGTGACTATTTCTAAGTTATGATAACAGGGTTTACTTTCCTACCCATAGAGACATGAAAAAAAATCAATTTGATTTGGAGCATTTAAAAAAAATTGCCGGTCATACTTTAGATTATGCAAAAAAAATAGGCGCGACCGCTTCTGAAGTGGAAGTGAGTTTTGGGACGGGTAAAAATATTTCTGTTCGCTTAGGCAGCCTTGAAACTCTTGAAATTAATAGAGACAAAGGATTCTCTGTCACTCTATTTAACGGACAGCGTAAGGGCAGTTCAAGTTCATCTGATTTATCTATACAAAGCATTGAAGATACGGTTGATGCTGCTTTTAATATTGCACGCTATACAGCTCCAGATCCTTTATTTGGATTGGCTGATAAAAATCTTATGGCGACCGATATGAAAGATCTTGATCTTCATAATGCATGGGATGTTTCTATAGACCATATGATTGATCTTGCAAAAACATGCGAGACGTCAGCGCTTGATGTTAGTAAAAAAATTACAAATTCCGAAGGTGCTAGCATCTCTTCTTCTGAAGGTGTTTTTATTTATGCGAATAGCCATGGTTTTATGGGTGGTTATTCAACATCGAGACATTCGATTGGTTGTTCTGTAATTGCTGAAGAAAAATCGATGATGCAAAGAGACTACTGGTATTCATCTGCAAGACATGTTGAAGATTTAGAGTCTGTTGATTCGGTTGGCAAATTAGCAGGTACCCGAACAGTTTCTCGATTAGGGGCTAAAAAAATACACACCTGCCGTGCCCCTGTCATTTTTGAGGCACCAATCGCTACAGGACTTATTTCATCTCTTATCTCAGCTATTTCTGGGGGTAATTTATATCGTCAATCCTCATTTCTTTTGGATTCGCTTGGGGAAAAAGTAGCAAGCGATCAATTAACCATTGAAGAAGACCCCTTCCTTTTACGCGGAGACGCAAGCTCTATGTTTGATGATGAAGGGGTGGCAACGCGCGCAAGATTATTGGTTGATCAAGGTACTATTAATGGATATCTCCTATCTTCTTATTCTGCTAGAAAGCTTGGTATGCAATCAACAGGTAACGCTGGTGGAGCCCATAATTTAATTGTGAAGACAGGCAATCAAGGTCTGAATGATCTTATTAAAACAATGCATAAAGGTTTATTTGTGACAGAGTTGCTCGGTCATGGATTAAATATGGTGACTGGCGATTATTCTCGAGGTGCCGCAGGTTATTGGATTGAAAATGGGGTTATTGCTTACCCAGTTGAAGAAATTACAATTGCAGGCAATATGAAAGATATGTTGAAACAAATTGTAGCAATTGGAAATGACATTTATAGAAATGGATCGAAACACACAGGCTCGATATTGCTAGAAACAATGAGCATTGCTTCTAGCTGAATTTTTTAATTAATTACCTATAGGAATGGTGTAAGCTCGAACAGCATTTGGATCTTCAGCGCCATCCTTAACTAAATTTTCTCTATTTTGCATGTAACTATCACGCATGTATGCGTATGGGTCAAAAGATTTATCTCGAATATCGATTTCTTCCATAAGGTCTGCGCGTTTATCAATTACAGCTACTGCAATGGTAGACCATCTAGCTGTGTCATCATTGATATAGCCAATTGGATCGAAGAACATTGCGTCAGTCACAAAGCCAATACCATCTCTCGTGCTTGATGGTCCAAGAAGAGGTAGGACTAAGTACGCCCCACTATCAAAACCATAATAACCAAGGGTTTGACCAAAATCTTCTTTAGTGCGCGCGCCACCAGCTTTTGAATGAACATCAAATATACCAAGCACACCTACTG
The DNA here is from genome assembly GCA_041180025.1 of Pseudomonadota bacterium. Lineage (GTDB taxonomy): Bacteria > Pseudomonadota > Gammaproteobacteria > Burkholderiales > Methylophilaceae > Methylopumilus. The sequence continues at coordinate 83,654 of JBEGSH010000006.1, read as the reverse complement.
TAGTATTTAAAGCAACTCGGCCAGTAGTGTTAGCTGCTTGTTTAAATTTAAATTGGAAGAGTTCGTTTACAAGTGTGACTACATCACGAATGTTTTTAAAGAAATTATTTACCCCTGTTTGAACTGGAGTCGGAGCTATTGCTTGATAGCCTTGAGCAATTGGTTTTAAAGCAGCTTTATCAACGACATCATTAAATTTGTAAACCGTACGATTGAGTCCTTCAAGAGGGTCTTTGTTTTGTTGTGAAGCACACCCAAACATGAAAAAAGTGACTAGGGTTGCAATGAGGAATTTATTGATAAGTTTTGTCATGTGTATGTGTTTCACAAAGATTAGGCAAATTATCTATGAATGTTGTTTTTTTGTCTATATCTTATTGAAAATCAAGGCTTGCAGGCTTTTTATGTTGCATAAAAACAACATATTAGCTTTTAGCAGATTTATAGAGGGCTAAAGCCTTAATTCGTTGAGATGCATGATCAATAATAGGTTGAGGGTAATTAATTTTATGAAAATTTTGACTGAGCCAAGGGGCATGAATCTCATCCTCATTAAAATTAGCAAGCTCAGGGATATATTTTTTAATAAATTTACCTTCTGGATCGAATCTTAAAGATTGCGTAATTGGGTTAAAAATTCTAAACCATGGCTGAGCATCGCATCCTGTAGATGCTGCCCATTGCCAGCCACCATTGTTAGCGCTTAAGTCGAAATCAATCAGTTTTTCTGCAAAGTAAGCTTCACCCCATCGCCAATCAATCAGCAAATCTTTGACCAAAAAAGAGGCGGTAATCATTCGAAGTCTGTTATGCATAAAACCTGTTTGATTAAGCTGCCTCATAGCGGCATCTACGATAGGGTAGCCAGTTTTAGCTTCCTTCCATGCCTTGAAATAATCAGGATTGTTTTCAAAAGTAATCGATTCATATTCTTTTTTAAAAGCCTTACCGAGTCCAACATCAGGACGATGAAATAAAATTTGAAAATAAAATTCGCGCCATATCAATTCACTTAACCATGTTTCACTTCCTTCGCTAAAAGACTCCAGAGCCAATTGAAAGAGTTGCCTTATGGAGACTGTGCCAAATCGCAAATGAACAGACAAATAAGAAACACCTTTAATTGCTGGAAAATCGCGCGTTTTTTTATAAAGGGCAATTCTCTTTTTAAAATCTTCGACCAACAACTTTCCTCCCGTCATGCCTGTATGAATTTTAATTTGATCAAGATTGGAGTTATGAAAACCCATATCTTTAAGCGTTAACAGAGGCCCAGATTTAAATTGAGAAAAATTTTTGATAAAGGGTTCAATATCAAATCGAGGTAGTGCAGTTTGGCTAAGTTTTTTTAAGTAATTATTTTTGTAGGGCGTAAAAACGGTATAAGGTTTTTCGAGTGCCGTGAGGATTTCATTTTTTTCAAAAACCACTTGATCTTTAAAGTCATAAAAAACAACATTTTTTTTAATGGCAAGATTTTTGATTGCTTCATCTCGCTTAATAGCCTGCGGCTCATAATCTCTATTGGTATAGATTGCTTCAATTTTAAATTCATCAATCACTCGAGAAATAGCATTAGAAGCTAGATCATAAGTCACAATTAAATCAGATTTTTTTTCAATCAGACTTTCTTTAAGCTCTTTAACGCTTTCCCAAATAAATTCAACGCGCCTGTCTTCTTTATTCTTTAAAGCATTTAAAATTTCTTTATCAAAAATAAAAATACAAAAAACTTGATTAGATTCTTGCAGCGCATGAGATAAGGCAGCATGATCGTAATCACGCAAATCTCTTCTAAACCAAACGAGTGAATTGTTATATTTTTTATTCACGATGATAAGGGTGATTTTCTAAAATCGATTGTGCTCGATATAGCTGCTCTGCAATTAAGACTCTAACAAATGCATGGGGAAAAGTTGATTTGGAGAGGCTCCAGGTGAGATTAGCTTTGTGAAGAATATCTTCATGAACACCATCTGCGCCGCCAATTACAAAAGTGATATGTTTAAAATGTTCTGACCAATGTTTTAATTTTTGAGCGAGCTCTTGCGATGAGAATTGTAGGCCTTTTTCATCAAGTACAATTAAAAATTCTTTATCGACATGAGATAAAATTTTTTCACTCTCACTCAATTTTTTTTGCTCTATAGAATCAAATTTTTTTTCAGGTTTGATTTCTATAAGCTGAAGAGTAAAGTCGCGATTAAGCTTTGAAATATAGCTATCAAAAGCTTCGTTAATCCAGGCTGGCATTTTATTGCCAATTGAAATAATTTTAATTTTCAATGAAGCGAACTAATTTTTTTGGGAGATTGCTTTTTAGAAGGCTCAATCCATAACTGCTCAAGATTGTAATAGGCGCGTGTCGTAGGAAGCATAATATGAACAATCACATCATCGACATCTACAAGAACCCATTCGCCTTCTTTTTCACCTTCAACACCATTGACGTGAATATTAAGTGACTTCATTTTTTCACAAACATTATGCGCAAGCGCTTTTGTTTGCCTAATTGAATTCGCGCTGGCAATGACCATAAAACTGGTCACAGTTGTAATTTTTCTTACATCAATGACTTCTATATCAAACGCCTTAATGTCCTCAAGCGCTTCAACTACCGCTTTTTTAATATCGTTCAAAGTCATCGATAATTAAGCAGCTTGAATCTGGATAGAGTCTTTTTTTGCAATAATTTGATTATTCTCATTAACGTAAACAAGGGCAGGCTTATATTTTTCAAGCTCTAGCTCCGAGTAATTTGCATAGGTTGCAATAATAATGAGATCGCCAGGATTGGCTTTGTGGGCAGCTGCTCCATTAATAGAAATAACACCCGAGTTTCTTTGCGCTTTAATTGCGTATGTAGTAAAACGCTCACCATTCGTAATATTGTAAATAGCAATTTGTTCATACTCTTTAATTTGGGCAGCCTCAAGCAATGTTTCATCGATCGCGCACGAGCCTTCATATTCAAGTTCAGAATGTGTCACTTGAACACGATGGAGCTTAGATTTAAGCATGATTCTTTGCATAATTGGGCTACAAAACTAGGTCAAAAGGATGTCCTATTATAGCTAGTTCAATCCTGGATGCAAAATTCAATGTTATCAATAAGGCGAACAGACCCCAGGGTCGCAGCCCCTAAAATAACCATCTGTTTTTCATTATGAACTGGGATTTTTAGTGACTGGGCTGAGCGAATGGCTAAATAATCAACAATCCAACCAGAATCATTTAATAATCGTTCAGCATCAGATTCAATTTCTTTAAACGACAATTTTTTTTGCATGACTTTTTCTTTCATCGCGTTCATAAGTTCAAATAATTGCGGAGCTTTTTTTCTATCCTCTTTTGAGAGTAAATTGTTTCTTGAGCTCTTGGCTAGACCATCTTTGTGGCGAACCGTATCAATGGCTATGATATGAATAGGATAATTAAGTTGCTTTACCAATTCTTTGATTAGAAAAAGTTGTTGAAAGTCTTTTTTTCCAAAAAAAGCTAATTCGGGCTGAATAAGGTTAAATAACTTGCAGACAATGGTGGCAACACCATTAAAATGCCCTGGTCTGAATCTCCCACATAAATCATTTGCTATATCAGATAAATGAATTTCAATTGTTTGTGATGAATCGATAATATCTTCTTTGGATGGCACAAATACGAATGGCACATCTAATTTTTGAAGCATCAACAAATCTTCATCTAATGTACGCGGGTAGTTTTTAAAGTCATCTTTTGAATTAAATTGAAGTGGATTGATAAAAATACTTACCACTACATACTTTGTTTTTTTTAATGCTTCTTCAATAAGTTTGAGATGTCCATCATGAAGATTACCCATTGTTGGAACGAAAGCAATATTAGTTAATTTTTTTAAAGTTTCGACTAACTCATTTTGAGTATGAATGATATGCATTTTTAGGAATGATCTTTAACGAATTTTAGAAGCAGGTCTTTTATATCAATCGATTTATCTAAACCAATCGAGTCACGTAAATAAAGATCATGAGACGAATCTGAGTGCATTAATAGGTCATATAAAATAAAAACTTCTCCATCACATCCTTTGCCTGAATGAAATCCAATAGTTGGAATAGATATCTCCTGTGTAATTGTTCTTGCAATACTTTCAGGCACAGAAGAAAGAACCAACATATCAATACCAGATCTTTCAAGCGTTTTTGCATCTTCAATAATAGTTTCCAAAGATTTTTTCATTGAATAATCAATTTCACTATGGCTCATATTTTTAATACTTTGAGGCATAAATCCAATATGACCACACACTTTAATATCTTTTGCTTTTAAGAATTGGACGACGGAAGCCAATGATGCCCCGCCTTCAAGTTTGACCATATCTGCACCAGCTTCAATAAGCGCTGAAGCATTCTTATAAGCAAGATCATGGGTCTCATAAGTATTAATTGGAAGATCGCTTATAATAAAAGTCGATTTAACCCCCCGAGCTACAGCTTGAGTGTGATAAATCATGTCATTTAGTGACACATCATGCGTGTCGTCGTCGCCCTTAATAAACATGCCCAAAGAATCCCCGACTAAAAGAGCATTTACATTTATGGATTCTAGGAGGCTAGCAAACGAAGCGTCGTAGCAAGTCAACATGGTAATTTTCTTGCCACTATTCTTCATGGATTTAAGGGATGTTAAATTCATAGCAGTTGGGGATTGAAAAATTCTCGATTACTTTTGATACCCATGATTCGTTCAATTAAGAGATCGATAGCATTTTTGTCTTTTAGGATGTTTAAATTCTCATTATTAAGAATTAATACAGGCGAGTGGTTATAGCTATGAAAATATTGGCTATATGATTCTGCAATCGTTTCTAGGTATTCAGTTGAAATATCCATTTCAAAATCAATATTTCTTTCTTTAATTCTTTTTTCTAAGGTTTCTATAGATGTTTGAATATAAATAATTAGATCTGGTTTAGGCGCTTTTAATTGTAAGTGCGAAAAGATTTGGTGATAGAGATTAAATTCCTCCTCATCTAAATTAATTTTTGCAAAAATAGGATCTTTTTCAAGAAAAAAGTCTGCAATTATCGATTTTTTAAACATATCTTTTTGTGAAATTTTTTGTATTTGATCAGCTCTTTGGAAAAGAAAGAATAATTGAGTTGATAAGGCGTATCGCTTCATGTCCTCATAAAATTTAGGCAAGAAAGGATTTTTTTCAGCTTTTTCACTTAAAAAATTAACCGAAAATCGATCAGCTAAAATTTGTGCAAGCGTAGATTTTCCGGAGCCAATCGGACCCTCAACAACAATGTAAGGAAATTTATCAAATATATTCATAAACTTATGCGCTTGGCAAAATTAGGGTCAAGTTCTTTGGCTATTTTAGCGATATCTCCTATAAGGGGAATAGTAATATTTCCATCAATTTCTTGAAGAGGGAAAATCACAAAAGCTCGCTCATGCATTCTTGGGTGCGGGATAGTAAGTTCTGGACTATTTATTCTTGCATCTCCATAAAGAAGGATATCTAAATCGATTGTTCTTGGTGCATTGGGAAATGAGCGCTCTCTTTTATGTAAATGCTCTATCATTTGAAGCTCAGATAAAAGCTCACGCGGGCTCAATTCTGTTTCAATCAGGACCACGGCATTAATAAAATCGGGTTGATCTTTATAACCCAAGGGCAGACTGGAATAGCAACTTGATTTCTTTAAAAGTTTACTTTTAGGCATCATTGCAATCTCATTAAATGCAGTGAGAACCTGATTGAGTGGATTTGCAAGATTACTTCCTATTGCAATGTAAGCTAGAGCATCCATCTTAAATTATTTGCGGGTAAGTTCTTTAACCATCAATGATTTTTCATGATGGTCAGCATCAATAAAATTTGTCCACCATATACCAATACTATGGTCGAGCTCGTTAGATTGGCATCTTAATAGCATGAAATCATAAGCAGCTCTGAATCTAGGATGAAGCAATAATCGATATATTTTTTTTGGAGATTGATTTTCAAAGCGAGGTTGTAATCGCCATATTTCTTTCATCGTGATAGTGAAACGTTTATGAATTGGAAACAGTTTAATTTGTTTTTCGATTACCTCATCAATGGCTTGGTTAAGGCCGGCGATAGAGTGCTTAAGTTCTATTTTATATTGGTCCCATAATTGATGAACTTGATGCCACAACAAAAATGAAAATAAGAAGCTTGGGTTGCAGGATTTATTTTGATTAATTCTCAAGTCTGTATTTTTAAGCCCATTTGAAATAAAAAGATCGATCTCTTTTGATTCGGCGTCCGGAGATAAAAAAAACTGCGAGTAGATGTTTTCATCACGCATAACTTTATAGCTATTTAATGCATGACCAGTTAAGAAAAATTTAATGACTTCATCAAACAATCTTGAATGTGGGATCTCATGAAGCAAAGGAACAATTTTTTTGATAGGATTTCTCGAGGAGCTATTAAGAGACATACTAAGTTTTGCACATACACGAAACGCTCTTAATATACGAATGGGATCTTCTTGATAGCGCTTTTCCGGGTCTCCAATGATCCGAACAATCCCATTTTTAAGATCTTCAAGTCCATTATGAAAATCAACAAGCTTATGATTAATTGGACTGTAAAACATTGCATTGATGGTGAAGTCGCGTCGCATTGCATCTTCTTCGATTGTTCCGAAGTGGTTATCGTCTTTAATGACGGAGCCATCAGTCTGATGAATTTCTTTTTGCTGAGAACGGTAGGTTGAGACCTCAATAACTTCTCGACCGTAGATAACATGAACCAGTTTAAAACGTCTACCAATCATTCTGGAGCGTCTAAATAAATGATGTATCTGATCAGGCGTTGCGTTTGTAACGACATCAAAATCTTTAGGTTTAATTCCAAAAAGAAGATCTCTAACAGCCCCGCCTACAAGATAAGCTTCAAAGCCGTTGTCTTCTAAAATTTCTATAGTTTTTATTGCGTGGACACTAATTAAACTGATATCAATTTTTTTAAAATCAATTTCAAAATTAGATTTTTTAGTTTTTTTAAATTTTTTAAAAAAGGATTTAAGTATAGGGGGAGCGGATGACATTAATGGAGATCTATATTAGCTAATATTTTTTTTCCAAAAAATATCTTTAACTTTTTTATGTTTATTAATAACTCTGGCAAGCACAAATAACAAATCTGAGAGCCGATTAATATATTGGAGCGAGTAGGCGTTGATAGCATTTTTGGAGTTGAGTTTAAATAAGGCTTGCTCAGTTCTTCTGCAAATAGTTCTCGCCATGTGACAAAATGCTGCAGCTCTGGAACCTCCCGGGAGGATAAATTCTTTCAATGGTGGCAGGTCTTTATTGTATGAAGTGATGATTTTTTCTAATTCAAGCACATCATTCTTTTGGATAATTTTATGCCCTGGCATTGAGATTTCTCCGCCAAGATTGAATAAATGATGTTGTATAACAGTTAAAATTTTATTAATTTTAGGTGGGAGATTTTCGGTAAGCATAAGGCCGATCATCGAATTGAGTTCATCTATTGAACCCAGCGCAACAATGCGATCACTAAATTTCTTGGTTTTTGAGCCATCACCCAAGCCAGTAGATCCTTTGTCGCCACTTCTAGTAAATATTTTTGATAAACGGTAGCCCATAATTTTCCTCTTCAATCTATTGTACATTAAGCTAACTATCATCTATATTTAGATTTGAATAAAACTTAGATTAAGTTCATGACCCCATCTCAAAATAATCCTATTGGTGTGATTGACTCCGGAGTAGGGGGTATCTCAGTACTTAAGTGTATAAGAGCCCATCTGCCTCATGAAAATTTAATTTATGTTGCAGACTCAAAGTTTGCGCCGTATGGAGAAAAATCAAGTGAAGAGATTACAGTACGCGTTTTAACTGTTTTTGATTTTTTAAACAAACAGGAAGTAAAGTCTGTGGTCGTAGCTTGTAATACAGCAACAGCAGCTTCAATTCAGATCGTCAGAGAAAAATTTGATTACCCAATTATAGGAATGGAACCAGCGGTGAAGCCTGCTTCATTAATGTCAAAAAACAAAGTAGTTGGTGTCTTGGCAACTGCAGGTACTTTATTGAGCGCAAAATTCTCAGCGCTATTAGAACACCACGGTAACGATATTCATTTTATTACGCAGCCTTGTTCTGGCTTAGTGGAGCTTGTTGAGCAAGGCGATACTGAAAGTCCAGAGCTTATTGCGCTTTTAAAAAAATACATCGACCCTCTTTTAAAAGAAGAAATTGATACTTTAGTATTAGGATGCACTCACTATTCTTTTTTAAAGACAGCGATTAAGAAATTAATGCCTGAGTATATTAAGATTGTTGATACAGGAGACGCTGTATCAAATTATTTAAAAAATGTATTGATAGAAAAAAATATGTTAAATCAGAATGCCAAGCCAGGGACAACTGATTTTTGGACTAACAGCTTAGATCAAAACGCTGATAAGGTTATTTCAAAGTTATGGGGCGATAATTCAAAAAGCTTTAATTTCAAAGGCCTTTGGATTTAGTTTATTTTAATTTGTATGTTGCGCCACAATAGGGGCAAGATACCACACCAGTTTTTGTAATATCTAAAAATACTCTTGGATGAGATGAGAATAAATTTTCTTTTTTTGTTGGACAAAACAAAGGAAGATCTTTTTGATCTACATTTATAATTTTATTATTCATGTTTTAAACGTAAGTAAGCCATTCTGCATATTTTTTTGATTTTCCTGTAACTGCATCAAAATAAATACTTTGTAATTCTTTAGTGACTTCTCCGCGCTGGCCTTTACCGATCATCCTTCTGTCTAATTCTTTAATAGGGGTGACTTCAGCTGCTGTACCTGTGAAAAAAGCTTCATCCGCTGTATAGACTTCATCTCGCGTAATTCTTTTTTCGATCACTGGAATTTTTAAGTCATTTGCGATCTGAATGATTGTGTCACGAGTGATGCCTTCTAATGCGCTCGTGAGATCAGGTGTAATGAGTTTGTTATGTTTTACGATAAATATATTTTCACCCGAACCTTCAGTTACAAAACCATTTACATCAAGAAGAAGGGCCTCGTCATAGCCATCTTGACTTGCTTCTTGGTGAGCTAATATCGAATTCATATAATTGCCATTTGCTTTAGCTTTACACATAGTGATATTGACGTGATGTCTCGAAAAAGAAGACGTTTTTACACGAATGCCATTTTCAAGAGCTTCTTTACCCATATAAGCACCCCATTCCCATGCTGCAACAATGACGTGTGTTGATAAGGTTTTTGCTGAAATACCCATAGCTTCGGCACCGTAAAATGCCATAGGTCTGATGTAAGCAGATTCCAGTTTGTTTTCTTTAACAGCTTTCTTATGAGCATCCATAATGACATTTTTGTCGTAAGGGATTTTCATTCCAAGAATATGTGCAGAATTAAAGAGACGATCTGTATGTTCTTTGAGTCTAAAAATAGCAGTCCCTTCACTTGCTTTATAAGCCCTTACCCCTTCAAAGACGCCCATACCATAGTGAAGTGTGTGAGTAAGCACATGAGTCTTTGCATCACGCCAAGGCGTCATTTTATTATCAAACCAAATGTGTCCGTCACGGTCTTCCATTGATGTTGGGATTGCCATAGTTTTCCTTAAAATTGGTAAATCTTTGTTAAGTTTCTTTGAGGCTTATTGCCATTTATTAACATGATAAAATGAATCGCTTTTATTGAGAAATATATTATGAAAAAAATTGCACTTTTATTTTTAATCTTCATTTGTCTTGTATCTTGTCAAAAGGCTCAAGATGAAATTTTTGTAGGCACCGATATAAGTTCAGCCCATATGAATGCTGCTTTTAAATTACGAGATTTTAATGGGCGCACCCGGACATTAGAAGATTTTCGAGGAAAAGTTGTAGTACTTTTTTTTGGGTTTACTCATTGCCCTGATATATGCCCCACAACCATGACTGATCTTAAAAAAACAATGACTCTCCTCAAAGAGAAAGCTTCTAACGTACAAGTTATTTTTATAACTTTAGATCCAGCTCGCGATACTGAGGATGTTTTAAAGAAATTTATTCCGACATTCAACAGCTCTTTTCTCGGTCTTACTGGATCAGAGAGTGATATTGATAAGGTCGCAAGTCAATTTAAGATTTTTTATAAAAAAGTGGATGAAGGAAGTAAAGCGGGCTATACAATCGATCACAGCGCAGGGTTATATGTGATCGATAAGCAAGGAAGCATTAAGCTTCACATAAGTCATGGAGAAAAACCTGAGGACATGGCAAGCGACCTTGCAAAGCTTATCTAGCCAATAAGGTATAAGTCGCTCGAGAGAGTTTTAAGTTCTTTTTCTGATGAGCGATATTCAGGAAGTACTTTTTCTACTTCTTCCCAAAAGCGATTTGAATGATTCATTTCTTTCAGGTGAGCTAATTCATGACAGATCACATAATTAATAATATGCGGTGGTGCTTGAATTAGCCTCCAATTAAGCCTAATTTCTTTTTTAGAGTTACAACTTCCCCATCGAGATTTTGCATTTGACAGATACACGTTAGAAGGATGCACATTTAGTTTTACGCTAAATACTTCAACCCTTCGAACAAAATCTTTTAATGCTTTTTCTTTTAGCCATTTTGATACAAGCTTGGCAGAATGGATTTGATCGTGCATGCGATTTGTGTCGACATGAAGTATATCTTTGTCTTGGAGAACCGAATTTGTTTTGCTTGTCTTGAGGCTAAGAATAACTTTATTACCTAAAATGTGAATTAATTCACCTGTTTTCCAGTTAATTTTCTTTTTTTTGCTTAATTGAAGAGAGAGTTTTTCTTGAATCCAGTCAAGTTTTGGCGCAATAAGCTCTTCAATGCGAGATCTAGGGATAAGAATTGGTGCATGAATGACAAGGCCATCATGATCGACTTTTAAACCAATCGTTCTTCGATTTCTTCTTTTGAGGAGATATTTAATTTTTTTACCACTAGGTAAAAAAAGTTCAAGATTGGTAGGTTTTAAATTAATCATTTAAATATAAAACCTCTTTTTCAATCCAATTTTCAGTAAGCTTAATAATTTCATCAGGCTCTTTATTTTTTACATCAATGGGCTTGCCGATGCTAACTTGAATTGTTCCCGGTTTTTTAAGAATTGAATTTTTTGGCCAAAACAAACCTGCATTATGAGCAACGGGAATAACTTGTGTGTTTGTTTTTGAAGCTACCCAAGCACCACCAATATGGTATTTACCTTTTTGTCCAGGCTGAGTTCGCGTACCTTCAGGAAACATAACAATCCAAAAGCCTTTTTTAAGTCGATCGAGGCCTTGAGTAAGAATTTGTTCTAGAGATTTTCGTCCTGCATTGCGATTAATAGCGATCGGGGAAGTCATTGCTAAACCCCATCCGAAAAATGGAACCCACAATAATTCTTGTTTTAGAACCCAAACTTGCGGAGGAAAGATTTTCTGAAAAGCAAGAGTTTCCCATGCTGATTGATGTTTGGAAAGTACAATCGATGCTGTAGAACCTATGTTTTGCTCCCCTTTGACAACAAAATTTAGATTACAGGAAATTCGAAGCCAATATAGCATTGTTTTTGCCCAAATTGAAATAAATTTATATCTTGCAATAGGCGGAAAGGGGAATGTAAGCAAGGATGCCAAGGTAAATGGAATAGTAAAAATCCACATACCAACTAGAAAAATAATGGATCTTAAATAAAGCATTATTTTAAGTTAAGCGTACTCCGTAATAATTCTTTGTGTTGCCTCTGCGAGATTTTCACAGATCCAGGTATTCTTGGGTAGCCCACCTTTAGCAAGCGTTTCTTCACCTTTGCCTGTTTTAACAAGTATAGGTTGGGCACCGACTGCATCAAAGGCTTCGAGATCCCTTAGAGAGTCTCCTATACCTGGCACTTTTTTTAAATCAATCCCAAATCGATGCGCAATTTCTTTTAACATACCTGGTTTTGGTTTGCGACATTCACAACTCTCTTCTGCCCGATGAGGGCAGAAAAAGATAGCGTCAACATGTCCACCCTGTTGAGAAAGTAATTTAAACATTTTTTCATGTATAAGATTGAGCGTAGATACGTCAAACAGACCTCGACTAATTCCGGATTGATTGGTAGCTATGACAACTTTAAAGCCAGATTGGTTTAAAAGTGCAATTGACTCTAGGCTGTCTTCAATAGGGATCCATTCATTAGGCGTTTTAATAAAGTTCACGCTGTCTTCATTGATTACGCCATCTCTATCTAAAATGACTAATTTCATAATTTAGGATGAGAGTTTAGATAGGTCAGCAACTAAATTCATTGCTGAATAGAGTTTTTCGAGAAGGGCAAGTCGATTCATCTTAAGTGATTCATCTTCTGCATTTACCATGACATCGTTAAAAAACTGATCAATGGGATTTTTGAGTTTGCAAAGTAATTTTAATGAGCCTGAATAATTTTTTGTTAGACATTCTTTTCTAGCTTCAGCATCTACCAAATCTAGTGTTTTATATAAATTAACTTCGGCCACGTCTTTAAGTAAGGCCTGATTAACTTTTAATGTGGATTTCAGATCTGCTTTTTTAAGAATATTTCCAACTCTTTTGTTGGCTGATGCTAAATCTTTAGACTCAGGAAGCTGCGAAAATTCTTTAATTGCATTTAATCTTTTAGGTATCTCACTAATCAATCCTGAGTCAATCGTAAGGACAGATTCGATATCAAGCGCAGCATAGCCTTGATCTTTGAAAAAATTGGAGATTCGATCGAAGATGAAAGAATTAAGATCTTTAGATTCCGTTAATTTGGTGGCCTGAATAGAATCAGAAATAGTTGTATTTAAATTTAGGTCGATATTTTTTTCGGTAAGAATACGGATGATTCCTATAACTTGCCGTCTCAACGCAAAAGGATCTTTATCGCCTGTCGGTTTTTCACCAATACTAAATAAACCTATTAAGGTTTCAATTTTGTCAGCAATCGCGACGATATCCCCTACAGTGCTTCTTGGAAGTGTATCGCCAGAAAATCTTGGCTTGTAATGATCTTCAATAGCAAACGCCACTTCTTCTGAAATTTTTTCATTTAGTGCGTAATATCTGCCCATAATGCCTTGGAGTTCAGGGAACTCACCTACCATATTAGAAGATAAATCAGCTTTAGATAAATCGGATGCAAGCATTACATCTTCGAGCAATTTAGGTTGATTTAAATTTTTTACGATCAGAGACGCGATTGTTTTAACTCTTTCGGCCCTCTCAGATTGGGTGCCAAGTTTATTGTGATACACAATATGTTGAAGATGTGAGAGGTAATCTTTAAGAGGCTTTTTCTTGTCTTGGGTATAAAAAAATTCTGCATCCGATAGTCTCGGCCTGATCACTTTTTCATTGCCTTGAATGATGAGACTTGAATTTTTTGGAGATATATTTGAAACAATTAAAAATTGATTTATCAGTTTCTTGTTTTTATCAATTAAGGGGAAGTATTTTTGATTAGCCTTCATAGTTAAAATAAGACACTCTTGAGGCACCTCAAGAAACTTCGATTCAAATTCTCCCACTAAAACATTTGGATATTCAACAAGCGCTGTGACCTCTTCAAGAAGATCCTCATCGTCGATAGGGGTAAGTTGATTTGAGAGGCTAGCAGCTTGATTATCTAATTTATTTTTGATTAGTGCTTTTCTTTCATCGAAAGATACAATGACATTGCCTTCAGTTTTCATTTGTTCTTTGTATTGATCAGCATGTTGAATCTCAATCATTTCTTTTTGTGATTCAAAGCGATGACCCAATGTTCTTCGATTAGATTCGATACCTAGAATATTTGTTTTGATAATGTTGGCACCGTGAAGAATAATTAGTCCATGGGCTGGCCTTACAAAATTAACAGTAGTCCATCCATCCGAGAGCTGATAGGACATCATTTTTTTAATTGGTAAACGTATCAAGCTTGATGAAATGCATTCAGCAATAATATCTTTTAGTTTTGCTCCTTCTACATCTTTATCAACATATAAAACTTCACTATTATTTTCATTTTTTTTAGCGATCAGATTTATAGCTTTTTCATCCAAACCAATTGCATACAATTTTTTTAATAAAGCTTCCGTTGGTTTACCTGACGCATCAAATCCAACAGATGCTGGCATTAATTTGATAGATGTATTTTGGTTCTCAGCTTCGTCTTTAACATCTTTTAGATATATACCGATTCTTCTTGGCGTAGAAAAAATCGAATCTTCAGATGTTTCATTTGCGAGATGATGTTTTATAAGAAATTCTTTGACACTTTTTGCAAATGCAATGCCAAGTTGTTTTTGTGATTTTGGGGGTAACTCCTCCGTTAAAAGCTCTATAAGTAAATTATCTAGCTTCACGATTTAATTGTCTTTTTTGCATTAAGTTGATCAATGATTTCTTTTGCATGATTTTTATCAGCCAATGGAAAGCCTAAATTTGCCCGGCTTTGGAGGTAACTATTCGCAACATTTCTAGCTAAATTTCTAATGCGACCAATATATTCTGCTCTTTCGGTGATGCTAATAGAGCCTCTTGCATCTAAAAGATTGAAAGAATGAGCTGCTTTTAAAACTTGTTCATATGCGGGAAGAGCTAAGCGCTCAGTCATGAGATGGTTGGCTTCTTTTTCATGTGCAGTAAACGCTTGAAATAGAAAGTCAGCGTCACTATGTTCAAAGTTATATGCGCTTTGTTCAATTTCGTTTTGAAGATAGACATCGCCATATTTTAAATTGTCGGTCCAGGTGAGGTCATAAACGTTGTCGACCCCTTGAATATACATTGCAAGCCTTTCGAGCCCGTAAGTTATTTCTCCCGTGATTGGTTTGCAGTCAATACCGCCTACTTGTTGAAAATAAGTGAATTGAGTAATTTCCATTCCATTGAGCCAAACTTCCCAACCTAACCCCCAAGCGCCAAGGGTTGGGTTTTCCCAATCATCTTCAACAAAGCGAATATCATTTTCCTTAAGATTAAACCCGAGCGCTTTGAGTGAGCCCAAATAAAGCTCTAAGATATCCAATGGGGAAGGCTTCAAAACAACCTGTAATTGATAATAGTGTTGAAGTCTATTTGGATTTTTACCATAGCGCCCATCTTTTGGACGTCGACTTGGTTGGACATAAGTTGCCTTCCAGGGCTCGGGTCCGAGCGACCTCAAAAAAGTTGCTGTGTGTGAAGTGCCTGCGCCAACTTCCATATCGTATGGCTGAAGAATAGCGCATCCTTGGTTAGCCCAATAATTTTGAAGTTTGAGAATGATGTCTTGAAAGGTTAATTGCATAATGAATTGGTCTCTAATTCAAGCATTCTACTTCTTTTTCAATATCCATAAAAGTTTTGAATGCCTCATAAACCAACCAAGAAGCGCAATGAAACATAAAGAAATAATAGGCCAATTACCCAGCAAAACATATGGCGTTGCATTTTTGAATCCTTGCACGGAGCCTTCGAGAACACCTTCAGTAAATTCGGGCAGCGTTTCTATAAGAATTCCATGCTCATCAATAATGGCTGTGGCGCCAGTGTTTGTGGAGCGAATAACCATTCTGCCTGTCTCTATAGCTCTTGCTTGAGAAAATTGTAAGTGCTGGTAAGCAGCAATAGATCTTCCATACCATGCATCATTACTTACATTAGCTATAAGTGTTGCAGAGGGGAGGGCTTGAATAATTTCTTCACCAAACACATCTTCATAACAAATATTAAATGCAATTTTTTGATTCCCAATAACCATAGGCGCTTGGTGGACGCTGCCTCTAGATAGGTCATTCATAGGCATATTGAGATAGTGTGTATAAATGTATTGAAAAATAAATTTTAAGGG
Source organism: Pseudomonadota bacterium (assembly GCA_041180025.1). Taxonomy (GTDB): domain Bacteria; phylum Pseudomonadota; class Gammaproteobacteria; order Burkholderiales; family Methylophilaceae; genus Methylopumilus. The sequence continues at coordinate 67,816 of JBEGSH010000006.1, read as the reverse complement.
TATGAATTCACCAAATGGCACTAAATGTGATTTACGATAAACTTGATATGAATCATTTTTTAAATTCAATACAACATTAAAATATTTTGTGTCTTGGCGCTCAATCGCACCCATAAGAATATGACTTTGTTGTTTTGAAGTATGCCTTAAGATAGATTCTTTAAATGTCGTAGGGATGTATTCCAGAAGAAGTGGCAAAGCAGTTTCCGGAAGAAGAATAATCTGACCTTTTGTTTTTTGAATAAGCGCTTGATACGTATTTAATGTTTGTGAAACAGTCTCTTTTTGCCATTTAATATCCTGAGCAATATTCCCTTGAATAAGTGACACGGTTACAGGTTCGCCAATACGATCAGTCCATTCAATATTTTTAAGGAGTTGACCTGATAGCAATACGAAACCTATTGCGCTAAGTTTTATGAGTTGAGAGTGTTTGTTTTTATCACGCAAAACGAGACTAAGTATTAAAGCCAGTAAAGTGACTATGAAAGTTGCTCCGTAAATGCCTATGACCGGTAAGAATCCAACAAGAGGGCTTGAAGGTACTTGTGAATAACCCATTGTGAGCCATGGAAATCCAGTTAAAAACCAGCCTCTAATCCATTCAAATAATGTCCAAATAAATGGAATTAAAAAAAAGTTCGATTTTCGATGTGAAGATAGCCATCCAACAATGCCAATAAAAAAAGCTAAGAAGAGGCAGAATAAAAAAGTACTTAAGTACGCCAACCATGCAGGCATGCCACCATATAAATTGAGGCTTATGTAAATCCATGAGATACCAAAGCAAAATAAACCTAACCCAAAAAAAAGCCCCGATAGAAAACCCCATCTTGCATTATTTAATTTGTACCAAATGTAAAAAAGACCGCTCAGGGAAATGAGCGAAATATAGTGATAGTTAAAAGGGGCAAAACTCAGAACCGAAAGAGCTCCGAGCAAAAAAGAAATGGCTATATAAAGGAATGGGTAGTGTTTATTCAAAATACAAAATGCCGTTTAAGACAATTGTACTGAATTATGAACAATAAAGCCTTAAAAGTAATTAAGGCTTTTGAATTTTATATGTTTGAGAAGGGTTGCCTGAAGGTTCGCCATTATTATTTTTAAAAACAACAGTCTCAACAAACTCATCTAAAAAATCTAATTCTGTTGTTGGGTAATAGCTACCATTTTCTGCGGTATTGATATGATGATATTGCCAAACCGATCCTACTACTTGATCAGACGATTTGATTTTAATATCCTCCTTGGAGGCTGGCTCACCAAGGGCTTTTAAGATTTCATCCTTGTTAAAACGACTGATAGCCTCGATAAAGGATTTTTCGTCTACGGGAAGAGTGCTTTTATCAATTTCGTTAGCGAATAGGTGTGGAGATAAAATTAAAAGGATAGCTAAAAATTGTTTTTTCATTAAGGACTCCTAAAGTAATAGGAAAAAGAATAAGTCGATTAGTTCAAAAAATTACACGTTATTTCCAGGAGTGTCAATTTCAAGAAGGATAGAATAGAGTTTGCGACTATCAGCTCTTAAAACTGTAATCTTGAATCCCTGAAAAGTAATTTTTTCATCTCGTTTTGGCAGGTGACCAAATGCATGAATAATTAAGCCGCCGATAGTTGAAAATTCCTCATTACTAAAGGCCACTTTAAAAAATTCATTAAAGTCTTCAATTTCAGTTGATGCTTTTACTCTATAGTGGCCATTTTTGTCTTGAATGATATTGTCCTCAGTCTCATCAAAATCAAATTCATCTTCAATCTCACCCACGATTTGTTCTAAAACATCTTCAATTGTGACCATACCTGAGACGCCGCCGTATTCGTCTACTACGATTGCAATATGATTTCGACTACTTCTGAATTCTTTGAGAAGCACATTAAGTCTTTTGGATTCGGGAATGAATATAGCAGGGCGCAACATATCTCTAATTTCAAAGTCGTCGCCTGCATAATATTTAAGAAGATCCTTGGCTAGCAATATACCAATGACATCATTTTTGTCATCTTCAATCACAGGAAAGCGCGAGTGAGCCGTCGCTATAATAAAAGGAATAAATTTTTCAGGTGAGTGAGAAATATCAATAACATCCATTTGTGATCTTGGAATCATAATATCTCTTACCTGCATTTCTGAAACCTGAAGAACACCCTCAATCATAGAAAGCGAATCAGCGTCCATCAAATTTTTTTCATATGAAGACTTAAGCAACTCAAAAAGCTGCTCCCGATCTTCAGGGCCCCTTAAAAGAAAATGACTCAGACGTTCAATTAATTTAGATTTTTTTGATTCGCTCATTACGATTTTTTCTCTTCTAAAAGATAAGGGTTTTTATAGCCAAGTTTAGTTAAAATTTTAATCTCTTTTTTTTCCATAATTTCAGCATCTTTTTTATTTTCATGATCATAGCCATATAAATGAAGCGCACCATGAATAATAAGGTGAGCATAGTGAGCTTCGAGATTTTTTGATTGGTCTAGTGCTTCTTGTTCTATGACTGGAGCGCAAAGGACAATATCTCCAATGAGATGATGCGCATCGTCTACAAGGAAAGAAAGTACATTGGTTGGATATTTTTTTTTGCGATACATAGCATTTAGATTTTTTGATTCATCACTTCCTACAATTCGAATAGTTATTTCGGCATCTTGATCAATGATAGGTGCGAGCCATTTATAGCAGCGTATTTTTTTTAATATTGGTTTTGTATGCACCATATCTTGAATTGCAATGATGGGTTTTAATTCCATTTGAAGTTAATTATCTACTTTCTTTTTTTCAAAATTTTCATACGCATTAATAATTTTTTGAACAAGAGGATGTCTTACTACATCTTCGGATAAGAAATGAGTGAATGCAATGCCTTTCACTTTCGACAAAACCTTTTTTGCTTCAATCAAGCCACTCTTTTGGCCTTTCGCTAAGTCAATTTGAGTAATATCACCTGTAATGACAGTTTTTGATCCAAAACCTATGCGGGTTAAGAACATCTTCATCTGTTCAGGAGTAGTATTTTGAGCTTCATCTAAGATGATGAAGCTTTGATTAAGTGTGCGACCTCTCATATAAGCTAAGGGCGCTATTTCGATGATGCTTTTATCAATCATTTTATGAACATTGTCATAGCCAGCCAAATCATAGAGTGCATCATAAAGAGGTCTTAAATAAGGATTCACTTTTTGTGCTAAATCACCTGGAAGAAAACCTAACCTCTCGCCGGCTTCTACAGCAGGCCTAACCAAAACAATACGTTTAATTTTATCTCTGTTAATTGCATCTACAGCACTTGCAACAGCAAGATAAGTTTTTCCTGTACCTGCGGGGCCAATGCCAAAAGTGATATCAAAATCCTGTATATTTTTTAAGTATGCATTTTGTCTAGGCGTTCTGCCTCTCAGGTCAGTTCTTTTTGTTTTGAGTTCATTGATTTCTGAAGTTGCTTTTATTCCTTTTTCAAATTTATTAATTTCGACAAGTCCTAATTGAATATCTTCTAATTCAATAGGGCCATTAGCTTTTTTGTAAAATTTTTGGATAAGAGCCGCTGCAGCTTTTATATTTTTCGAAGAGCCGTTTATAACAAAACCTGATCCACGTCTTACGATATCAACCTCTAATGCAGCTTCAATTTGCTTTAGATTTTGATCTAATGCCCCACATAAATTAGATAATTGCCTGTTATTGTCAGAAGGTAATTCGAATTCCATCCCCATATTAAATAATTTCTCCGCGAAGTCTTTTTGAAGTCACCTCGGTAATTGTGACGTCTACAAATTGGTTGATGAATGATTGATCAGCTTTAACATCAACCACTCTATTATTATCTGTTTTGCCAGCCATTTCAGTTGGATTCTTCCATGATTGACCATCAATTAAAATGCGTTGTTTGGTGCCTAGCATAAGATGACTAATCGCCTTCCCTTGCGCATCATTCATTAATTGTAATTCATTCAATCTTCTTAATTTTGTCTCATGAGAGATTTCGTCGAGAATGTATGAGGCTGGAGTTCCCGGTCTTGGGCTATATAAAAAACTAAAGCTGAAATCAAATTTAACATCCTCCATAATTTTTTTTGTCATTTCAAAGTCAGCATCTGTTTCGTTAGGGAATCCAACAATAAAATCAGAGCTTATTGAAATTTGAGGACAATTCTTTTTTAATTTTCTTATAATATTTTTGTATTCTAAAGTCGTGTAATTTCTCTTCATTGCTGTCAATATGCGATCTGAGCCTGATTGAATAGGCAAATGAAGATGTGCTGCAAGCTTTGGAAATTTTCCAAAGCATTCTATAAGACTGTCGTTCATTTCATTAGGATGACTTGTTGTAAATTTAATGCGTTTAATTGCATCAATCTCAGAAATATATTCTATAAGTAAAGCTAGGTCTGCAATAGATCCATTTTTAGTGGTAGATCGATAAGCATTAACATTTTGTCCGAGAAGAGTGATTTCTTTTGCACCTAAAGATGCTAGATGAATCACTTCAGCTAATATATCGTCAAAAGGCCTAGAGATTTCTTCCCCACGCGTATAAGGAACAACACAGAATGAACAATATTTGCTGCACCCCTCAATAATTGAAACCATAGCAGAAGCGCCTGAAAGGCTTGGAGCGGGAAGATGATCAAATTTTTCTATTTCAGGGAAGGAAATATCAACTTGTGATGAGCCGGCTGATTTTCTTTTGTTTACTAAATCTGGTAATCGATGAAGGGTTTGTGGGCCAAAAATAAGATCTACAAAAGGGGCTCGCTTAAGAATATTGTCACCTTCTTGGCTAGCAACACATCCTCCAATTGCAATAAGTAAATTGGGATTGCTTTTTTTAAGAGCTTCATATTCACCAAGGTGGCTGTATATTTTTTCTTCAGCCTTTTCTCTGACAGAGCAAGTATTTAAGATAATAAGATCAGCTTCCTTTGGATTTTCTGTCTTGGAAGTAGCGTGAGTTTGATTTAACACATCCTGCATTTTGGATGAGTCATACTCATTCATTTGACAGCCGAACGTTTTAATAAAAACTTTTTTAAGCATAAAGCTAATGAAATAGGTGGCGCATTAAAATTAGGTTGTGTTAAGTATAGTGGCTTTAAGTGATTAATAATACAGGTAAATTATTGCATTTTAGATAAGATCTACCTTCCAATGAACATGTAAAATGATGTTATGAAAAGTTTCCCAATTTTTATTAATTTAATACATAAGCCCGTATTGGTAATAGGAGGAGGTGACGTCGCTTTAAGAAAGATTGAAATGCTTCTTAAGGCCGACGCAAAAATTACCGTGATTGCTTCTAGCTTATGTAAAGAATTAAAGCACTATCAAAAGCTAAAAAAAATTCACGTCAAAATAAAGTCTTTTGAAAGAAATGATTTAACCCATCCTGTGCTCGTTGTTGCAGCAACCGATAATAAAAAAGTTAATTTGTTAGTATCTAAAACCGCTCAAGCACTTAATATCCCAGTTAATGTAGTTGATGAGCCTTCGCTCTGCACTTTCACAATGGGATCAATCATAGATCGATCACCATTACTGATTGCAATTTCCAGTGAAGGCAATGCGCCTGTTTTAGCCAAATTTGTTCGTGAAAAAATTGAAGCTTTGATTCCACATAGCTTTAGTAAGCTTGCTTCTGTCATGGGCTCTATGAGAGATAGCATCAAAAATCGATATGAAACAACACAGTCAAGAAGAATTTTTTGGGAAAATTTTATTGATCATCCTTTAGTAAGACAGTTTCTTAATCAAACTAAGAAATTAAGTGCGCAGCAATTAATAGCTTTAGTAAAAAAGAATGAAATACAAAAGAAACAAGGGGAAGTTTTTTTGGTTGGAGGCGGACCGGGCGATCCGGATTTACTTACATTCAGAGCGCTTCATTTAATGCAGAGATCAGATGTATGTGTTTATGACAAATTGATTAGTAAAGATGTTTTAAATTTAGTGAGGCGCGATGCCGAGCTTATTTATGTTGGCAAAGAAAGAGATCGACATACTGTGCCGCAAGAAAAAATTAATCAATTGCTTGTGAAGTTAGCAAAAAAAGGTATGCGAGTTTTGCGTTTAAAAGGCGGCGATCCTTTTATTTTTGGTAGGGGTGGAGAAGAAATAGAAATGCTCATGGAACATAAAATTCCATTTCAAGTTGTACCTGGAATTACAGCAGCTAATGGTGTATCAAGTTACGCAGGCATTCCATTAACACATAGAGATTATGCGCAGTCATGTACGTTTGTTACAGGCCATATGAAAGATGAAAAGCTGACGCTCGAATGGGATTCGTTAGTAAAGCCTAATCAAACAATAGTGGTTTATATGGGCCTTTTGGCGCTTTCGCAAATATGTGATCAACTTATTAAACACGGTGCTTCTAAAAATTTACCGATTGCAGTTATAGAACAGGGGACAACCTCAAGTCAAAAAGTTGTTACCGGCAATCTTTTGAATATCGTTAAAAAAGTAAAAAGCGAAAAATTAAAATCACCATCACTTATTATTGTTGGTAATGTTGTTAAACTTCGAAGAAAGTTAAATTGGTTTAATTAGCTTTCGCTTACTAAAGGTAAGGTGATTTTAACTTCAAGACCTTTTTTGGGTCGATTAGATATCGTAAGTTTTCCATCATGTGACTGAGTAATACGTTCTGCAATAGCAAGACCCAGGCCACAACCTTCGCTATTCCCCCTGGCTTCATCCATACGCTCAAAGGGCTTAAGAAGACGCTTAATTTCTTCGGGCGGTATCCCAGGACCGTCGTCTAAGATGCTAATCGAAATGCTGTCCTTATTTTTTTTAAGCGTGATTAATACTTCTCCTTTTGAATATGAGAACGCATTGTTGATTAAATTATCAAATAGTCTTCTAAATGAAACGGGCCTGATGTCATAAAAAATAGGTATTTTAAGATTACTCACCAGAACAATATTGTGATTGAGTATTTTGTGTTGCTCTTTTATGTGACTAAAAAAATCATTTAAATTTGTTAATATTTTGCTTTCTTGATCAAAGCCGCGAACGTAATCCATGAATTGGTTAAGAATACTGTCTATTTCAGTTATATCCTCTTCCATACTTTTTTTAAGTTTGAGAGCTATTTTTTCCGGAAGCATTTCGATAGCAATTCTAAGTCTCGTGAGGGGGGTTCTCACATCATGTGAGATGCCTGCAAGAAGAAGTTTTCTTTCTTGTTCTACCTTATTAAGGCCTTCCGCCATTTCGTTAAATGTCTGACTCATGGCTTGAAATTCAGTCACACTATCTAAAGGAAGTTTTTTGGGAAACTCACCTTTTTTTAGTTGTTCTGTGGCTTGAATTAGGAGATTCAAAGGCCGATTAATTCTTGTTGCAGTTGCGTATGCGCCAATGATTGAAAGACCAGCAACAATGATGCCCCATCCAATCCAATGCCACGGAAAAGGCCTATCACCTGGCGTAGGAATTACCACCCAAAATTCATCTTGATCAATAGAGAAGCTTACCCAAAGACCCGGGATGCCATAGTGATTGGTAATTACAATTGTATTTTCACCAAGTCTTTCTTTTAACTTTCCTACAACAACTTGCAAGAAAGGATCTGGAGCAAGAGGTTCAATATCCTCGAAATAATATGCAGGATAAATTCTGATGTCGCCTTTGGTAGATAACTCTGACAAAAGCTCAAGTCTTTTATCTTCTCTTGATGATATAAGAGAAGCTCTTGTAAAATTTACCACCGTTTCTATTTCTTGAGCTACTGCTTCGGCTCTAGGACCTCTTTCGAAATAATCAAATATGCGGATTGATACAATCTGCGCAATGATGAGCACTGTTGCAATAAGAATAAGAAATCTAGCAAGAAGTGTATTGGGAATAAATTTCAATGTGCAGTATCACCATCTGGAACAAAGATATATCCGAAGCCCCACATGGTCTGGAGAAATTTGGGGCTTGTATGATCTTCTTCTAGAATTTTTCTTAACCTTGAGATTTGAACATCGATACTTCTATCAAAAACATCAAGTTCACGCCCCTTTGCCAATTGCATAATTTGATCGCGAGACAAGGGCTGGCGAGGATGATCAATAAATACTTTTAATAATTCAAATTCACCAGATGTAATGCTAATAGGAGCCCCGTTTTTTGTGAGACTTCTTGTGTCTGAACTGAATATAAAAGGACCAAACGCTAAGTTTTCAGAAGTTGAGTTTTGGGTTTGTTTTAATTCATTTCGTCTTAATACGGCATTAATGCGTGCCAAAAGCTCTCGAGGGTTAAATGGTTTTGATACATAATCATCTGCTCCCATTTCTAAGCCCACAATGCGATCAATTTCATCTCCTTTTGCCGTGAGAATGATAATGGGAGTGAAATTTCCTGAACCTCTCAATCTTTGACATATAGCAAGCCCACTTTCTTCCGGCATCATAAGGTCTAGGATAATGAGGCTAACTTGGTGGTTAGCAATAAATAAATCCATTTCCTTGCCGCCATTGGCTGTATGGACATCCAAGCCTTGATCAATAAGATATTGGCTTGTGAGATCTCTTATTTTTGGATCGTCATCAACAATTAAAATGGATGCTGGATTGATTGCCATGAATTTAATTTAAATCAGTTAGTACGAAATGAACTTAATGTATCAGTTTACATCAAACTAATTATGATCCATTGTTACAAATAGAAACAAATATGCATTTTTTTGTAATAAAGTATTTACATTTAAGCTTGAATATAACAGACCTTTCCAGATAAAAATCAATCAATTGCATAATTTTTTAAAAACTTTTTTATTTTGTTTTGCTGCGGTTTTTGGCCTTTCTTTAGAGGTGTTAGCTGGAGCAAATAATCAAGCCCCAAAAGCAGAATCAGAAAGCAATTCATCGGTTGTTACTGAGCTTAATAAATTAAAAGAAAGTAATGCTTTGTCACCAGAAGAACGAGCAAGGATTAGACGCGCACTTGCTGCCTACGCAAAATCTTCAGGTAAGGAAAGTAGCCTTATTGAAGAGAAACAGAGAGAAATGTTAAAAGGCTTAGAGTCACGTTTTATTGCTTGTGATGAAGACAATGATAATACACTCGACCTTTCGGAAACGACAAAATGCTTACCTCAGGTGGCTCGTCAGTTTAATCGACTTGATCTCGACGAAAATGAAGTTATATCCTTAGATGAGCTTGCTTTCTTGGCAAAAGAATTTCAAAAAAATCATTCAGATACTAACAAACGTAAAAATAATCAAGCCTCATCAAGTACTAAAACACCCATATAAATTTATCCTTAGTGAATCTTCGTTAAAATAGATCGCTATGGCGCGCATAGAATTTCAATCTAGCTTTAAAAATATTAACCAAAAAGAATGGAATGATCTTACAAAATCAAATCCTTTTTTAAAGCTTGAATTTTTTCAATCACTTGAAGCATCCAATTCTATAGGAGGGAGCACAGGGTGGCATCCTTTCCCGGCAATCGTCACTCATCAAGGAAGTATCATTGGTGCTTCACCTATGTTTTTAAAACAGCACTCATACGGCGAATATGTATTTGATTGGTCTTGGGCGGAAGCTTATCAAAAATATGGGGAAAGCTATTATCCAAAAATTGTTTCATGCATACCATTTACCCCAGCTACTGGACCTAGAGTTTTTGGATTAGATACCTCAATTAAAAAAAATATAGTTGCGCAAATAGAAGAGCTAGCTTACGAAAATAAAATGTCATCAAGTCACATTTTATTTTGTCATGAGAGCGAGGGAGGTATATATCAAGATACAAAATGGATGCCAAGAAAAGGCGTGCAATTTAAGTGGCTTAACAAAAGCTATAAAAATTTTGAAGAATTCCTATCTCAGCTTTCTCACGATAAGCGAAAAAAAATAAAACAAGAAAGAAAAAAAATTCAAGGCTTGGGCCTTAAAATTAAAAAAATAAAAGGCCCAGAAATTATAGAAGCAGATCTAGATTTTTTTTACGCTTGTTACTGCAATACCTATCAAGAACATCATTCAAATCCATATCTCACCAGAAATTTTTTTAGCCTTATCAGAGAAAGCATGTCTGAGAATGTATTGTTGATATTGGCATATGAAGGTGATATACCTGTTGCGGGATCGTTTTTTATTTATGACAATAAAAATTTGTATGGAAGATATTGGGGGTCAAAATCTTTTTATCCTGGATTGCATTTCGAACTTTCATATTACCAAGGCCAGGAATTTTGTATTGAAAATGGGATAGTTGTATTTGAAGGTGGGGCGCAGGGAGAGCATAAACTTGCAAGAGGCTTTGAGCCATTCAATACATTCTCATACCATAGAATTTTTGATGAAAAATTTGAGCATGCAATCAAAGATTTTTTAAGAAGAGAAAAGAGTGGAATTGATCAATATACAAACGAACTTAATGAAAGAGCGCCATATAAAACTGATTTAAATCTTTAAAAGATGGTGGTGATGGAGAGACTTGAACTCTCGACCTCAGGATTATGAATCCTGCGCTCTAACCAGCTGAGCTACATCACCATTTATGAAACAAAATAAAGCGTTGAATTATATTTTTTTAAATACCTAAAGTCAAAGGCTGATATTAGACGTTAAATCTAAAATGCATCACATCCCCATCTTGAACGATGTATTCCTTGCCTTCTAAACGCATTTTCCCAGCTTCCTTAGATTTTTGTTCGCCGTTATAAGTAATGAAATCATTGTAAGAAATAACTTCAGCTCGAATAAAGCCTTTTTCAAAGTCGGTATGAATAATGCCTGCAGCCTCAGGTGCAGTCGCACCTTTTTTTACGGTCCATGCCCTAACTTCTTTAACACCTGCAGTGAAGTAAGTTTGTAATCCTAGCAAGGCATAAGCTGATCTAATTACCCTATCCAGACCTGGCTCTTCTAATCCTAGCTCGCTTAAGAATATAGCCTTATCTTCATCTTCTAGATCAGCAATCTCTGCTTCAATCTTTGCACAAATAGAAATAACAGGAAGATTTTCTTTTTCACCTAAAGCCTTAAGTGAGTCGAGTATAGGGTTATTAGTAAAACCTGTTTCATTGACATTGGCTACAAACATGACGGGCTTGACCGTAATTAAACATAAAGGTTTGATGAGCTTTAGCTCATCCTCGTCTAGATTTAAATTTTTTACCAATTTTCCTTGGTCAAGATGAGCTGAAATTTTTGTGAGAATTGATACAAGCTGAATAGCTTCTTTATCGCCAGATTTTGCTTTTTTATTTTCACGCTGCAGTGTTTTATCTACCGTTTCCATATCAGCCAAGATAAGCTCTGTATTAATGACTTCAATATCAGAAAGAGGGTCTACCTTTCCAGAGACATGAACAATGTTATCGTCTTGGAAGCAACGAACTACATGGACAATAGCGTCAGTTTCTCTAATATTTGCTAAAAATTTATTACCAAGACCTTCGCCTTTAGATGCGCCAGCCACAAGGCCCGCAATGTCAACAAATTCAACTATAGCTGGTTGGGTTTTTTCTGGATTAACAATGGCTATGAGTTTTTCAATTCTGGGGTCCGGTACTTCTACAATTCCAATATTAGGTTCGATAGTGCAGAAAGGGTAATTTTCTGCAGCAATACTAGCTTTAGTAATAGCATTGAATAGCGTTGATTTTCCAACGTTAGGTAATCCAACAATTCCACATTTCATAATTTATTTTTTCTTTATTTATTGGTATGAAGATTGAGCATCGCTTTTTCAAATTGGCCCGATGCAATTTCATTAAAAAGTTGACTACTTCTCTCTATAGATTCATCAATGAGATCTCTCTCTTTAGATGAAGGATTTTTTAATACATAATCTACAACTAAATGTTTCTCGCCTGGGTGGCCAATCCCAATTTTCAAGCGCCAAAAATCCTGCGAACCAATACAAGCAAATATACTTTTGAGTCCATTATGCCCTCCGTGACTACCACCAAATTTTAATTTGGCTTGTCCGACATCTATATCAAGATCGTCATGAATGACCAGAATTTCATTTGGATTTATTTTGTAAAACTTTGCAATTGCTGCAAGTGCTTTGCCACTATCATTCATAAAAGTATTGGGCTTTGCGACATAAAATTCTTCTGCATTAGAAGATTTTCCAATACTTGAAAAAAATTTATCACTATTTTGCAAATTGATATTCTGTTGATGAGCAACAATATCAATCCACCAGAATCCTGCATTATGTCTGGTATCGGAATATTTTTCGCCAGGATTTCCAAGGCCTATAAATAATTTAATTTGGCTCATATGAAAAAATAAGGCGCACTTGATTTTAAAAAGTGCGCCTTATTCATATCAAAGTTAAATTACTTAGCTTTATCTGATTTAGCGTCTTCAGCTGTTGCTGCATCAGCTGTTTTAGCGCTTTCAGATGCTGGAGCCGCTCCTTCAGCAGCGCCTTCAGCAGGTTTGGCAACTTCTTCAACCACTGCTCTTGGTTTGGCAACAGAAGCTACTGCTGCGTCGTTACCATGTGCAAGTTGAACAAACTCCACACCATCAGGCATTTTAATTTCTGATAAATGGATTGATTGACCAATATCAATTGTCGCCAAATCAACTTCAATAAATTCAGGAAGATTTTTTGGTAAGCAAGAAATATTTGCTTCAGTCATGATATGCGAAACAATACCACCGTTAAGTTTAACGCCCGGAGAAACTTCGGCATTAATAAAGTGGAATGGCACTTTGACGTGAATTTTTTCATTCTCATTAACGCGTTGAAAATCAATATGCTGAATTGTATTTCTTACAGGATGCATTTGATAATCTCTTAATAAGACAGACTCTTTGTTGCCTTCTAAATTAAGCGTTAAGATTGAAGCGTGAAAAGCCTCATGCCTAAATTGTAAAAATAAAGATTTTTGTTCAAGGTCAAGGGAGATCGGCTCTTTGCCGCCACCGTATAAAACTCCAGGAACACTTCCAGCGTGGCGAAGACGGCGGCTCGCACCCGTACCTTTCACAACACGTTTTGTTGCACTAATTTCAATTTTCATTTACTACTCCTTAATTTAAATCTGCACTCCGCGACCAGATTGCAGCAGTTTATTGGCCAATATGACCAAATTCTTTATTCCATAAAAAGAGAACTTACGGAATCGCCTTGGCTTATTCGACGAATCGTTTCGGCCAAGAGTTCAGCAACACTTAATTGCCTAATTTTTTTACATGCCATTGCCGCCTTACTGAGCGGAATGGTATTTGTTACAACTAATTCATCCAATTCAGATTCTGTAATAATTTTTGTGGCATCCCCTGAAAGAATCGGGTGTGTTGCATAAGCTACCACTTTAATAGCACCATTCTTTTTTAAAGCAGCCGCAGCTTCGCATAGTGTATTTGCAGTATCAACCATGTCATCAATAATGACGCAGGTTCTATTTTCCACTTCGCCGATAATATTCATCACTTTAGACACGTTGGGCTTGGGCCTGCGTTTGTCAATAATTGCAAGATCTGAACCTAACTGTTTAGCACAAGCTCTAGCTCTTACAACGCCGCCTACATCAGGTGAAACCACTACAAGATTTTTATGATTTTGTTCAAGCAAATCTTTAAGAAGAACAGGTGTGGCATAGATATTATCTACAGGAATATCAAAAAATCCCTGAATTTGGTCGGAGTGAAGATCCATAGTAAGGAGTCTATTTACACCAACACTTGTCAGCATGTTTGCGACAACTTTAGCAGTAATAGCAACTCGAGCAGATCTTGGCCTTCTATCTTGTCTTGAATAACCAAGATACGGAATTGCTGCTGTAATTCTTGATGCTGATGACCTTCTTAAAGCATCTACAATCACCATAACTTCCATTAAATTATCGTTGGTAGGATGACTTGTAGATTGAAGAACAAAAACATCTCTACCGCGAACATTCTCAAGAAGCTCGACCATAACTTCGCCATCACTAAAACGGCCTACGTCTGCACGTCCAAGATGAATGCCTAAGTTCCCAGCCACTTGCTCAGCAAGAAGAGGGTTGGCATTTCCCGTGAAGATCATGACGCTATTGTTATCCAAAGTCTTGGTCCTGGTTATGAGCGGTCTATATTAAAAATGGCAGGGGAGGAAGGATTCGAACCTTCGCATGCTGGAATCAAAATCCAGTGCCTTAACCAGCTTGGCGACTCCCCTATGGTTATTACGTTCCCAGCATTAAATTCAAATGCGGGTGACTATTTAATCCTTTAACTATGAAGCCTACTGTGTCTTGAGGCTTTTTATCTAAAATTTCTTTTCCAATATCTATCGAATTTAAAGGGATAAAGATGCATGATCCTGAGCCCGTCATTTTTGCCTGGCCAAATTGGTCTAACCAATCAAAAACAAGGGCAATGCCTTTAAATTTTTTTAAGACTCCTTTTTCTAAGTCGTTGGCCAAATTTTTTAGGTCCAATTCATCGGAAAAGCCTGCTATTTTCAATGGAATCCGGTCTTTTGTCAATTCAAGTGACTCAAAAACCTCTCTTGTGGAAACCGTCTCATTCGGCGCTATAACAAGGTAATCTCGCATTGCGATAGAGAAAGGCGTGAGTTTTTCGCCTATACCTTCTGCCCAAGCATTTTGGCCAAAAACAAAGAAAGGGACATCAGCCCCTAATTTAACGGCTAATTCTTGAAGCTTTTTTTGACTTAGATGGCATTGCCATAGGGCATTTAAAGCAATAAGCGTTGTAGCAGCATCTGAACTTCCGCCACCAAGGCCACCCCCCATCGGAATATTTTTTTTAATAAAAATATCTGCTCCCGACTTATTCTCACAAAAAGGCTTTAATATTTGAGCCGCTTTGATTGTTAAATCATCACATTCCTGAATCGCATGGTGATCTGAAATGCGACGAATACTCCCAGATGTATTTGTTTTAATAAAAATATGATCATAAAGGCTGATAAGCTGGAAAGCTGTTTGAATGTTGTGATAGCCGTCAGTTCGCTTGCTAAGGACATGAAGGAATAGATTTAATTTAGCAGGCGCTAAAAACTCCTTAAAACCCATACCTATAAGTTCATTTGCCTGCAATGTTAATAATCTCTTCTACAATAAAATTAAAATTGAATGTACCTTGGGATATTGATATTTTGGATGGAATGGTATGTTTGTCTTGAGTCTTAAATGCATTAATTACAATCTTCCATTCATCATTATAAAAATGCGTAGCTCGATTCAATTGATTATCTTCTTTGTGTAAATCTTTAATTTGTTCAATATGATTTGTAATAAGATGTCTAAACAAATCCGGTGAAATATTTTTTCCGAATAAGGATTGTATGTAATGATCAAAATCATCACCAGATAAAACTTTTCCATTAGCATCAATAATCTTTTTTTCTTTAGCTGAGTAAATGATTTTTGCAATCTGATTATTGAAAGGTGAAAAGATATCAATTTCATCTTGATTGTTTTCATACCGCCAAATAAGCCGACCCGAACCACCTTTAGAGTCAACAGAATAGGAGAATTTAGCTTTTATAGAAAATTCTTCAATAAATCGATTTTCATTAATTGCTTGAGGCGTTTCAATTGTGAGCGCATGAGATTTAAATATCTCAAATGGATCGTTTAAAGTTGCGCAAGCAGAAAGAAAAAAAGGTGCTAAAAAAAATTGAGCATATTTAAAATTCAATTGATGGTTAACTCTTGAAAATTAATGAAGCCTTTTAAGCGTTTCTTTTAAAATTTCATTATCAGGAAATGATTGAAGTGAAATATCCCAAATATCATTTGCTTCTTTTTTTCTTCCTTGAGCCCATAAAATCTCACCTAGATGAGCTGCGATTTCAGGATCAGGTTGCACGTCGTATGCTTTTTGAATAAATGAAAGCGCTGAATCTAATTTGCCTAATCTATAATATAACCAGCCCATGCTATCTAAAATATAATGATTGTTAGGCGCTATTGATAAAGCAACTTCAATATATTTTTTAGCGTCTTCTAAATTGATATTACGATCCGCATATGAATATCCAAGGGCATTGTAAGCAACAGCATAGTCAGGTTTGATTTTAATAGCTTCCCTTAAAAGTTTTTCCATTAAGTCATATTTGTTTAACTTGTCGGCTAGAAGCGCATAATCAAATTTAAATTCAGGTGAATGAGGGAAGTTCGATGCCTCATTTTGCATAAGTTGAAAAGCTTCTTGGTGGCGATTAGACCTGGTGAGAAATGATGCCTTTGATTGAACGAGGCTTAATTTTTCCTCAGGCGAATTCACCTTGAGTCCGTTTAAAAACTCTACGGCTTTATCAACAGATTCTTTTTTTGCAATAATTTCGGCCGTGATTAATTTTGATTCAATAAAGCGAGGCCCATTGTTAATTTTATTGAGCCAAGTGATCGCTGCTTCACTTTGATTTTTCTTGTCCGCTATCTTTGCAAGATAAACAAATATTTGGTCTTTATCTTTGGGATTTCTTTTTAGGCTTTGAAGGAAATATTTTTCCGCAAGGTCGTAATCTTCAAGTTCTATTGATAATAAACCTACAGCGATTGTAATTTCTGCTGAACTATTAGCGGTATTTACAAGTTTGATAAATTCAGTTTTTGCTTCATTAAACTTTCGACCATTAGTAAGTAATTTTGCATATTCCAGTCTTACCTCACTTGATTTCGGATATTTGTTTAAAAATTCACTATAAAAAGCAAGGGCTCTTTCAGGATCGTCTTGAGCTAAGATTTGCCCTTTAAATAAAATAGGCATCTCCCAATCTGGCTTGATTTGATTTATCGACGCCAGTTCTTTCTCGTATGTTTTTCGATCTTTAATTAACCAAGCCGCATGAGCTACCGCAAAATGCGCTTCAGCTAATTTAGGATAGGGTTGCGCTAAATCTGCGACAAGAGTCAAAACGGCTTTTTTATCGGAAACTCTCGAGAGTAAGCTATTTAAATACAAAAAACCACTCGCTCTTGTTTTATCTTTTAGCAGAAGTTTTTGAAGAATTGGCTTGGCTTCATTAAGTTTGTTATTTGCTATTAGAATCTCACTGAGCGCTTGTTGTGCATCAATAGAGTCTTTATTAAGCTCATTCCAAATTTTAGAAGCCTCTAAGGCTATTGCACCGTTTCTTGTATAGCTAGTCAGTCTGGTTGCACGCTCTGCTAAAAATGCATTATCTGTTTGCTTTGCTAAATCTAAAAAAAGTTCGCTAGCAAGATTCAGTTCGCCTCGCTGAGAGGCAATTTCAGCTAACAAGAGCTTAAAAACAAGATCCGGATTGGTATAATTATCAATAGAACTCGACGGATCAGGTTTAGCATTAGCAAGAACACCAAAGAATAGAAGAGTTAAAAGCGCGAATATTCGAAGCAGATGCATAAAGTTTCCTGAGATTTGATTTCTACAATAGTTTAAACTAATTTGACTGATAATTAGTCCGATAACTAATGATGTGATGGTTAATAAACCAAAACAATATTTTTAATATGTATAATCTATGATTCATTTTTTCAATAAAAATTCAAAAAAACATCTATGTCGAATTTAACCTTAGAAGCTATTGAGCTGACACGTCTTTTTGGTGGCCGTGAGGCCGTTAAAAATGTAAGTTTTCACCTAGAAAAAGGCGAAGTTTTGGGCTTTTTGGGACCGAATGGCGCTGGCAAATCTACCACCATGCGAATGCTCACAGGTAATTTAGCTCCTTCGATTGGTACGGTAAAAATTTGTGGAATCGACATCATCGAAAATCCTAAAGAAGCAAAAGCATTGATTGGCTACTTGCCTGAAATGCGCCCCATATATAAAGAACTTACGGTTGATGAGTTTTTAACTATTGCTGCTCGTCTTCACAAAGTACCTAGCAAGCAAATTAAAAAAGCTGTAGATATTGCAAAAGAAAAATGTGGTTTAAGTCATATGAGCAAGCGATTAATTGAAAACTTATCTAACGGTTATCAACAGCGTGTAGCTATCGCTCAAGCTATTATTCATAATCCATTAGTTGTGATTTTAGATGAGCCAACAGTAGGCCTTGACCCGATTCAAATTAGAGAAATTAGGTCTCTTATTCGGGAAATAGGCCAAAAGCATAGTGTTATTTTGTCCACACATATTCTTCCTGAAGTTGAGATGGTTTGTGATCGTGTGCAGATTATTGATAAGGGTAATTTAGTATTTCACGGCTCTATTGACGAATTGAAACAACATCGACAAGGCAATAAACTTTTGGTAGGTTTTTCAAAAGCACCTCCTTTATCAGCATTGAAAGATGTCGAAGGTGTGACTAAGGTTGAAAAAGTTGAAGCAGGTATGTATCGCATACATTTTAAAAGCAAACAATCACCATCAGAGGCTATTGTGAAATTGTCAGTGAAAAATCGTTGGGATCTTTATCAAATTGCCCCTGATCAAACAAGCCTTGAAGATGTTTTTGTACAATTAACTGAAAAGAAACAAAAAAATTAAACACATATGAGTGGCAACTAAAAATGATTTTAAATATTGCAAGAAAAGAGCTTAAAAGTTTGTTTGCGTCCCCAATGGGATGGATTATCCTCGCGCTTCTTATGATGGCATTTGGAAGTTATTACCTTACAGGCGTTAACAATTACTTTGAGGTAATGTCAGGCGCGATTAGGCCAGCTGAGCGTGTAGGCGTCACTATATTTGTTGGGCAAACAGTTTATAGTATTGCTTCTTTTATTATGCTTTTTGCAGTTCCTCTTCTCACAATGCGACTTATTAGCGAAGAAAGACGAAGTCAAACCTTACCATTTTTATTCAGCGCACCCATTTCACTTACTGAAATAGTTCTAGGAAAATTTGTAGGCTTAATTGTTTTTTTAAGCATTCTTGTTTTTTATATTTTTCTTATGCTCACAACACTTAATATTTGGGCAGATATAGACTTTGGGTATCTCATTGCAAACTCGATAGGCCTTTGGCTTCTTGTAGCAAGTTTTTCAGCGCTAGGTATTTATTTTTCAAGCTTAACTCAACAACCTATTATTGCTGCAATATTAAGTTTCATTTCGCTTTTTGCATTAATGATTATGGAGCGTTTTTTTGCAAGCGATCCTAACCATTGGTTCGCATACTTATCACTCATGAAACATTTTCAAAGCTTTTCAAGGGGCCTTATTGATAGCTCAGATTTAATGTATTTCTTTTTATTTATATCAACATTTTTAACATTAACAATCAGACGTCTCGATGCTGACAGGCTTCGTGGATAAATATTTATGAAAATTAATTCAAAATTAAGATTACAAATTCTCATTCAAAATAGTTTTTTTGTTGTTCTATTTATTGTTTTGGTATTTCTTTTGGGTTTTCTTGCAAATCAATATAAATATTCAAAAGATATTACACAGGCCAATCGTAATACGCTCACGACTGGCAGTATTAATGTCCTTAAGCAAATGAAAGGACCAATTACACTGACCGTGTTTGCATCTAAAGACGACGTCAACAATGGAGATACTTTTAGGCAAGGTATTATTAATTTCATGACCAGGTATCAAAGAACTAAACCTGATATCAACATTAAATTTATCAGCCCTATAGAAGAGCCAAAATTAGCACAAGAAATGGGAATTAAGGTAGATGGTGAAGTTGTAGTTGAATATCAAAAAAGATCGGAGCACATTAATCCTCCTTTTGCGGAACAAGAGATGACCAATCTCTTTATGCGTTTATCTAGAACCAATCAACAAGCAGTAATGTATTTAGATGGTCATGGTGAAAGAAATTTAATTGGACTTAAAAATAATGACGTAGGTGAATTTGGTAAGCAATTAGAATCGAAGGGCTTTAAATTTGCCAATCCAAATCTCGCTGTTGAATCAGAAGTACCTTTAAATGGTTCAATGTTAGTAATTGCTAGCCCACAAAAAAATATTCCAGCTGTGGAAGCAAAAAAAATTAAAAAATTCTTAGAGTCAGGCGGAAATTTACTTTGGCTTCTTGATGATAATAACTTTCATGGTTTGGAAGAAGTGGCTTCATATCTTGGACTCACTGTTTCAAATGAACATGTAGTAGACCCAACAGCAAAAGTTGAAGGCGCCGATGAAAATGTGTCCTTTGCATCCTCTTATGGCGTCCATGCAATTACTAAAAACTTTATGCTAAGAACGCTCTTTTCGAATGCGCATGAAGTAAGCGCTAAAGGCACGTTAGACAATGGCTGGGAAGTTAGTAAACTTATCGAGGTTTCTCCAAATGGTTGGTTAGAGTCTTCACCATCAAAAACGAATCAAAAATCAACTTTTGATAAGAATAAAGATAAACCAGGCCCCATTAATATCGCAGTCGCTCTCCAAAGGACTTATGGTAAAAAAGGCCAAAGAGTTGTGGTGGTTGGCAATGGAAATTTCTTATCTAATACATTTATTACGACAGGTGGTAATTTAGATCTTGGCATCAATATGATCAATTGGTTGTCAGGAGACGATAATTTAATCTCTATTCAGCCTATGCCTTTAAAAGATGTGAATGTAACTATTCCAAACGATAACACTTCTGTCTTGATCGCCTGGACAGTATTCCATAGCTTCCAGTATTTCATTCCTATCATTATTTTTGTTTTAGGCATATTTTTCTGGTTTAAGCGCAGAAAAGCTTAGTATAGAAATATGAAAAATCGTTGGCTAATTAATATAATTTTGCTTGTGATCGTTTTATCGATTTCTATTTTTTTAGCTCTAAAACCCCCACAAAAAAAACAAACAAAACAATTTGAAGTCAGCACTTTTAATTTAAGTGATTTTGATGCTGTAAAGATTGATTTTCCTTCTAGAGCATCTGTTGTTTTTAAAAAAAATAATGAAGCCTGGGATATGCTTGAACCAATCAAAGGTCGCGCAGATCAATTTTCAGTTCAAAAAATTATTTCTGTCGTGGCAACATCTAGTAGCGAGAAATTACCATCAAATGACCTGCCTAAATATGGCTTGGATAAACCTACCGTTAAATTAAAACTTCAACATAAGGGTACAGAAGAAGAGTTTATTTTTGGCACATATAATTCCGTCACGGAAGATCAATATCTTTTATATAAAAATAATGTGTATCTTATTAGTGGTTCTTATTCAGAGGCAGCATCTACACAGCCTATAGAGCTTATTGATAAATCACCCCTCAGTAGAACAGAGCAAGTTAAAGAATTTGACTTTTCTCGTCTTGAGCAATGGCAATCTAAACGCTTAAAAATATCACGCAGTAATAACGAATGGAAAGCCAGTGAAGGCAATTCATTTAAACAAGATGATATGGCTGAATGGTTTGATATGACTTGGGTTAAAAATCCTGCAAGATCAGTAGAAAAATATCCATTAGATTTAAGAATCCCATACAAGAGTTTTGATATTCGCACTGAAGATGGTAAAAAAATTACTTTTTTACGCGTGCAAGAATCTCCTGAAACTCAACTATTTAGGGTTGATGAGGGTTTGCTCTATCATTTCGGCAGTGATATTGGATTTACGATGATGAATCCACCGATTGAGCAGCCTAAAAAATAAATTTATTTATGCCGGAACTTCCTGAGGTTGAGATTACCTGTATGGGGCTTCAGCCCATACTTAAAAAATCTATCAAAGATATTATTGTTAGAAACCCTTCTCTAAGATGGCCAGTTCCATCGCATTTAAAAAGAACACTTCCTAACCAAAAAATATTAAATATTAAAAGACGTGCGAAATATATTCTTATTCAATTTGAGAGTGGACATCTAATGATACATTTGGGCATGTCCGGACGACTTGAAATTTTAAGGAAAGATGTTTCTCCTCATAAGCACGATCATGTGGATATTCAATTTCACAACACAAAGAATATTTTAAGATATACAGATCCCAGAAGATTTGGTTCCATACTTTGGGTAGAGAGCGACATTAACGAGCATTTTTTGATATCAAAATTAGGCCCCGAGCCGTTAGAAAAATTATTTACTGAAAAATATTTATTTTTAAAAATACAAAATAAAAAAACTACCATTAAAAATATTATTATGGATAGCCATATTGTTGTTGGGGTTGGAAATATTTACGCAAGCGAATCTTTATTTAAAGCTGGGGTACTTCCAAGCAGATTAGCCCAGGACGTAACATTAAATGAATGCAAGAAGATCGTAAAATACATCAAAGATACCCTAAATAAAGCCATCGAATTAGGAGGCAGTTCACTTAGAGATTTTTATAATGTGAACGGACAGTCTGGTTACTTTCAACAAACATATGCAGTTTATGGAAGAAAAGGGAAAGCTTGTCGCAAATGCAGGTCAACCATTGAATCAGTAATTATTGCGCAGCGATCAAGCTTTTTTTGCCCTAAATGCCAAACTTAATTATTGATTTTTTCTGCTTCCTTTATGATATTGGGAAGCAAAGAACCTACTATCATTCCAATAATGCTATTACCCAAGCCTATAAGTTGTGCTGGTATTGGTGTATGGTCACCGAGAAAAATTTCAACAAATAACCAAGACCCTATTCCTCCAATGATAGCCAATAAAGCTCCCTGACTATTTGCTTTTTTCCAAAATGCACCAAACACAAGCGGGACAAATGCGCCGGCAAGTGTAATTTTATAAGCTGATTCAACCATTCCAAAAATTGAAAGATTTGAACTGAGTGCATAAAGCAAAACAATAGAAGAAAAACATACAAGTGTAATTCTCATAATTTTAAGTAAATATTTATCGCTAATTTTTGGAAAATACCCTTTTACAATATTTTCTGCAAAAGTAATGGAAGGGGCCAAAAGTGTTGCAGATGAGCAGCTCATAATCGCTGATAAAACTGCCCCGAAGAATATTACCTGTGCAAATAAGGGCATATAATTAAGTACAAGCATTGGTAAAACGTGTTGTGAATTTGTATTTACAAGGCCATTAAAATATTCTGCATCAATTAAAGTTGCTGAGTACGCAATAAACATTGGTACAAATGTGAATGTAAAATAAATTAATGCTCCGAGTATTGAGCCGTATAAGGCAATTTTCGCAGTTTTCGCAGATGTAACTCGTTGAAATACATCTTGTTGAGGAACTGATCCTAACATCATAGTAATCCATGTCCCAAAAAAAGTGATCCATGTCCAAATATCACCTTTAGGGAAAAAATCTAATTTATGATTAGTGGCTGCACTTTCAATCACAGGGGTAATTCCGCCCGTTAATTGAGAAATCGCATTTGCAATATAAAGAAGCCCACCAATAACCACGATCATTTGAATAAAATCTAAAATAGCCACAGACAACATGCCGCCAAATGTTGTGAAAGTAAGCACAATTAAAGTGCCAATAATCATACCCATTTGCTCGCTAATAAATTGATCTGTGATTAGATTAAATATCAAACCAAGCGCTTTAATCTGAGCTGCAACCCATCCTAAGTATGAAATAACAATAGCAATGGTCGTTAAAACCTCAATAGTTCTGTTGTATCTGGCTTTATAGAAGTCACCTAAGGTGATGATATTTAATTTGTATAATTTAGAGGAAAAAAATAAGCCAGCAATAATCAAACAAAGACTCGAACCAAAGGGGTCAGCTACAACGCCATTTAATCCTTCTTTAACAAAAGTTGATGAAACGCCAAAAATTGCTTCTGCGCCAAACCATGTAGCAAATACGGTTGCAGTGACTATAGGAAGGGGAAGGTGGCGACCTGCTACAGCATAATCTTTTGTATTCTTAACGCGAGAAGATACAAAGATACCGATTCCAATAGTGACTAATAGATAAAGAGATACAAACCAGATAAGCAATTAATGCTTCCTTAATTTATTTAATAAAATAAAACAAGATCACTAAATTTACCAATAACGTAATTCCAATGAAAGTGATTATGATTTTAAACCAACGAGTTTGATTCTTCTGAGACTTTAAGAAGTTTTCAAAGTCATCTTTTGTCATTACATTTTTATTTTGTGAATTACTTTTTTCGAGAAACTCATGAATGAGTCTGGGTAATTTAGGGGTGAGATGAAGCCAATGAGGAAATTCATTTTTTAAGCTTTTAATAATATGTTTAATACCTTTTTGTTCTGACATATATTTTTTTAGAAATGGCGCAGCTGTTTTCCATAAGTCTAAATCAGGATCTAGGTTTCTACCAAGACCTTCTACATTTAAAAGTGTTTTTTGGAGCATTGTTAGTTGAGGTTGAATTTCCATATTAAATCGTCTGGACGTTTGAAATAATCTAATGAGCAGACGTCCAAATGAAATTTCTTTTAAGGGCTTATTAAATATAGGCTCACATACCGAGCGAATAGCATTTTCAAATTCATCAATAGAAGTGTCCTTAGGGACCCATCCAGACTCGATATGTGCCAGAGCTACATCATGATAGTCACGCTTAAAAAAAGCTAAAAAATTACGTGCTAAATAGT
Organism: Pseudomonadota bacterium; assembly: GCA_041180025.1. Lineage (GTDB taxonomy): Bacteria > Pseudomonadota > Gammaproteobacteria > Burkholderiales > Methylophilaceae > Methylopumilus. The sequence continues at coordinate 43,479 of JBEGSH010000006.1, read as the reverse complement.
TCTTATCGTTCTCATTCAAAGAGCCCATTATGCCAAAATCCATCGCAATATAGCGTCCATCATCAGCCACTTGAATATTGCCAGGATGCATATCTGCATGAAAAAAACTATCCCTAAATACTTGGGTAAAAAATATCTCTACACCATTGCGAGCAAGTTCTTTGATGTTAATTTTTTTCTTACGAAGTGTTTCGACATGGCTGATTGGTGTTCCATGCATTCTTTCCATCACCATCACATCTTCATTGCAAAAATCCCAATAAACTTCTGGAACGATAAGTAATTTTTTATCTTTGAAATTTTCACCTAAGCGACTGCAATTTGCTGCATCTAACATAAGATTTAATTCGCATTGCACATGCTTATAAAATTCAGCAACCACTTCTCTTGGTCTTAAGCGCTTTCCATCAGACCAGATTAATTCTAGTAAGCGAGCAATAAGATATAAAAGCTTAATATCTTTATCGATGACGTGCTTAATATTGGGCCTTAATATTTTAACTGCAACATGCTTACCATCATGGAGTGTTGCGAAATGAACTTGTGCTACTGATGCGCTTGCTATTGGCTTGGTATCAAATGATTTAAAAATCTTATCCAGTGACGTGCCATACGAACTCATAATGACTTTTTCGGCATCTTTGTATGGAAAAGGAGGTACTTGATCCTGGAGCAAAGCTAATTCATCAGCAATGTCCAAGGGAATGAGATCTCTTCTAGTAGATAACATTTGGCCAAACTTAACAAAGATAGGACCTAAATTTTCAAGCGCAAGCCTAAGTCTTGTTCCTCTATTTTTATTATGTGGCCTGAAGAAAAAGATTATTGAAATAAAGTGAGCAAGAAGATTGAGCTTTCGATTGAATACAATAAACTCCTCAAGGCGATACTTAAGGAGTATGTAGATGATGTAAATAAGCCTAATATATTTCATAGTTTTTGAAGTCTTTGCTCTAAGCGATCAACATCAAATCTTAAGGTATCAACTTCTTTATTGAATTGATCAACCAGTCTTTTTTTTGCAATAAGTGGTTTTTCTTCAAGCCAATATTCTTTGAAGGTATCTGCGACATTGAATGATGTTTCTTTTGTGGTTTTAAGGACTTTTTTCCCCAGTTTGACAAGATGATAAGCAGGAATATCACCAATCACTTCACTTAAATCGTCTTCGTAGTCCCATTCAATATCTTTTAATGCGCTACTAATTAATGTTGCAAAATCTATATCACCTTTAATTTCAATATTTGCTTTTTTGTTACCGCGCATAAGCTCTAAAGCTGATGATATGGATAATTTAATTTCTGCATCATAATTATCAATATATTCCTTATATTCCGGGATACCGTCTTCAGTAACCCTTAATGCATAATGAATTGGACCAACAACAAATAAAATAGATTTTGATTTATGTTTGGAAAAGTCTTTTTTTAACCATTCATTTTGTTGAAATAAATGATTGGTAAGGTTTCTTTTTATGGTGTCGATAATCAAAATTTGTATCCCATATGAATTGCGACGACGCCTGAGGACAAATTGAGATACTCTACTTTAGAGAATGATTCTTCCTCCATCATTTTTTTTAATGATTCTTGGTCAGGATGCATTCTTATAGATTCAACAAGATATTGATAGCTTGATTCATCTTTGGCAAATAATTTGCCTAATTTTGGTAATAATTTAAACGAAAATTGATCATAAAAAAATTGTAATGGTTTCCATATTTTTGAAAATTCTAGAATTAAAATTTTTCCCCCTGGGGATAAAACACGATAAATTTCTTTCAGTGCCTTCTTTTTATCCGTCATATTACGAATGCCGAAACCAATAGTGACACAATCAAAATAGTTATCAGGAAAGGGAAGGGATTCAGCATCGCATAAGATGGAAGGTATAAAAATGCCCTGATCAATTAATTTATCACGGCCAATATTTAACATAGATAAATTGATATCAGAATGAATCATTTGACCTTTAAAGTTGGCTGATTGCGCCCCAATTTTTTTAGCAAGAAGAATAGATAGGTCTGCAGTTCCTCCCGCAATATCTAGAATGCGAGCATCTTTTTTGACGTTAGATGTATTCACAAGAAATTTTTTCCAAATATGGTGCATACCAAATGACATCAAATCATTCATTAAGTCATAATTTGAAGCTACAGAATGAAATACAGAGGCTACTTTACCTGCTTTTTGTGATGCATCTATTTCACTATAACCAAAATGTGTTTTTTTATTCGCCATCTGTTTTTATTCTTTGAATACCAGCATTTGATAATTTTTTTATATATTCCTCCCAAAGCACCTCATAGGTTGCAGCAAGCTCATATAGATAATCCCATGTATAGATGCCTGTGTTATGACCATCTGAAAATACTAATTTGACTGCATACTGACCGACTGGCTCGATACTTTCTATAGTGACATTTTCTTTATGTGTTTGAAGTATTTCTTGGCCTGGTCCATGACCTTTTACTTCAGCCGATGGTGAATGCACTCGAAGAAATTCGCAGGAAAGCATACATTCAGTTAGGTTGCTAAATTTTATTTCTAATAGCTTGGATGCTTGATGCAGCTTAATTTCTAAGGGGTATATTTTAGCGTTACTTAATGTCACTTTATGGAAAAGCCTAAAAAAACTATATTATCGGAGTTCTTTTGGCTTTTTTGGTAAATTTAAAAAATTAATGACTGGAAGACAACATCAATAATTTAATTTTTTTCATTGCTGCTTGCTCGATTTGTCGAATTCTTTCTGCTGATACACCAAGTTTATCTGCAAGTTCATGAAGTGTTGAAGCGTCTTTATCTTTTAACCATCTTTCTTCTAGGATAAGACGGCTTCTTTCGTCAAGCGATGAAAGTGCTTTACTAAGGGACGATAAACTATTCCCTTCAGATTGATCTATCTCCATTTGTTCTGAAGGCTCTGGCGTTTCATCTTTAAGATAAGCAATGGGCCTGAAGACATCATCTTCCGATTCTTCCGAGCCATAATCTAATGAAATTTCATTGCCATTAAAACGATACTCCATTTCACGAACATCCTCAGGTTTGACATTAAGCTCTTTAGCGATCGAATTGATCTCATCTGATTTAAGCGGCTGGAGAGTCTTTTTCATGCTTCGCAAATTAAAAAATAATTTACGCTGAGCCTTTGTCGTTGCTGTTTTAACTAAACGCCAATTTTTAACGATGTATTCTTGAATTTCTGCTTTAATCCAGTAGATTGCAAAAGACACTAGTCTTACGCCTCTCTCAGGGTCAAATCGCTTTACAGCTTTCATAAGGCCAATATTGCCCTCTTGAACTAAGTCTGATTGAGGAAGCCCATATCCAGAATAGCCCTTAGCCACTTTAGCTACGAGCTTTAAGTGAGACAAAATAAGTGTTTTAGCAGCCTCAAGGTCGTTTGATTTTTTAAGACGCATACCAAGTTCCATCTCTTCTTCGGCAGTAAGAGAGGGAATAGTTCTAATGGATTGCATATAGCGATCGTAACTATCAATAGAGCCTAATGTAGGTAAGCTTAAGTCCAAAGTCATCTTAATAAAATCCTTTGTAAAAACTTCATTAACAAACATAATTTTAGCACTCTTCATTGGAGAGTGCTAGTTTAATAAAGTTCCTTAAATTTGAAATTAACCTAATAAATACAATAGGTTAAGTAGGCATTAATTTTTTAATGGATTGATTAATCGAGATAAAAGACGCCGCGACAGCAATCAGAATTGAGCTGCCAACAATAGATAAGTACTGTACGAGAGTTAAATCAACAATAATGAATTGGGCCCCATAGAGAGCCTCAACCTCAACGACAGTTTGATTTAAGAATATCACAATCAATTTGAGGCTAAGAGCTGCAGTTAATCCGCCTCCTAAACCATAAATAAACCCGCTGTATAAAAAAGGCCTTCTTATGAATTGATTGGTAGCACCAATTAATTTACTCAATTCAATTTCTTCGTGGTGCGAAGTCATTTGAAGACGAATAGTATTACCAATAACTACTGTGAGCATAGAGGCCAATAAAATTGACGCTAAAAAAATAGCTTTATTTGCTAAATGGAGCACAGAGTTTAATTTTTTAACCCAACCCGTATCAACAACCACTTGGTCTACCCCCTCAAGTCTATCCAGAGAGGATTTTAAAATCGCAATTTGATTTGGATTGATGGTGTTGGGTGAAACAAAAAAAGCATCAGGCAATGGATTTTCTGAGAGCCCATTATTTGATTCATTAAAGCCCATTGATTTTTGAAGTTTAGGCCAAGCTTCTTCTTTTCTAACATAATGATAATTATTAATTTCAATACGACTTTTTAAATCTTTTTCGATTTTGTTTTTCGCATCTACTGAAATATCTTTTTTAAGGAAAATACTAATTTGAGATTCATGCTGAATAGTTTCAGAAATCGATTTTAAATTTTGCACTACCAGGAAAGATATGCTCGGCAAAATCAATGTAACACCTATAACCAAGAACATCATAAGAGTAGAAAGCATTGATGCGTGACTACGCTGAAGCGCTTTAAGTAGCATTTGATAATGAGAAACGAAGTAATCCATCTATTGGTCAGAAATCTTTATAAGATTGCCTTCTTGTAAATAAAGTTGCTTATGTTTTTTTGAGGTAGTTGGAATTTCATGTGTTGCGATAATCACAGTCACCCCTAGTTCTTGGAAGCTATAAAAAAGACTCATAATTTCATCTGCATATTTCTTGTCTAAATTTCCTGTGGGCTCATCAGCAAGTAAAATCGAGGGCCTGCAAGCAATGGCTCTTGCAATTGCGAGACGCTGTTGTTCGCCGCCTGACAAACTAATAGGCATTGATTTTTCCCGATTCAGCAAGCCCACTTTATCTAGAGCTGCTCGAACACGACCTTTAATATCATTAATGCCTACCTCATTTATCTCCAAAGCAAGCGCAATATTTTCATAACAATTACGATCATATAGAAGTTTATGATCTTGAAAAACTAAACCAAATTTCCTTCTTATATATGGAATGGCAGCTCTTTTTATTTGGCTTAAATTTTGATTTTCAAAAATAATTGTCCCGTGTGTGGGAAATTCAATCGCTGTAATTAATTTCAATAATGTTGATTTTCCTGCGCCTGAAGGGCCTGTTACAAAAATAAGTTCACCAGCATTAATTTCAAAAGTAATATTTTGTAATGCTTCCAAATTTCCCGGGTATCTTTTGTGAACTTGATCAAATTTAATCATTGATAAAAACCGATTTTAAAAAAGCGCATCTACATATTCTTCTGCGTTGAAAACTTTTAGATCGTCTATAGTCTCACCAACACCAATGTATCTTAATGGGGTAGGCTGTTCTTTGGCTATCGCTGCAATAACGCCACCTTTAGCGGTACCATCAAGCTTAGTTAAAGCAAGACCGGTAATTCCTAGAGCCTCGTTAAATATCTTGAGCTGACTGATAGCGTTTTGTCCAGTATTTGCATCTAATACAAGAAGAATCTCGTGAGGCGCTTCAGCGTGACATTTATTAATCACACGTTTAACTTTTGTAATTTCATCAATTAAATGTTTTTGTGTGGGCAATCTCCCTGCTGTGTCCGCAATCACAATATCAATGTTTTTTGCTTTCGCAGAGTTGATAGCGTCAAAAATAACAGCACTTGGATCACCCGAAGCTTGTGAAACAACATGAACATTATTTCTTTGCCCCCATACTTGAAGTTGCTCTGTAGCGGCTGCCCTAAAAGTATCGCCTGCAGCAATTAATACGGATTTACTTTCATCAAGAAAAATTTTTGTAAGCTTTCCAATGGTAGTTGTCTTCCCGGCACCATTCACCCCAACAACCATAATGACATAAGGATTTGTTCCTTTTATTAGTAAGGGATTTTCGATAGGGGTTAATAATTCAATTAATTTTTCTTTGAGTAAACCCTTAATCTCATCTGCATTTTCTATATTATTCTTTTTTACAGAGGCTCTAATGCTATCCAGGAGATAGGTGGTAGCGGAAATACCCACGTCGGAAGTAAGTAATATTGTTTCCAACTCTTCAAAGAGCGCCTCATCGATTTTTTTACCAGTAAATAATGAAGTAAGTTCAGTGGTTAATTTTTCTCTAGTCTTGGTAAGGCCTTTCTTTATCTTGTCAGCAAAACCAAAGAAACTACTTTTCTTTTCTTCTTTTGGGATTATTTTTTCTTCAGAAGTTGTAATTGGTTTTTTTTCAACAGCTTTTGGAGCCGTCTTCAAAGGCGCTTCAGCCTTTAAAACTTTTTTCTTATCAGAAATTTTTGGAGTTTTAGAGACTTTTTGTTTTGGCGCTAAAGAGACTTTTTTTTGTGGTTTTTTGGCGACTTCTTTTTTTGCCGCAGATTTCTTTTCTGGGCTGTCTTTCTTTATAATTTTTTTGAGGAATTCAAACATTTTTTAAAATTTTAAGAACTTAATGAGGTAAAGAAAAGTCTACGAAACATTGATATTCATTATAATAGCTAAATCACTTAAGGATGAGATGCCTTGTTAAAAAATATTTTACTTTTTTTATTGTTGTTTCCAAGTTTACTTTTTGCACAAACTTCAGAATTTAAGCTTTCCAACGGATTAAAAATTATTGTAAGAGAAGATCATCGTTCCCCCGTGGTTGTCTCTCAAGTTTGGTATCGAGCAGGTAGCCTTGATGAGGTAAATGGTAAAACTGGTGTAGCCCATGTTCTTGAACACATGATGTTTAAAGGGACTAAAAAAATTAAAGCAGGAGAGTTTTCTAGACTTATTGCCAAAGCAGGTGGTAAAGAGAATGCTTTTACTGGAGCAGACTATACCTGTTACTTCCAGCAGCTTGAAAAATCAAATCTTGAACTTTCATTTAAACTAGAAGCAGACCGGATGCAGAATCTAAATTTATCTAAAGAAGAATTTGATAAAGAAATTAAGGTAGTAATGGAAGAGCGACGATGGAGAACTGAAGATAAGCCAACGTCTCAAGTTAAAGAGCAATTTGGGTCTACTGTTTTTAAATCCCATCCTTATAGCAGGCCTGTGGTTGGTTGGATGAATGACCTGGAAAATATGACGGTCGAAGATGCAAAAGAGTGGTATAAAAATTGGTACGCTCCTAATAATGCAATTTTAGTAGTGGTTGGAGATATTTACGCCAACGATGTTCTGGATCTTGCAAAAAAATACTTTGAAAAAATTCCTGCAAGAAAATTACCAGAAAGAAAACCTCAAATTGAACCTAAGCAAAATGGAGAGAGAAGGTCTATAGTTAAGGCGCCAAGTGAATTATCTTATCTTTTGATGGGCTACCCTGTACCAACCCTTAATGACCGTAATGGAAATGATGAAAACTCTTGGGAGCCCTATGCTTTAGAAGTTTTATCTAATATCTTCGCTGGGAATAGCTCCTCAAGACTCAATCAAAATCTTGTAAGAAATCAACATTTGGCTGTTAATGTTAGTGCTGGTTATGATTCGTTAGCTCGAGGACGAATAAGTATTTTTGTTTTGGAAGGAACTCCTAACGACTTTAAAAAAATTAATGATCTTGAAAATGCATTGCTTCAAGAAATAGAAAAAATTAAAAAAGATGGTGTCACTCAAGAGGAATTAGACAGGGTGAAGGCGACTGTTATTGCAAGTGATGTATATCAAAAAGATTCTATGTTTGGAATGGCAATGGAAATTGGACAGCTCGAAACAATGAATTATTCTTTCCATTTAAGCGATGGATATATTCAAAAAATTAATAGCGTCACATCTGATCAAATAAAAAATGTCGCTAAAAAATATTTAACTCGAGATAATTTATCGCTAGTTATTCTTGATCCTCAGCCGATGAATCAAAATTTAAGCCCTAAGGGACGTCCGCATGTTCATTAAAATTATTCAACTTATTTTTTTGTTTGTGTGTTTTCAGCAAAATAGTTTTGCTGCTTTAAAAATTAATACATGGGAAACAAAAGAAGGAGCTAAAGTTCTTTTCGTTGAGAATCATGATCTTCCAATACTTGACATCAATGTAAATTTCTTTGCAGGTAGTGCGCAAGACCCTACTGGCAAAGAAGGTCTTGCGCATTTAACTAATCATCTTATGAATCTGGGTGCTGGTGGTATAAATGAAGAAAAATTAGCCAATCAATTTTCAGATATTGGCGCAGCAATTGGCGGAGATGTTGATCTCGATAGAGCTTACTTTAAATTAAGAACTTTGAGCTCCCCTGTACAGAAAGACAAAGCACTTACACTATTTAAATATGTGATACATGCACCTGATTTTCCTATTCCGGTATTAAATAGGGAAAGGGATAGAATTATCGCAAGTATTAAACAGTCTATGACGCAGCCAGAAACGATTGCTAATTTAGCATTCATGAAATCTTTATATGGCGATCATCCCTACGCGCATGATGAAGCTGGAAATATAGATACTTTGCAGAAGCTGAATCAAGCCGATTTAAAACAATTTTATAAAAATTACTATTTATCATCTGAAGCCTCAATCGTGATTGTTGGAGATGTGAGCGCTGACGAGGCAAAAAAAATAAGTGAGTCCATTAGTCAAGGGTTGCCTCAGGGGAATGTAAAACACAATATAGCTTCTGTCACAGATCAAAATTATGCAGGGGTTAAAAAAATACAGCACCCTGCAAAACAGGCTCATATATTGATGGGTATGCCAGCATTAAAACGCGGTGAAAAAGATTATTTTCCTTTGTATGTCGGGAATTATATTTTAGGCGGAGGTGGTTTTGTTTCAAGGCTCACCGAAGAGGTTAGAGAGAAAAAAGGGTTGGTTTATAGTGTATATAGTTATTTTATGCCATTGTATGTTGAAGGTCCTCTCGAGATTGGTTTGCAAACTAAAAAGGAGCAAGCTGATGAGGCTCTTAGCATTGTAAATTCCACTATTAAAAAATTTATCGATGAAGGCCCAACTGAAAAAGAGCTTATCGCCGCTAAACAAAATTTAGTTGGCGGATTTCCCTTAAGGCTTGATAGCAATGCAAAAATTGTTGAATACTTAAGTATGATCGCTTTTTATAAGCTGCCAATTTCATATATTGATAATTATATAAATGAGATTAATAAAGTAACTATTGATCAAATAAAAACGGCATTTAAAAATAAAATTGATCCTAATAAACTGACGACCATTATTGTAGGTGCAGAGTAGTTTTTGAAGATACTCAAAAATCAAGTCAAAATTATTGGGGGACAATGGAAAAGAAAAAATGTTTCTTTTGTCGATGCTCCGGGATTAAGGCCCACTCCAATTAGAGTTAGAGAGACCTTATTTAATTGGTTGGATCAAGATCTAACCGGGAAGGTTTGTTTAGATCTCTTTTCGGGATCGGGCGTCATTGGTTTTGAATCTCTTTCAAGAGGTGCTTCAAGTGTAGTAATGATTGAAAAATCTCCCCAAGTTTTTAAAATGATTCAGGAAAATAAAAAGCTTCTTCAGGCAGAGAAAGCTCAACTTCATTTTATGGATGCACTTGTATTTCTTCAGAAGAACAATGCTAAGTTTGATATTATTTTCTGTGATCCTCCTTTCAATGAAAGCTGGGAAGATAAATTATTTCCTCAATTAGCTAACCATTTAACAAAGGATGGGCTAATATACTTTGAATCAGAATCTGCTTTTAAAGATCACAGTGAATTTAATGTTTTAAAAAAAAGAAAAGCAGGTAATGTTTTTTATCATCTTGTGACATTAAAAAATAATGAGTCAATCTAATTTATCTATCGCCGTTTATCCCGGAACCTTTGACCCTATTACATTAGGCCATGAGAATATTGCTCATCGCGCAACAAAAATCTTTGATAAAGTAATCGTGGCTGTTGCTAGCAATACAAGCAAACAATGTTTTTTTGCTTTTGAGAAGAGAGTAGATTTGGTGAAAGCTGTCTTCAAAGACCATAAAGAAATTGAAGTGATTGGGTTTAATGGGCTTTTAATGGACTTTGTTGAATCACAAAATGCTCAAGTAGTTATTCGTGGCTTAAGGGCTGTTTCTGATTTTGAATATGAATTTCAATTGGCAGGTATGAATCGCAAACTTTATCCAAATGTCGAAACGCTTTTTCTAACGCCTTCTGAGCAATTTACTTTTTTATCTTCAAGTTTAGTTAGGGAAGTTGCTACTTTAGGTGGAAATATAGAACAATTTGTATCTCCAGTTGTGAAAGAAGCTATGAAAAAAACTGGACGTTAATCATGGCGCTAATGATTACGGATGAATGTATTAACTGTGACGTATGCGAACCCGAATGTCCAAACAATGCGATTTATCAAGGGCTTCAAATCTATGAAATCAATCCTGAATTATGCACAGAATGCGTAGGACATTTTGATACGCCGCAATGTCAAGAGGTGTGCCCTATAGATTGTATTCCAATCCATCCTCAATTTATTGAGTCCAAAGAAATGCTCATGCTTAAGTATCATCAACTACAAAAAGATAAAGTGAGTTAGTTATGCGTGTACTTCACACTATGATTCGTGTCACTGATCTAGAAAAATCACTCAATTTCTATACTAATATTTTAGGTATGAAGCTTTTAAGGCGACATGAATATCCTGATGGAAAATTTACATTAGCTTTTGTGGGATTTGGTGATGAAAAAGACCATGCAGTCATTGAGCTTACTTATAACTGGGGTGTGACAACCTATGAAAAAGGCAATGCTTTCGGACATGTTGCAATAGAAGTTGAAGATGCTCACAAGACTTGCGAATTAATTAAAGCAAAAGGCGGGAAAGTGATTCGTGAAGCTGGCGCTATGCAACATGGTTCAACAGTGATTGCTTTTATTGAAGATCCAGATGGTTATAAGGTCGAATTAATCCAAGCTGGCACGTTTTAATTAATCAAACAAGTCCTTCATTTTATCAAGCCAACCTTTTGATTTTGGACTGTGCTTACCTCGATCTAATTGATTAATCTCTTCAAGTTCTTTTAATAATTCTTTTTGTCTGTCTGTGAGTTTTACAGGCGTTTCTATAGAAACATGACAATGTAAATCGCCAGGTGAGCTTTGTCTTAAAGGTTTAATACCTTTACCTTTCAATCTAAATACAGCGCCTGTTTGAGTTTCTGCAGGTATTTTCATTTTTGCATGACCATCTAAAGTGGGTACTTCTATTTCGCCGCCAAGAGCTGCAGTGGTAAAGCTAATAGGCATTTCACAGTGTAAATTACCGCCATCGCGTTCGAATAAATCATGTTTTTTTAAATGAACAACAACATACAAATCTCCAGGAGGTCCACCATTAATTCCTGACTCACCTTCGCCCGATAAGCGAATGCGATCTCCTTCGTCTACGCCCGCAGGGATCTTAACGGAAAGCGTTTTATTTTGTTTAACGCGACTAGCCCCATGGCAAGTTGAACATGGTTCTTTGATAATTTTTCCAGTGCCATGACATTTAGGACATGTTTGTTGCACAGAAAAAAATCCTTGCTGCATTCTAACCTGACCATGACCATGGCATGTGTCACAAGAGACTGGTTGCGTACCAGGTTTGGCGCCAGTTCCCTTACATGGTTCACAAGATGTCATGACAGGGATGCGAATTTTTGTTTCAGTGCCTTTTGCAGCATCTTCAAGATTAATTTCCATGTTATAGCGAAGATCAGCCCCTCGATATACATTGGATTTTTGGCCACCACGACCGCCACCAAAAATGTCACCAAAAATGTCACCAAAAGCATCATTAAAGTCTGAAAATCCTCCAGACCCATGACCGCCCATAGTAGGATCTACACCTGCATGACCATATTGATCATAACTAGCTCTCTTTTGTGCGTCTGAAAGTATTTCATAAGCCTCTTTGGCTTCTTTAAAACTCTCTTCAGCTTTAGGATTGTCAGGATTGCGATCAGGATGAAATTTCATCGCAAGTTTACGATAAGCTTTTTTTATTTCATCTTCTGAAGCGTCACGAGATACACCAAGAGTCTCGTAATAATCTTTTTTGGTAGCCATGATATTTTTTCAAGAAAACAAAACAACATCAGAATAGCTGATGTTGTTTTAATGGTTAAAGTTTATTTGTCTTTTTTGTCTTGCTTAACTTCTTCAAATTCTGCATCCACTACTTCAGCGTCAACTGTTTTTTCTTCTTGCTGAGGTGCGTCTCCAGCATTAGGTTGTTGTGCTTGTTGTTCAGCGTATATTTTTTCACCTAACTTTTGAGATGCTTCCATTAATTCTTTTGTTTTAGCCTCAATCTCTTCTTTATTGTCAGATTTTAATGATTCTTCTAAAGACTTTATAGCGGCTTCAATTTTTTCTTTTTCAGCTGCATCTAATTTATCCCCATGATCCGTGATAGATTTTTTCACTGAATGAATCATACCGTCGGCAGAGTTTTTAACATCTACAAGCTCTCGAATCTTACGATCTTCGTCAGCATATTTAACAGCGTCTTCTTCCATTTTCTTAATTTCTTCTTCGCTGAGTCCGCTATTCGCTTTAATTGTAATTTTATTTTCTTTGCCAGTAGCTTTATCTTTAGCAGATACATGCAAGATACCATTAGCATCAATATCAAAAGTCACTTCAATCTGAGGTGTACCTCTTGGTGCTGGAGGTATATCAGTTAAATTAAATTGACCTAAGCTCTTGTTGCCGGAAGCCACTTCACGCTCACCCTGAAGCACATGAATTGTTACAGCATTTTGATTATCTTCAGCCGTTGAGAATACTTGAGATGCCTTAGTAGGTATCGTTGTATTTTTCTTAATAAGCTTAGTCATAACACTTCCAAGTGTTTCAATACCTAAACTCAATGGTGTGACGTCTAGAAGTAAAACATCTTTAACATCACCTTGAAGAACGCCACCTTGAATAGCTGCACCTACCGCAACTGCTTCATCTGGATTAACATCTTTTCTAGGCTCCTTACCAAAGATATCTTTTACTTTTTCTTGTACTTTTGGCATACGACTTTGGCCACCAACAAGAATAATGTCAGATATATCGCTTCCAGAGACACCAGCATCTTTCATTGCAACCTTACAAGGCTCGATTGTTCTTTCAATCAAATCATCCACAAGAGATTCAAATTTTGCGCGCGTAATTTTAACGACAAGATGCTTTGGACCGCTTGCGTCCGCTGTAATATAGGGTAAATTCACCTCTGTTTGTTGGCTACTTGAAAGCTCAATCTTTGCTTTTTCAGCAGCTTCTTTTAGTCGTTGCTTAGCAAGTAAATCATTTCTTAAATCAAGACCATTTTCTTTTTTAAACTCATCAGCCAAGAAATCAATAAGGCGATTGTCAAAGTCTTCTCCACCTAAAAAAGTGTCTCCATTCGTAGATAACACTTCAAATTGATGCTCGCCATCAACAGTTGAGATTTCAATAATAGATACATCGAATGTACCACCGCCTAGATCGTATACAGCAATCTTTCGGTCACCCTCTTGTTTATCTAAACCAAAGGCAAGCGCAGCTGCAGTAGGTTCATTAATGATACGTTTAACCTCAAGGCCTGCAATTCGACCTGCATCTTTAGTAGCTTGACGTTGGCTGTCGTTAAAATAAGCAGGAACAGTAATAACTGCTTCAGTAACTTCTTCACCAAGGTAATCTTCAGCAGTTTTTTTCATCTTACGTAAAACTTCTGCTGAAATTTGAGGAGGGGCCATTTTCTGATCGCGAACTTTTACCCAAGCATCACCATTGTCAGCCTTAGAAATTTCATATGGCATTAAGCCAATATCCTTTTGCACTTCTTTTTCTTCAAAACGACGGCCAATTAATCGCTTTACGGCAAATAATGTATTTTTTGGATTAGTGACTGCTTGTCTTTTTGCGGGAGCGCCAACTAGAATCTCACCGTCATCTTGGTAAGCGATAATTGAAGGCGTCGTTCTAGCACCTTCTGCATTTTCAATCACTTTGGGCTTTCCGCCTTCCATGACAGCTACACAGGAGTTTGTTGTTCCTAAGTCAATACCGATAATTTTAGCCATTTTTTTTCCTTAAAAAATCTGTTTAATTTGATATATCTATAATTGGGATGGTCTTGAATATTTCAAGAGCTTATGTATTTTTAGTTTTTGATACAGTTACCAAAGCTGGTCTTAAAACTCTTTCATTTAATAGGTAGCCTTTTTGAAGCACAGCCAAAATTTTATTTGGCTCTTCTTCTGATTCAATCATGCTGATTGCCTGATGTTGATTGGGGTCAAATTTTTCATCTAATGCCTTAATTTCGTGGATGCCAAACTTTTCAAATACATTAATGAGTTGTTTTTGTGTGAGTTCTACGCCATTTTTATAACTATCTACATTTGCATTTTCAATTGTAAGTGCCGCATCGAGACTATCCTTTACGGAAAGCAATTCACTGCTAAATTTCTCAAGTGCGAATTTTCTAGCCTTATCAATATCTTCAACGGAACGTTTTCTTATATTTTCGCCTTCAGCTTTCACATAGAGAACTTGCGCTTCAGCTTCAGCTAATTTTTCCTCAAGAAGCTTTATTTGATCTTCTGGATTATTTGAAGTGGATTGATCTACATTGTCTTCCGAATCATCAATAGATGAATTTTTTTTGTCTTCTGCGTTCATAATTTGACCTTTTAAAACTTTTGAAATATTGCGAATTAAAACAAATTTGGGGCCGAAACTTTAAATTTCAAGGGTATAAAGTTAAATAATTGCTTCGATTTGGGAAATCGTTGATTCAACAGTGGGAATGGTCCCAATTTCGCCTAGATTGACAGACGGCACTTTGATATTAGGATAAACGCCAGTAAGGTACGGATTGCTATCCATATAAAGACCTATGGTTGGAATCCCAAGGGCATTTGCAAGATGAGTTAGTCCCGAATCAACGCCAACAACGCATTTTGCGCTCGAAATAATATTAGCAAGATCACTAATCTTCATTTTAGGAAGCACTAAGCAATTGGTGGATGTTTTTCGAAGTATTTTGGAGGCTTGGTATTCTTCAAGATTGCCCCATGGCAGCAAAACTCTTAGACCTAAAATATTAAAAAATTGAACAATTTTTTGCCAATGATCTATAGGCCACTGTTTGGTTTTTTTACTCGATCCGTGAATCAGAACGACATAGCGCTCTGATAGATTGAAGTTACTGATATTGTGGATTTCTAATCCAAAATGAGCAGGATGATCTAAGAGGTCATATTGAAAACATTTGGCTGCCAACTCTCGATTACGAACTACAGCATGAATTTGTTTTGATACAGTATGCGTGTGTTTGTAGAAATAAGAAGCAGCCGCTTCTCGAATGGAGACCTTATCAAAGCCATGAATATCGCCATGCGTAAATAAAGTAAAAAACGCACTTTTAAGTAAACCCTGGAAATCAATCACGATGTCATAATGATCCTGGCGAATTGCTTTAATTGCTTTATAAAGGCCTGTCCATGTTGTTTTTTTTCTAAGGTTTTTTTTCCAAGACCTAAGAGAGATAGTGATAACTGAATCAATTTGAGGATGGAGCCTAGGGATATCAGCAAAAGACTCTTCGACTAGCCAGTCAATTGAGCTTTCAGGAACAAAATATTTAATATCATTAACAACAGGCAAACAGTGAATAATATCCCCGAGCGAAGATGTTTTAATGATGAGTATACGAACCATATAGGGAATTTTCGCATATAAATCAATGCCTATAAATGATTTAAATGATTAATTCACATTTAATCGTTTGACGCTTACAGAGTGTTTCTAGGATAATCTGTCATAGAGATTTTTTATTCATTCATAACAACATATTAATTTAATGAAACATTCCATAATAGAAATCACTGAAAGAATTAAAGAAAAAAGTAGACCAACGAGAATTGCTTACTTAGCTCGTATTGATGCTATGTTGCAAAGACAGCGTGGTGCTGATCGTTTAGGATGTGCTAATGTTGCGCACGCTATTGCGGCACTCCCTAAAAATGATAAGTTAAAAATCGTTAGCGAAAAAAAACCTAATATTGCAATCGTTTCCGCATATAACGATATGCTTTCAGCACACAAGCCATATGAAAACTATCCATCGATTATTCGTGACGAAGCGAATAAGTGCGATGCAACAGCGCAAGTCGCGGGTGGGGTTCCTGCAATGTGTGATGGCATTACGCAAGGCGAACCCGGTATGGAATTGAGTTTGTTTTCTCGAGATACCATAGCAATGGCAGCCGCAATTGGATTGTCTCATGATGTATATGATGGCGCACTCATGCTTGGTATTTGCGACAAAATTGTGCCTGGCTTGTTAATTGGCGCGCTTCATTTTGGTCATTTGCCCACAATTTTTGTTCCGGCCGGTCCTATGTCTACTGGTATCGACAATACTTCCAAATCTAAAGTGCGTGAGAAATATGCACAAGGCCTTGTAGGTCGAGAAGAGTTGTTAGCATCTGAATCTGCTGCATACCATGGAGAAGGCACTTGCACATTTTATGGAACAGCAAATAGCAATCAGATGTTAATGGAAGCGATGGGGCTTCATGTTCCAGGCGCAGCATTTATTCACCCACGCGATGATATTAGAGAGGAGATAACGCGAGAATCAGTTCGCTCTCTTTTAAACATTATCAAAAATAAACAAAACAAACCCATTGGTAAATTAGTTGATGAGCGAGTTATTGTGAATGCTATGGTGGCTCTGTTAGCTACAGGCGGATCTACCAATCATCTTATTCATTGGGTGGCGATTGCAAGAGCTGCGGGAATTATTATTGATTGGAGTGATTTCCATGATCTTGCAGGCTCAACACCACTCTTAGCAAGTATTTACCCAAATGGCAAAGCAGATGTGAATGAATTCCAAACCGCAGGCGGCCCTGCGTTTGTGATTCGCGAACTCATCGATACAGGGTGCATGTATCCAGAAGTGATGACTGCTAGTGAAGGCGGTTTAAAAGAATATGCTAAAAAACCTACAAAAGAAGATGGCAAGCTTATTTGGAAAGATTTACCTAAAGAGAGTGGTGATGAAACAATTATCAGAACCGCAGACAATCCGTTTAATCAGTCGGGCGGTCTAAAACTTTTACAAGGCAATCTTGGTCGCTCAGTGATTAAGATTTCTGCTGTACCTCAGGATCGCTACATTATTGAAGCGCCTGCAATCATTTTTGACACACAAGAAGAACTGCTTAGTGCTTTTGATCGAGGTGAGCTTGAAAAAGATTTTGTTGCAGTTGTAAGATTTCAAGGGCCTAAAGCTAACGGAATGCCTGAGCTTCATAAGCTCACACCTCCTCTAGCAGTGCTTCAAAATAAAGGTTTCAAGGTGGCTATCGTGACGGATGGAAGAATGAGTGGTGCTTCCGGAAAAATTCCAGCTGCAATTCATTTAAGTCCAGAAGCTTCAGCTAATGGACCTATCGGCAAAATTCGCAACGGCGACATGATTCGATTAAATGCGATGGTTGGAACTTTGAATGCATTAGTTGATGAAGACACTTGGTACGAGAGAGAAAATGAAAATCTTTCTGATCAACTTAGAAATAATAATGCGCACGATATCGGGCGCGAATTATTTGCTGGCATGAGAAAAAATGTGATTTCTGCCGAAGAAGGCGCAATCACCTGGCTATAAATTATATAAGGACAATATGAAGACATTAGATTTAGCAAATTACGGTCCAGTGATTCCAGTTATTGTGATTGATAAAGTGGAAGATGCTGTCCCTATGGCAGAAGCTTTACTTGAAGGTGGTATTAAAGTTTTAGAAGTAACATTAAGAACTTCATGCGCCATTGAGGCGATGGACCGAATTATTAAACACCTACCTGAAGCGATTGTAGGCGCGGGCACTGTAAGAACAAAAACAGATGCTTCAGCTGCAAAATCAATTGGCTGTCAATTTGCTGTGAGCCCAGGATACACAACAGAAATCGGTAAACATTGCTTAGATATTGGATTACCTTTATTGCCAGGCGTATCAACTGGAAGTGAAGTGATGATGGCTAATAATGATGGGTATTATTTCCTTAAACTTTTCCCTGCAGTTGCAGTAGGGGGCATTAATCTTCTAAAAGGATTTGCAGGCCCTTTTTCAGATGTAAAATTCTGTCCAACAGGTGGCGTGACTGTTCAATCAGCACCTGATTTTTTAAGTTTGCCCAATGTGCCAGTTTGTGGAGGCACATGGCTCACTCCAAAAGATCTCGTTGCAAACAAAAACTGGGTTGAAATTACGAAATTAGCAAAAGAAGCAAGCGCGATTAAACGCCCTTAATCCAATTCCATGCTTCCCATCTCTCAATACAAAACAATCTTATTTGATTGTGATGGCGTCGTACTTAATTCAAATTTTCTTAAGATAGAAGCTTATCGATTAACGGCTCTTGAGTTTGGAGCCTCTGAAGAAGATGCTATGAAGTTAGTAAATCATCATATCGAATATACTGGCATATCTCGAAATATTAAATTCACTTATTTTTTAGAAAAAATTCTTAATAAGCCAGTAGATGATGTTTCGATGAATCATCTTTTAAATCAACTCAATTACGAAGTTGAAAGACTTCTGGAAAATTGTGAAATCGCACAAGGCCTTGAAGCCTTAAGAGAAAGAACTAAAGATTCTAATTGGATGATTGTCTCTGGGGGAGATCAGGAAGAGATCATCCGCTTGTTTACCAGAAAAAATTTATTAAAATATTTTGATGTAGGTATTTTCGGAAGTCCTGATTCAAAAGAAGATATTGTGACGCGCGAATTAAAAAAATCTACGGGACAAAAGCCAGCTTTATTTATTGGCGACTCTAAATATGACTATCAAGTTGCTAAAAAAAATAATTTGGATTTTATTTTCTTAAGTGACTGGACTAATTTTTTCGAATGGAAAAGTTTTTGTGCGGAAAATAAGATCGAGATCTATCAGAAACTAGATGATCTCAATCATTAAATTATTTTTCTGATAATCTCTTCAGGCTTAATATTTTTTAGGCAGTTCGTATGTTGAAGCGGACAAACTCTCTCAAAGCATGGGCTGCATGTGAGGCCCAAATATATTAATTTAGCATGACGACTGAGTGGCGGTGTTTTTTTTGGGTCAGAAGAGCCGAAAATGGCAACTTGTTTAATCCCCAAGCTTGCAGCTACATGCATTAACCCAGAATCATTACTTAAAAATGAGTTGCATATACTCATTACATCAATAACTTCTTCAAGTTTTGTCTTGCCAATAAGATTAATTACTTTATTTTTTGTAAGTTGGTCCAGGGATTCTCCAAGGTCATGATCATTTGAAGATCCTAGCAAAATAACTTTCCAGTCATTTTCTATCGCTTCAATTGCGACTTTTGCAAAATATTCAACAGGCCATCTTTTAGCTTCACCATATTCAGCGCCTGGAGCAATTCCTAAAATTTTATCTGATGATTTTAATTTACCTTTTAAAAACTTTCTTGCTTGATTAGGCTTCGAAATGAGGTGAGTTGATAAGCTCGTTTTAACATGTTTATTCTTTGGTGCGAGTGCTAAAAATTGATCAACAGTTCGATAAAGGCTTTTATCTTTTTTAATACGATCATTAATGAGTCCAAAGCGCATTTCTCCCAAAAATCCAGTGCGCTTGGGAACATTGGCGAAAAATGGAATGAGTGCTGATTTAAACGAGTTAGTTAATACAATGGCTTGTGTGTAACCCTCGACTTTTAGAGTTTTTCCTAATTGGTAGCGTTTAAATAAACTTAGTTCACCATGCGAAAACGGCAGAGCAATAGATTTGTCAACTTCAGGCATTCGAGAAACTAAAGGGATAGTCCATAGAGGCGAAGCTACGTGAAGCTCACTTTTGGGGTAATGATCTTTAATGACTTTAAAAAGTTTTTGTGCCATGACCATGTCGCCTAGCCATGACGGACCTATAACCAGAATTTTTTGAGAGCTCAAAATCTTAAGATATTTTTTTGATAATAGCGCTAGTACTTCTTCCGGGAACGATCGAAACCAATTCAACTTTACCATTCCATTTTTTTAATTCTTGATGGCCTACCACTTGATTCTTTTTGTAATCGCTGCCCTTGACTAAGACATCAGGTTGGATTTTTTTTATTAAATGTAGTGGCGTTGCTTCACTAAAAATGACAATACCATCTACAGAAGAAAGTGCTGCAAGTACTCTTGCTCGATCTTCTTGATGTATCACAGGCCTCGAATTTCCCTTTAGTTTGGTTACAGATGAATCGCTATTAAGAGCAAGAATTAAGATATCACCTAATTTTTTTGCTTTTTCAAGGTAAGCCACATGGCCAGCGTGAAGAATATCAAAGCAGCCATTTGTAAATACAATTTTCTTTTTTTGTTTTTTCCAGATTGCTACTTGCTCCATGAGGTTTTCAAGCGAGTGAATTTTTTTCTCTTGATCTGAGTGTTGTGCGTTTAAAGTTTTAATTAAGTCTGCATGCGTAATCGGAATCGTACCTAATTTGCCAATTACTATACCTGCGGCAATATTAGCAATATTAAGTGAGGCTTCAATAGGCATTTTCGCGATCATACATGCCGCTAGAGTGGCAATAACTGTATCGCCAGCTCCTGAAACATCAAAGACTTGTTGTTGATTGACAGCGGGTAAATTTTTAATCGTATTGCCTTGGATTAAATCAATACCATCTTCACCCTTTGTCATTGCTATAAATTGTAAATTGAGGGATTTCTTTAATTTTAAAAGTGGCGTTAAAAAGTTAGTATTTTTAGTGACATGGATATGACAGGCTTCAATCGCTTCTTTTTTATTTGGCGTAATAGCCGTTGCATTTTTATATTTTTCATAGTGAATACCCTTGGGGTCTACTAGTACAGGTATTTTTTTTAATCTTGCGATTTTGATCACGTGCTGACATAAACGCTCACTTAAAACACCCTTTGCATAATCTGAAAGTATCACTATCGCTGGTTTTTTATTCAGAAGCGTTGTAATTTTTTTAATAAGCGCGTGAGAGTCGATCAAATCAGCGGTTGCTTCTTGATCGATTCGCATCATTTGTTGATGTTCGCCAATAATGCGCGTTTTTGTTGTGGTTGGATTCTTATCTTTTAAGATGCCATCTACACCAATATGATTTTTTTTAAGAATCTCGAGTAATTTTTTCCCATCTATATCGTTGCCAATCTGGCCAGCCAGCACCGTTTTAATTCCTAGGAGCGATAAATTTGCTGCAACATTACCTGATCCTCCAATGCGATCAAAAGACTCTTTAAGCCTTACGACGGGGACAGGTGCTTCAGGAGAAATTCTTGATACGTTACCAATTAAATAACGATCTAACATCAGGTCGCCAATAACTAATGCCCATTGATTGCGAGCATTGAATTTATTTTTGATAATTTCGATATCAGTCATCTATTAGTTACTCTCATCAATGAGTTCACAAAGCGTATGTCCGATTAGGATATGCGCCTCTTGAATTCTTGCTGTTTCATTTGAATCTACGACGATACTGTGATTTGATATTTTTTTAATAAGCCCGCCATCGCCCCCAGTTAGTCCAATAGTAATGGCACCTAATGTATTTGCTTTTTCTAAACCTTTCACTACATTTTTACTGTTACCTGATGTAGAGATGCCAATCACCACATCATTCCTTAAGCACAATGCTTCAACTTGTCTTGAAAAAATATGTTCAAAGCCATAATCATTTCCAACTGCTGTCAGAATTGATGTATCTGTCGTTAATGCAATCGCAGGCAAACCTTTTCTTTCTTTAACAAAGCGACCAACAATTTCTGCCGCAATATGTTGACTATCGGATGCACTTCCGCCATTACCGAAAATTAATACTTTGCCACCAGCGTGAAGTGTATTTTTAATAATGTTTGCGACTTCGTTCACATCATTGATGACAGAGGATAGTTTATGAATCGTATCAAGATGACTTTTAAAAATAGATTCTATTCTTTTTATATTTTCACTCATGCGTATGTATCACTTTTTGTTAAGTAATTTGTTGCGTAATCTTTAACACCTTCTTCAATAGTTAAGAAAGGTTTTGTATATCCCGCGTCTTTTAGTTTCTTAATGTTTGCTTCAGTAAAGTATTGGTACTTTCCTTTAAGATCATTTGGCATATCAATATATTTAATTGCATTAAGATCGCCCCCCACACTTTTAACGAGCGACTCTGCTAGCGCTTTAAAGCTCGATGCTTTTCCTGTGCCTACATTATAAATACCTGAATGATCTTTGTGGCTTAAAAAATGTAAGACAGCTGATGCTGCATCTTTGACATAAACAAAATCTCGTAATTGCATACCATCTTGATAGTCCGGACGATCGCTTTTAAAGAGCCTTATTTCACCTTCTTTTTTAAGTTGGTTAAATGAATGAAATACGACGCTTGCCATTCTATTTTTATGGTATTCGTTTGGACCATACACATTAAAAAATTTAAAACCACACCAATGTGGCGGTGTTTTTTCTTTCGCGAGCACTTGCTGAACAGCCCATTGGTCAAAGAATTGCTTTGAATAGCCGTAAGCGTTAAGGGGCCTTAGTTTACTTAGCTCAGATTCTTTATCATCATATCCAAACTCACCTCCGCCATAAGTAGCTGCGGAGCTTGCATAAAGAAAAGGAATTTTGTGTTCGCTTGCGAAGCGCCATAAATTTTGGCTGTAACGAATATTATGATTTAAGAGTTTGTTGAAATCAGTTTCAGTTGTAGCGCTGATTGCACCCATATGAATAATGGCTTCAATATCTTGTTTTTTTTCAAGCCAAGGAAAAAGATCATCTTTATCAAGATAATCGATATATGTTCGTTTGCTTAAATTATTCCATTGATCTGGATGTTGGATGTCATCGACGATAATGATATCTTTTCGATCAAGGATAGTATTAAGATGCCAAGCAATGACACTTCCTATCATGCCAGCACCACCAGTCAGTATTATCATAATGAAATATTGTCTTTAAATAATTAAGACTGCTTCTTTTCTATGAGCAGAGCTCTTTTTTTAGTGATTGCTGAATTTCGAGTCTCTTTTTTAGCCGTCCAAGTCTTATCAATCCACCCTTGTAAATTTTCTAGAATTATACCTTGCATCGCATTAATCCATTCCGGATCATCATTGAGCGCCGGAATATAGCTAAAACCTTTACCGCCATGGCTTAAGAAAATATGTCTGCCCTCAATATTAATTTCTTCCAAAGTTTCTAGACAATCACTTGAGAATCCAGGGCAAATGACATGCACATTTTTTTCTTTCCTTTTGCCCAAATCGGCCATCATTTCAGCGTAATAAGGTTTTAGCCATTCAGCCCTACCAAAACGGGATTGGAAAGACACCATGTATTCACTTTCTTTTAATTTCAAAGCTTCAGCCAGTAAGCGTGCAGTTTTATAGCATTCGCAATGATAGGGGTCACCTTGGATCAATGATTTTTTCGGTATGCCATGAAAGCTCATAACTAATTTTGAGGGCCTTCCATTTTTTTTCCAGAACTGTAAAACGGATGATTTAAGCGCATTAATATAAAGAGGGTGATCATGATAATTTCGCACAGTTCTCACTGCAGGAACATTTCTTGTTTTAAGCATTACACGCCATAAGGCATCCATTGCTGATGCGCTTGATGAAGCTGCATATTGTGGATAGAGGGGAAGCAAAAGAATTTTAGTACAATTTTTTTCTTTCAATTTAAGTACTGCATTTTTCATTGAAGGATTGCCATAAGACATTCCTAATTCCACTTCAATAGGCTGAGAAACTGCTTTTTTAATTTTTGTACTTAATGCTTTTGTTTGATTTGTAGCATTAACTAAAAGTGGAGAGCCTTTTTTAGTCCAAACTTTCGCATATTTTTTTGCTGAGCTTCCTGGCCTAAAGACCAAAATAATAAAATGAAGTATCCAGCACCAAATAAATCGGGGCACCTCGACAACTCTTCGATCCATAAGAAATTGCTGTAAGTATTTTCTTACGGCATGAGTACTGAGAGAATCTGGAGTGCCAAGGTTTGCAAGTATGATGCCAATTTTTGGTACGTCACCATGTTGATATTGAGGTTCTTTTGTGAAGTAATTCATTTAACTTTGACTCAGTGCGTTAGAAAGAAGTTTTGCTGTGATATCGACAATAGGAATGACTCTTTCGTAAGCCATTCTTGTAGGCCCAATGACACCAAGAGTACCTACGATTTCACCATCTGTTTCGTAAGGAGAAGTGATGAGGCTGCATTCATCTAAAGATGAATAGCCTGATTCATTTCCAATAAAAATTTGAATGCCTTCGGCAAGTTGACTTTTATCAAGAAGCTTCATGAGCGCTGTGCGCTTTTCAAAGACCTCAAAAATTTTTCTTAAGCTTGATATATTTTTCGCTAGCTCTTCAGATTGAATAAGATTACTTTGCCCTGTAATCACAATTGATTCACTTTCAGGAGAAATAACATCATTGCCTACTTCGATAGCTGCTGTCATAAGTTTAATCATATCAGCATGCATTTTAGATAATTCATCCACAAGCGTATCTTTTACTTTGGCAAAAGTGTTTCCGCTAAAATTATGATTAAAATAATTTGCAGCCTCAATTAAATCATCGTGAGTGTAATGCTTTTCAGTCATCACAATTCTGTTTTGAACGTTACCGTCGTTTGTTACAATAATTACAAGAATTTTTTTCTCAGATAACCCAATAAATTCCAGGTGTTTAAATGTTGTTTTTTTTGCTTTGGGTATGAGAACTACACCAGCAAAATGTGTCAGTGTCGATAAAATATCTGCGGCATTATTAATAATTTTTTTGTTGTCACCAATATTCATTTGATCTTTTAATGAGGTGACCGTTTTATCGTCTAAAGGCTTCACGGTTAGAAGAGAGTCCACAAAAAGCCTATAACCTAATTGCGTAGGAATTCTTCCTGCAGAAGTGTGAGGGCTTGTAATAAAACCGAGATCCTCAAGATCTTTCATGGTATTGCGAATAGAAGCCGGACTTAAATCAAGGCCTGATGATTTAGAAAGGGTTCTAGACCCGACAGGTTGACCATCATGAATATGTTGTTCAATGAGGGTTTTTAAAAGAATTTGGGCGCGCTTATCTAGCATCATCAAATAGGGTTATTCATATAAATCGATATGCTTTAAAATACTCCGTAAAGCCTAATTTTTAAGGTGTAATAAGCCATTCTAACACGCAGCACTTTTGTAAATGAATGCTTATATACTAAGTTTTTCTTTATTAAATTGCTATATATTCTTACGTCTTAAGTATGCTTTAATTCAATTATGGAAAGTCTCTTTAAATCAGTCGCAATTATCGGAAAGTATGCGAGCGGAAGTGAATCTTCTGACATTGAATCCCAGCTTTTAGAGCTCGCTCAATATTTAACGAATAAGCATATCAATATCTTCATTGAGGCTAAAACTCATCAATCTGGGAAGTTTCAAGCATTTAAATCGATTGCATTAGAAGATATTGGAACAAAAGCAGATCTTGCGATTGTCGTCGGTGGTGATGGCACTATGCTAGGGGTTGCAAGATCTCTAGTAAATTTTGATATTCCTTTGATAGGGATCAATCAAGGACGTTTTGGATTTTTAGCAGATTTAAATACAAGCAATATGCTGGAATCGATCGATGAGATATTTCGAGGCTCTTCTTACAAAGACAAAAGAATGCTTTTGCAATCTAAAACTTTTAGAGGCAAGACATGCATTCATGAGTCATTAGCGCTCAATGATGTGGTTGTTCGAAGCGGCTCCCGTCTAATTGAATTAGAAGTATCAATTAATGGTAGTTTTGTTCATAAACAAAGATCAGATGGTCTTGTGGTGACTACACCGACAGGAACAACTGCTTATGCACTTTCCGCAGGCGGCCCCATTCTTCACCCTGAATTAGAAGCCATTTCGATTGTACCAATTAGTCCGCACACATTAAGTAATCGTCCTATCGCTGTGAGCAGTCAAAGCGTTATCGAGATCCATGTGGTGAATATGGATGAATCTTATTTAAGCATTGATGGACAACTTAAAGTGCCGCTTGAACTTCATGATCGTGTTGAAATTAAGCGCGCTGAAAAAATGATTACGCTTCTTCATCCAAAAGACTATTGTTATTTTGAGATGTTAAGAAAAAAATTAAACTGGGGTTAATGAAGCGCTATGTTACTTAATCTATCTATCCTTGATTTTGTGATTGTCGACAAAATGAGCTTGGATTTTAAATCTGGTTTTTCAGCATTAACAGGTGAGACAGGCGCTGGAAAATCAATTCTCATTGACGCTCTATCCCTGGCTCTAGGACAGCGCAATGAAGGTGGGGTGGTAAGGCTTCACCAAGATAAAGCAGATATCAGCGCCATCTTTGATATTAAAGACAATCAGGAGGTGATTGATTGGCTAAAAGAAAACGAGCTTGAATCTGATAGCCATGAACTCATTTTAAGAAGAGTGATTCATGCGGATGGAAAATCAAGAGCTTTTATTAATGGCAAAGTAGCAACACTGCAACAGTTAAAAGAATTGGGCGAGTCACTCGTTGATATTTATAGTCAAAACTCTCACCATTCACTTTTAAAATTAAGCGCGCAAAGACAAATTTTAGATGATTTTGGCGGTCACTCAGACTTAGCCCTAAAAACTTATAATCTATATCAAACATGGCATAAGCTTTATTTGCAAAAAATTGAGTACGAAAAAAATGCGCAAATTTATAGTGATGAGCTTGCAGAGTTAAGAGATAAATTTAGGGAGTTAAAACAACTTTCATTTACTTTGAGCGACTGGGAAGCATTGCAGCAAGATCATGCCATGATGTCTCATGGCAACGAGCTTATTGAAGATATTAATTTTTGTATTGAAGTTTTAGAAAAAGATGAAACAGCGATTTCAGATAGACTCCATTTGATCCAGCAAAAAATTTCTCATTCGGTAACCATTGATGAGAAGTTAAAAGAATCTTCTGAGCTTATTAATTCCATTAATATTCAAACAGAAGAACTTCTTCGCTCTCTTAATCGATATTTGCAAAAAGTTGATTTAGATCCAGAAAGACTAAAAGATATTGAAGCGCGGATTCAAGCGATACATAACTTTGGTAGAAAGTATCGTATCAAGCCTGAGGAGTTTGAATCTACACTCATTACTTGGCAAGCACGTATGGATGAGCTTGAGTCTTTCCAATCAGATGACGGTATCGATGCCAAGGAAAAAGTAGCACTTCAAGCTTTTAATGAAAGCGCACAATTATTAACTGAAGCGCGAAAAACTGCTTCCACGACTTTAAGTCAAAACATCACTCAAGCGATGCAGAAACTATCTTTTAGCCATGGGCGCTTTGAAGTGAAACTCACATCTCAAGATCCAACAGCGCATGGTCTAGAGCATATTGAATTTCTAGTGGCATCCCACTTAGGCGCCGAACTGAGACCTATTCATAAGGCAGCGTCTGGAGGTGAGCTCTCTCGCTTAAGTCTTGCAATTCGTGTGGCATCCATTTCCAAAGCAAATGTGCCGTGTATGATTTTTGATGAGGTGGATGTAGGTATTGGAGGTAGTGTTGCAGAAATTGTAGGTAAGCTTTTAAAAGAATTAGGTAATCACGATCAAAGACAAGTGTTAGTTATTACCCACTTACCGCAAGTTGCATCATTAGCTGTTCATCATTACAAAGTATCCAAAACACAAGAAAACAATCAAACACTCAGTCACATTCATTTAATGGATGACAAGATGCGTATTGATGAAATCGCGCGTATGTTGGGTGGTATATCGATTACCGACACCACAAGGGAACATGCGAAAGAAATGTTACAGATTTAAACCTTGTTAGGGCAGGGTGTTTTTGTACATTCAGCATAGATATAAAGTGAATGTTCTTGGATGACAAATCCTTTTTTACTTGCAATGATTTTCTGTCTTTTTTCAATTTCATCATCACAAAATTCTTCTACATGACCACATTGCATACAGACAATATGATCGTGATGTTCTGAGTCACTTAATTCAAATACAGCCTTATCACTTTCAAAATGATGACGTATTAAAAGACCTGCTTGTTCAAATTGAGTGAGCACACGATAGACTGTTGCAAGACCAACATCTTCACCTGATTTAATTAACAGCTTATAGACATCTTCGGCTGAAAGATGTTTGGCATCGCTGTGCTCAAAAAGACTTAAGATTTTAAGTCGGGGAAGCGTTGCCTTAAGCCCTGATTTTTTTAAATCTTTATGATCTTGTGCCATCACATCACCTTAAAAATTGCTTTACGAAACATTTTGAATACTGTCTAGCATGTTATATTAATACGCATTATGTTTAAAGTTATAAAAATGCGTATATTCCTTCTTGTTTTAAGTCTTTTAGTTACTGCCTGCTCTTCTTCATTACCCTCTATTAAGCCTTATAAGATGCCAATTCAACAAGGCAATTTAGTCACCTCAAAAATGATGATGCAATTAAAGCCAGGCATGACAAAAACCCAAGTGCGATTTGTCATGGGCACACCATTGATTTCTGATAGCTTTCATAAAGATCAATGGGATTATTTTTATCAAATGGAAAAAGATGGTGCCATTATTGAAAAAAGAAGAGTCACTTTGATGTTTGAAAAAGACTTACTCGCTAAGGTAAAAGGTGACGTTATTCCTGCCACTCAAAACAAGAATGAAGAGCGTCAAGAAATAGCGCCTCAAATAAATAATGAGGTTAATCAGAAACCAGTTCAAAAAGAAAAAGGCATGCTCGATCGTTTAAAATTCTGGGAAGATGAAGAGGAAAAACCTGCTCCAAAAATAGCCCCACCTAAAAAAGAAGTACCCGTAGAAGAAAGAAAACTTGTGACGCCCAAGAAAGAAATACCTGAGCCAGTGAAAGCAGCAGAGCCTGAAATTAAAAAACCTGCGACGGAAGCTGCGCCAGTAGAAATTAAAAAAGAGCCAGAGGTGGCAAAACCTGAAGCTCAAAAAGCTGACAATTCAAAACCATTGCCAGCTGAAACTGATCCCAATTATTTTGATTTAATGCTAGAAAAAATAGGATTCTAATCATATGAGTAAAATAAATATTCTTATCGTAGGCGCATCTGGCCGCATGGGTCAGACCCTGATCCAAGAAATTGCTGCTGATAAAGAATTGGCGCTTGTAGCAGCTATTGATCACAAATCGAGCGAGAAGCTAGGTCGCGACGCAGGAGAAGCATTGGGTATTCCGACAGGCGTTAAGATCGATCACGACATTGCTAAAGTGATTTCATCTGCTGATGTTCTGATTGATTTCACAAGACCTGAAGCAAGTCTTGCATATTTGAAGCTATGTGAAGCACATCAAGTAAAGTATGTCATTGGCACTACTGGATTTTCAGATCAAGAAAAGAAAATGATTCTTGATGCTTCAAAAACGATACCGATTGTTTTTGCACCTAATATGAGTGTGGGTGTTAACTTATTAATTTCATTGGTTGAAAAAGCAACGCAATTACTCAAAGATGATTTTGATATTGAAATTATTGAAGCGCATCATCGACATAAAATTGATGCACCTTCAGGAACGGCTTTGAGATTAGGCGAGGCGGTTGCGAAAGCAAGCGGTAGAGACCTTAAAAAGGATGCGCAGTATGAGCGTTTTGGCAATACAGGGGAACGCAAGCAAACCACTATTGGCTTTTCAACGATTCGCGGTGGCGATATTGTAGGTGATCATACGGTTTTGTATGCAGGCACTGGAGAACGCATTGAATTAACGCATAAGGCTTCAAGTCGAGCGACCTTCGCTAAAGGAGCACTCAGAGCTGCTAAGTTTTTATCTCAGCAAAAAACTGGTCTTTTTGATATGCAAAAGGTCTTAGGGCTTTCTGATAATTAACCATTTATCGTGGTTTAGTGCGTTGAAATAAGGCGCTAAATCGACTATAATATCTACGATATTTGAAACGGGAGCTGCTAATCACTTCTCCCGTTTTGTATATCCAGTACCCAAACCCTTGAATTCGCAAATACTGGAGAATCATTTTGTCGCGAAATATGTCGGCAGTGTTAGTGCTTGCAGACGGAACTAAGTTTCGAGGTATTTCAATTGGTGCTCCAGGTTTAACCACAGGTGAAGTTGTTTTTAATACTTCCATGACTGGTTATCAAGAAATTCTGACCGACCCTTCTTATACAAAACAAATTGTCACACTTACTTATCCTCATATTGGTAATGTAGGTGTTAATCAAGAAGATATTGAATCTGATAAGGTCTATGCGAGCGGCTTAATCATCCGCGATCTCGCTATGATTAATAGCAATTTTAGAAGTGAACAAACGCTATCTGAATACTTAAAAGCAAACCACATTGTCGCGATCGCAAATATTGATACAAGAAAACTTACAAGACACTTAAGAGAACATGGCTCACAAGCGGGCTGCATTATTGCTGAGTCTGATGATGATAAAAAAGCACATAAAGAAGCTAAAGCTTTTCCAGGACTTTCCGGTATGGATCTCGCTAAAGTTGTGAGCTCTAAAAAAACCTACACATTCAATCAAGGCGAATGGTCATTATCTGAAGGCTACAGCAATCACAAAGAATCTGATTATCATGTGGTCGCATTTGATTACGGTATCAAGAAAAATATCTTAAGAATGTTAGTTTCAAGGCGATGTAAAGTCACCGTGGTCCCTGCTGAAACTTCTTATGAAGAAGTGATCCGCTTAAAACCTGACGGCGTATTTTTATCGAATGGACCTGGTGATCCTGAGCCATGTGATTATGCAATTAAAGCTATTAAACAATTGGTCGACGATGGATATCCTACTTTTGGTATTTGTTTGGGCCATCAACTTTTAGCATTAGCAAGTGGCGCTAAAACATCGAAAATGAAATTTGGACATCATGGTGCAAATCACCCCGTTCAAGATTTAAAAACAAAGCGTGTTTTTATTACTAGCCAAAATCATGGCTTTACAGTCGATCAAACTTCACTCCCTAAACATTTAGCAGCTACACATCAATCTCTTTTTGATGGCAGCTTACAAGGTATTGAAAGGTTAGATCAGCCCGCATTCAGTTTCCAAGGCCATCCTGAAGCAAGTCCTGGCCCATCGGAAATGAGCTATTTGTTTGATCACTTTATTGATCTTATTGAAAAAAAGAAAATGAGCCATGCCAAAGCGTAAAGATATTAAGTCCATTCTCATTATTGGCGCCGGCCCTATTGTCATAGGTCAAGCATGTGAGTTTGACTATTCTGGCGCGCAAGCTTGTAAAGCACTTCGCGAAGAAGGTTATCGCGTCATCTTAGTGAATTCAAATCCAGCGACGATCATGACAGATCCTGAAATGGCGGATGCTACTTATATCGAGCCTATCAACTGGCAAATCGTTGAAAAAATTATTGCAAAAGAAAAACCAGATGCACTTCTCCCTACAATGGGCGGACAAACTGCGCTCAATTGCGCACTCGATTTAGACAAGTTCGGCGTTCTAAAAAAATATAACGTTGAATTAATTGGTGCCTCTAAAGAAGCGATTGATAAAGCAGAAGATAGACAAAAATTTAAAGAGGCTATGAATAAGATTGGTCTTGGTTCTGCAAGATCAGCTATTGCACATAGCTTAGAAGAGGCGATACAAGTTCAAGCAGGTATTGGTTATCCAGCGATCATTCGTCCATCATTTACGATGGGGGGGAGTGGCGGTGGCATTGCATACAATCGTGAAGAATTTATAGCGATCTGTGAAAGAGGATTGGAGGCGTCACCCACAAAAGAACTTCTTATTGAAGAGTCTCTCCTTGGGTGGAAAGAATACGAGATGGAAGTGGTGCGTGATTCTCAAGATAACTGCATCATTATTTGTTCGATTGAAAATTTAGATCCGATGGGTGTGCATACAGGCGACTCCATTACTGTAGCTCCTGCGCAAACACTTACTGACAAAGAATATCAAATCATGCGTAATGCATCGATTGCGGTCTTGCGAGAAATTGGAGTAGATACAGGCGGCTCCAATGTGCAATTTGCAATCAATCCAAAAGATGGACGCATGATAGTCATTGAAATGAATCCTCGTGTATCTCGTTCATCTGCCCTGGCCTCAAAGGCAACAGGTTTTCCAATTGCAAAAATTGCAGCCAAACTTGCAGTTGGCTTTACACTCGATGAATTAAAAAATGAAATTACAGGTGGCGCAACACCTGCATCTTTTGAGCCAAGCATTGATTACGTAGTCACCAAAGTACCTCGCTTTGCGTTTGAAAAATTTCCACAAGCAGATTCAAGGCTTACGACCCAGATGAAATCTGTAGGCGAGGTGATGGCCATTGGACGTACCTTCCAAGAGTCTTTCCAAAAAGCATTAAGAGGTCTTGAAATTGGCGTGGATGGCTTAGATGAAAAAACAACAGATCAAGATCTTATTATTAAAGAGCTAAGAGAGCCAGGGCCTGAACGAATTTGGTATGTGGGTGATGCATTTAGATTAGGTATGTCGATTGAAGAGGTTTTCGGGCACTCAAATATTGACCCATGGTTCTTACATCAAATTAAAAATATTATTGATATCGAAAAAGATTTGTTAAATACCTCACTTAATGATCTGTCAAAAGAAAATTTATTTCAGTTAAAACAAAAAGGATTTTCTGATCGAAGGCTTGCAACACTTTTAAAAGTTAAACAAGAAGATGTTAGAAATTATCGCCATAAACATAACGTAAGACCAGTGTATAAGCGTGTGGATACCTGTGCTGCAGAATTCTCAACGAATACAGCTTATATGTATTCAACGTATGAAGAAGAGTGTGAAGCCAATCCAACACTTAAGAAAAAAATTATTGTCTTAGGTGGCGGACCCAATCGTATTGGACAAGGCATTGAATTTGATTACTGCTGTGTGCATGCAGCTTTAGCATTGCGTGAAGATGGATACGAAACCATCATGGTCAATTGTAATCCTGAAACGGTATCTACTGACTACGACACCTCTGACCGACTTTATTTTGAACCCGTCACACTTGAAGATGTATTAGAAATTGTCGCAATTGAAAAACCATTTGGCGTTATTGTGCAATACGGTGGACAAACCCCATTAAAGTTAGCTAAAGATTTAGAAAAAGCAGGCGTGCCGATTATTGGTACCACGCCTGATGCCATTGATATGGCAGAAGACCGTGAGCGCTTCCAAAAAATGTTAAATTCGATTGGTCTTAAGCAGCCCCCTAATCGAACAGCGAGAACACCTGAAGATGCAATTCGCTTAGCTGAAGAAATTGGTTACCCGCTTGTGGTAAGACCGAGCTATGTGCTTGGCGGTCGTGCGATGGAAATCGTGCATGAGCAAGCGCAACTTGAACGTTATATGCGCGAAGCTGTAAAAGTCTCCCATGAATCTCCTGTGCTTCTTGATCGATTTTTAAATGATGCGCTTGAGGTTGATGTTGATGCATTATCAGATGGCACAGATGTCATTATTGGCGGCATTATGGAGCACATCGAACAAGCAGGTGTTCACTCAGGTGACTCCGCATGTTCACTTCCTCCTTATAGCTTGTCTAAAAAAATTCAAGATGAATTAAGAAAACAAACCGTTGAAATGGCGAAAGCACTTCATGTTGTAGGCCTCATGAATGTGCAGTTTGCGATTCAAGGTGATGTCATTTATGTTTTAGAAGTCAATCCTAGAGCATCTCGAACTGTTCCTTTTGTATCTAAGGCATGCGGGTTACAGTTAGCTAAAATTGCAGCACGCAATATGGTTGGGATGAGTCTTAAGTCACAAAAAGTGACGAAAGAAATTGTGCCTAAATTCTTCTCTGTGAAAGAAGCCGTATTCCCATTTATTAAATTCCCTGGTGTAGATACGATTTTAGGGCCTGAAATGAAATCAACAGGTGAAGTCATGGGCTTAGGTAAAACATTTGCGGAAGCGTTTATTAAATCTCAACTTGGCTCCTCTACAAAACTACCCAAAGATGGAAAAGCGTTTATCAGTGTGCGTCGTGAAGATCACCATAAGGTGATTGAGATTGCGAAATCATTAGATAAATTAGGTTTTCAGATTGTGGCAACGAAGGGCACTGCAAAAGCATTGATGGATGGAGGGCTTCAAGTTGAGCCGGTCAATAAAGTGGCAGAAGGAAGGCCTCATATTGTTGACATGATTAAGAACAATGAGATTTCTTTTATCGTCAATGTGACGGAAGATAAACGTGCCATTGCAGATTCGTATGAAATTCGTAGATACGCATTACAAAATAAAGTCACTTATTACACAACCATTGCAGGTGCTAAAGCGGCATGTATTGGTATGAACTTCGTAGAAGAGATTACCGTCACCTCTATCCAAAGCTTGCATAAAGAACTTAGTTAAAATACACTCAATTTTTATAAACCACACTCCATTTAAAGAGCGTGGTTTTTGTTTTAATAGGAATGAATATGCTTAAACAAATACCCATGACCATTAAAGGCGCTGAGCTTCTTAAGGAAGAATTGCAACGTTTAAAAAGTGTGGATCGTCCGAATATTATCCAAGCTATTTCAGAAGCAAGAGCGCAAGGCGACTTATCTGAGAATGCTGAATATGAATCTGCAAAAGAACGCCAAAGTTTTATCGAAGGGCGTATTGCAGAAATTGAAGCAAAATTATCAAATGCGATGGTGATTGATCCCTCGACCATTGTAGGTGAGAATCAATGTGTGTTTGGTTCAACCGTTGAAGCACAAGACCTTGATACAGAAGATATCTTTACCTACCAAATTGTAGGAGATGATGAAGCTGATATTAAACAGAAAAAGATTTCAATTAATTCACCGATTGCAAAAGCATTTATTGGAAAAGCTGTTGGGGATGTGGCTGAAGTGAATACTCCGGGTGGTGCCAAATCGTATGAGATACTCGATATCAAGTATCTATAAATAAAACCTATTTTTGTATTAAACTAAAAACATCATGAAACAATGGTTAGAAAACTTAGCAATCATTACCGCGACCTTTTGGATAGGTGGGTTGTGGGTTGTGGGTATTGTGGCTTATGAATTATTCAAACTGATTCCTGAGGCACAACTCGCTGGCAATATTGCAGGACAGCTTTTTCGAATGATGGCTTATGTGGGCATGGGCGCTAGTATCTATCTTCTTATTCAACGTGTTTATCAGTATGGTACAAATGCATTAAAACAAGGTTTCTTCTGGATTATTCTGCTCATGCTTCTTCTTATTCTGATTAGTCATTTAGGCATTAATCCATTGTTAGAAAAATTCAAATTAGAAGCGATGCCAAAAGATGTTATGGAGAGTGTCTTTGCAGATCGATTTGCAACTTGGCATGGCATCTCAAGTATTGCTTATTTACTTGAGTGTTTCTTAGGTATTTTTGCTATCTTAAAAATTAGATAATTATTTGGGCAATACAATCTTAGGCTCTGCCGCCGCCCGATAAACAATAATTTGTAAGCCGATATGATGGACAGCAGTCGCTTGAAGTGCCTCACATATTTCATTTAACATGGATTCACGAACTGACTTTTCGTCATTTTGGATTTTAATTTTAATCAATTCATGAGCTTTAAGACTAAGATCAATCTCTTTAATGACAGATGCTGTTAAGCCTTTATTGCCAATTCTGACAACTGGATTTAATGTGTGAGCTAAGCTACGAAGATATGCAATGGCTTTTGAATTCAAGGTAGAAAACTTCTAAAGATCTAAAGAATCGATTTTAACAGATGAAAAGAACAAGAACTAGCAAGGCCTGGATGCAGGAGCATGTGAATGACGCCTTCGTCAAACAAGCCCAGAAAGACGGCTTTCGGTCGAGGGCTGCTTATAAGCTCATGGAGATTCATGAGAAATATAAGCTTATCAAGCCTGGGATGAATGTTGTTGATTTAGGATCAGCCCCAGGGAGCTGGTCTCAGGTAGTAGCCAAACTTCTTCAAGGCAAAGGCCATATTATTGCTATGGATTTGTTGCCCATGGACCCTATCCCTAAGGTTGATTTTATCCAAGGCGATTTCAGAGAGGAAGTCTCTCTAAGAGAGCTTGAAGTCTACTTAAATAATTCACCGATAGACCTTGTAATTTCGGATATGGCCCCCAATATTACAGGTATCAAGACAGTTGATCAGCCAAGCGTCATGTATCTGACCGAGCTGGCTTTAGATTTTTCTTTACAATGGTTGAAACCCGGCGGCCATTTTCTAGTCAAAACCTTTGTAGGTAGTGATTTTGATGAATTGGTAAAAAAGATGCGTCCTGAGTTTGAAAAGGTGATTACGGTGAAGCCTAAAGCTTCTCGTGATCGAAGCAGTGAAGTTTACTTGCTAGGCTTTGCAAAAGCTTAAAAAGTCACAATGAAGTCACGTAATTAGGTTTAAAATAAAATGATTAAAACAGATGATACGAGGTCATCCATCAATTGAATAACAACACACTTAAAAGTATTGCCATTTGGGTTGCGATTGCACTCATTCTTATGACTATTTTCAATCAATTTTCGGGCTCTTCGAAAAATGATACTTCACTGGTCTATTCACAATTCATGGAGCAGGTTAAAGATGGCAAGATTGCCAAAGTTGAAATTGATAACCACAAAATTAAAGGAACAACGAGCGAGGGTAAGAAATTTAATACCTATGCGCCGACAGATCCTTGGTTGGTATCTGATCTTCTAAAAAATAATGTCATTGTTGAGGCTAAGCCTGAAGAGCAGCAATCAGTCCTTATGAGTATTTTCATTTCATGGTTCCCGATGATTCTTCTTGTAGGCGTATGGATTTTCTTTATGCGTCAAATGCAAGGTGGCTCCAAAGGTGGCGGCCCGTTCTCATTTGGTAAAAGTAAAGCGAGACAGCTTGATCAAACCAATAATCAAACGACATTTGCTGATGTTGCAGGATGTGATGAAGCTAAAGAAGAAGTCACAGAGATTGTTGAATTCTTAAAAGACCCAGGCAAATTTCACAAATTAGGCGGCCGTATTCCAAGGGGTGTCCTCATGGTGGGACCTCCAGGTACGGGTAAGACATTGTTAGCGCGCGCTATCGCTGGCGAAGCAAAAGTTCCTTTCTTTACAATTTCAGGATCTGACTTCGTAGAAATGTTTGTAGGTGTAGGTGCTGCTCGTGTTCGCGATATGTTTGAGCAAGCCAAAAAAAGTGCACCATGTATTATTTTCATCGATGAAATTGATGCAGTGGGTCGTCATCGTGGCCAAGGGACTGGCGGCGGCAATGATGAGCGTGAACAAACACTCAATCAACTTTTAGTTGAGCTCGATGGCTTTGAAGCAAATTCAGGTGTAATCGTGATTGCGGCAACCAATCGTGCCGATGTATTAGATAAAGCTTTACTCCGCCCAGGACGTTTTGATCGTCAAGTGATGGTGTCACTCCCTGATATTAAAGGTCGCGAAGAAATTTTATTGGTTCATATGAGAAAAATTCCAGCAGACCCTGATGTGAAGGCAAGTATTATTGCAAGAGGTACGCCCGGTTTTTCAGGTGCAGACTTAGCAAACCTTGTGAATGAGTCAGCATTGTTTGCAGCACGTCGCAATAAACGTACCGTAGATATGCAAGATTTTGAAGATGCTAAAGATAAAATCTTTATGGGCCCTGAAAGAAAATCACTCGTGATGCGAGAAGAGGAGCGTATGAATACGGCATATCATGAATCAGGCCATGCAGTGGTTGCGAAGTTGTTACCACACGCAGATCCCGTTCATAAAGTGACCATCATGCCTCGCGGTTGGGCATTAGGACTCACTTGGCAATTGCCAGAGTTTGATCGTATCAGCAACTACAAGAATAAGATGCTAGAAGAAATTTCGATTCTCTTTGGCGGACGTATTGCTGAAGAAGTCTTTATGAAGCAAATGTCGACAGGCGCATCAAATGATTTTGAGCGCGCAACAAAATTAGCACGTGACATGGTCACGCGTTACGGTATGTCAGATAAATTGGGTACGATGGTTTATGTTGGCCAAGATCAAGAATCATTCTTTGGCGCAATGTCTTCTAAAACAATTTCTGAAGCTACCCAGCAAAAAGTAGATGCTGAGATTCGTCGTATTCTTGATGAGCAATATAGTGTCGCTAGAAAGCTGATTGAAAAAAATCGTCGTAAAGTTGAGGCGATGGCTAAAGCTTTGCTTGAGTATGAAACCATTGATGCAGATCAGATCAATGACATCATGGCAGGTAAAAAAGCGAGACCGCCAAAACCTAAACAAACTCCTAATCCACCTAAGAGTGACAAAGGATCTTCAGGCACGAAAATAGCCGTAGCTCCTCAACCGAGCGCTAAGGGCTAAATGAAATCAAGGCTAGTTTATCTAGCCTTTGTTTTTTTATCATGCTGCAATTAAATAAACATGTCTTTGATTTAAAACGTCCACTCCTCATGGGCATTTTAAATATCACGCCCGATTCGTTTTCAGATGGCGGCCAATATTTAAATTTGGATGAAGCATTAAAGCGCGCTCATCAAATGATTGAAGAGGGTGTGGATATTATCGATATTGGTGGCGAGTCAACTCGTCCTGGATCAGAACCTGTAAGTGTGGATGAAGAATTAAAACGCATCACACCTATCATTGAAGCTTTAAAGAAAAAGTCTGACATTGCTATTTCTGTCGATACTTATAAACCTCAAGTCATGAAAGCAGTCATTGATTTAGATGTGGCGATGATTAATGATGTCTATGCATTAAGTCAGCCCGACGCCATTGATACAATTAAACATTCTAATGTCGGTATATGTTTAATGCATATGCAAGGCACGCCTAAAACGATGCAAGTCAATCCTCACTATACAAATGTCGTGAGTGAAGTGAAATTATTTTTAGATGCGCGTGTAAAACATCTCATAAGTGAGGGTATTGATAAGTCTCGCATGATCCTAGATCCAGGCTTTGGATTTGGTAAAACATTCGAACATAATATAGCGCTTCTGCAAAACCTTGAATCATTCGAATCCTTAAAGTTACCTATTCTTGTAGGGCTCTCCAGAAAATCATTTATTAGAAAAATTTTAAATGGTGACTATGACGATCATTTATCAGGCAGCATCTCTGCGGCTATCTTTTCTGTAATAAAAGGCGCTAAAATACTACGAGTTCATGATGTAAAAGAAACAAAAAGCGCACTTAAAATGATTAATGTAGCGCAAGGCATCGCTTAATTATGGCAAGACATTATTTCGGTACAGACGGTATTCGTGGCGTGGTAGGGCAGGATCCCATCACGCCTGATTTCTTCATTCGTCTAGGATTTGCCATTGGATCTATCCTCGTCAAAAATAATACTGACAAAAAAATTAAACACCCAAGCGTCGTCATTGGAAAAGATACAAGAGTTTCAGGGTATATGCTTGAGTCAGCATTAGAGGCTGGATTTATTGCTGCAGGCGTCGATGTTTATTTAACAGGCCCTATGCCAACACCAGCAATTGCTTATCTTACAAAAGCTTTAAGGTCGCAAGCAGGCATTGTGATTTCCGCATCTCATAATCCATTTCCAGATAACGGCATTAAAATATTTTCAGAGGCTGGTGAAAAATTACCTGATGCTTTTGAAACAGAAGTTGAATTAGCATTAAGCCAACCTATTAAAACAGTCTTACCTCACAAACTTGGTAAAGCCAAGCGTGTAGATGATGCAGAAGGTCGTTACGTTGAATTTTGTAAGAGCACATTCCCAGAAAAACTTAATCTTCGTGGACTCAAAATTGTCCTCGATTGTGCGCATGGCGCCACTTATCGTGTAGCCCCTAAAATATTTTCAGAGCTCGGCGCTGAAGTGATTGCGATCGGTAATGAGCCTGATGGATTTAATATCAATCTTAATGTGGGTTCCACAAATCCTAAAACTATCAAAGAAGCCACTTTAAAACATAAAGCAGATTTAGGTATTGCTTTCGATGGTGATGGTGATCGTGTCGTCATGATTGATCACTTAGGTAATATCATTGATGGTGATCAGCTCCTTTTAGTCATTGCGCGCGCTTTAAAAGAAAAAAATCAATTAAAAGGTGGCGTGGTTGGAACGCTCATGACAAATATGGCGATTGAAAAAGCGCTCCAAGATTTAGGTGTTGAATTTGTAAGAACGCATGTGGGTGATCGTTACGTTTTAGAGACCTTGCTTGAAAAAGGTTGGCTTATTGGTGGGGAAAATTCTGGCCATATACTTACCCTTGATCAGCACTCCACAGGAGACGCTATCATCGCCTCCCTTCAGGTTTTAAAATCATTACGATTACTCAGTCAATCACTTTATGAAGCGACTAAAGATTCACCGCTCTATCCTCAAGTGCTCATCAATGTTGAGACACATAAAAAAATTGATTTAGAAAAACATCAATCAATTCAGGATGCCGTAAAAAATGTAGAAGTTGAATTGAATAGCAAAGGCCGTGTACTTTTAAGACCTTCAGGCACAGAGCCTAAGATTCGTGTCATGGTCGAAGGTGAAGATTTAGAGATGGTTAAAACGCACGCGAACTTTATTGCTGATAAAGTGAGAGAAGTCGCTTAGCTAAATTCCAAAGATTTTAAAATAGCCAATCATGAATAAAGGAATTTGTAATCCAAAGTTAATCATAATGGCTTTATCCCTACTTAAGTAGCCTGTGAATGTCCATCCTAGAACGCCTAAGCTATGAGAAAAGATATTGTAAGGGTAGAGATTAAGGTTAGTCAGAAGTAATCCTAATAAAATAAAAAAAGTAGCAAACCACTTTAAATTTTTTTTAAAGAATTTTTTTGTAGTGTGAAGCAATTTAGGTCAACTAACCGAACTTACCTGTAATGTAATCTTCCGTTTCTTTTCTGCTTGGGTTCGTGAAAATTTTATCTGTGCCATCGAACTCAATCATCTCACCGAGATACATATAAGCCGTGTAATCAGAGATGCGCGCAGCCTGTTGCATGTTATGTGTCACAACTAAGATAGATAGTTTATTTTTTAATCCAGACATCAGTTCTTCAATATTCACAGTTGCGATTGGATCAAGCGCAGAGGTTGGTTCATCGAATAACATAATTTCAGGGTCAGTTGCTAAAGCGCGAGCAATACATAAACGTTGTTGCTGACCACCTGATAAGTTAAAAGCTAAATCTTGTAATCGATTCTTAACTTCATTCCAAAGCGATGCACCTTTTAATGCCTCTTCTACTTTATCATCCACAGCAGCCTTTGATCTTTCACCACGCACTCTTAATCCGTAAGCTACATTCTCATAAATAGATTTTGGAAAAGGATTAGGCTTCTGGAACACCATACTAATGCGCATGCGCACTTCAATAGGATCAACCCCTTTAGCGAGCACGTTTGTGTTGTCAGGATGAAGAAGAATTTGACCTTCATAGCGATTGCCAGGATAAAGATCGTGCATTCGATTAAAGCAACGTAAGAATGTTGATTTACCACAACCTGACGGACCAATGAGCGCTGTGATTTTATTTTCATATACAGGAAGACTTACATTTTTTAATGCCTTGGTTCCGTCCGCATAAAAAAAGTTAAGATTCTTTGCTTCAGCTTTAATGTTAGGTTTATTTTGTGCCATTTTTTTTCCTGTAAATAAAATTTACCACTTAATATTTTTTCTAATGCGATAACGTAACCAAATAGCAGTTCCATTCATCACAAGTGTGAGCATAATAATTACTGCACCAGCTGCAGCTGCGTTGATATGGAATGCATGTTCAGGCCTTGAGAGCCAGCTAAACATTTGAATCGGTAGCACGGTGAATCCGGATTGTAGCCATTCAAAAGAAATAAATGGCGCTGCGCTAGTAATAGGTGCTGGTGGTAAGAAGGCGATAAAAGTTAAGGCGCCCACAGTAATAATAGGCGCTGTTTCACCGAGCGCTCGAGCCATACCAATGATGATACCGGTCAAAATACCGCCAAATGAATATTGAATGACGTGATGCAATACTACTTGCCATTTAGTTGCCCCCACTGCATAAGCAGCTTCACGAATGGCAATAGGAATAGAGCGAATAGCTTCGCGTGTGGATACAATCACAATAGGTAACATTAAAAGACCGAGTGTTAATCCAGCGGTCACAATCGTTTGGCCTAAGTGAAATGTGTATACAAACAAACCGAGTGCTAGCAGGCCATAAATAATAGATGGTACACCTGCAAGATTGGTGACATTGATTTCCACAATATCGGTGAACCAATTCTTAGGCGCATATTCTTCTAAGTAAACTCCAGCCGCGACGCCCATAGGAACCGCAGTGACAAAGGTGACTAACATAATAAGTGATGAACCCACCCATGCCGATAAGATACCAGCGTGTGCTGCGCGTCTTGATGGGAAGTCGGTAAAGAACTGATAATTTAATTTAGGGTAGCCATCCATGACAAGATCGACAAATAGAATCAGTAATGTCATGAGCGCGAATATGATGGTCAATAAACCCATGGATGAAAAAATAAAGTCGTTACGCTTATGCTTACGAATCATAGCGCGCACTTCGTTGAGCGTTTTAGGTTTGATTAAACTGTGTTCAGCATCCATTTTGTCTTTGTCCATCAATTAATACCTCTCTGCAAATCGTTTGCGAGCGATATGACCTAGGATATTAAATAAGAAGGTAAGGACAAATAAGACCATACCTGCTGCAAAAATACTCTGGTAACCTAAGCTTCCATGAGGTAAATCTCCCATGGCGACCTGCACGATATATGCTGTGATTGTTGCTGCACCTTCTAGCGGATTGAAGGTAAAAGTTGGCTGCTGTCCTGCCGCGATTGCGACGACCATCGTTTCACCCACTGCGCGACTGATACCTAAAATATAGGCAGCAATAATGCCTGAAGTAGCGGCGGGTGTGACAACACGAATGGCTGTTTGGAATTTGGTGGCCCCCATGGCGTAAGAACCTTCTCGCATATTCATAGGTACCGCTCTCATAGCATCTTCTGCCACAGATGCGATATAAGGAATAATCATGACACCCATGACGATACCTGCTCCTAACATGTTAAATGTGGGTAAGTCAGGATTTAACTTTTGAAGTAAAGGTGTTACAAAAAGAAGGGCAAAGTAACCAAAGACGACTGTAGGCACACCAACTAGAAGTTCTAATACAGGCTTCACACTCTCACGTGTTTTGTGAGAAGCAAATTCAGAAAGATAGATCGCAGCAATCGTTCCAATGGGGATAGCAATACTCAATGCAATAAAAGAAGTGGTGAGCGTGCCTGAAACAAGCGGCAGAATCCCATAGTGTGCATCCTCAAAGAGCGGGCTCCATTGTCTGCTCGTTAAGAATTCAATAATACTGACCTCTTTAAAAAATCCTGAAGCTTCAGTGACTAAAATATAAACAATACCTAAGGTGATGAACGTAGCAGCGAGCGCTGCAAACATCAGAATAATTTCGATGACGCGTTCAATAAAGTTTCGCTTAATATTTTTAGCGAGTCTTTTACTAATCGGTGGGTCTTTTAATTGAGTCGTTGCCAATTTATTTTTTCTATAGAGTTACATAAAAATTATTGTAACGTTTCAAAGTTAAAAAAGGCGGCATTGGTGCCGCCTTTTTTTA
>JBEGSH010000005.1:0-4668 GCA_041180025.1 Pseudomonadota bacterium | reverse complement strand
ATTTTAATTGCCATTATTTTCCTTTAATGTCTTCTATTAGAACTTACCGTAATAACCTTCTTTAAGTGCGTCATAAAGATTCGCTGCTGAATGAGTTTCGCCATCGTATTCAATTTCTTCGTTACCCTTCACTTCAATTTGAGAACCATCATCT
This sequence comes from Pseudomonadota bacterium, assembly GCA_041180025.1. Classification (GTDB taxonomy): domain Bacteria; phylum Pseudomonadota; class Gammaproteobacteria; order Burkholderiales; family Methylophilaceae; genus Methylopumilus. The sequence continues at coordinate 4,514 of JBEGSH010000005.1, read as the reverse complement.
AAAGTAAATTTATATGTCGTGTTCTCTAAATCTTTTTCTGTCACTAACACACCTTGGAAAGCCTCTGGGTTAAATCTAAATGTCGTACAACCTTTAAGGCCTTTATCGTATGCGTATAAATAAATATTTTTAAAGTCTTCGTAATCGTAATCTGTTGGCACATTGATTGTTTTAGAAATCGAACTATCGATCCACTTTTGTGAAGCGGCTTGAATATCTACGTGAGCTTTCGCTTGAATCGTTGAAGAATCTAAAAAGTAATCCGGTAATTTTTCATCTTCGTTTTCTGAAAATGGCATCGCTTTTGGATTAATTAATTCACGATACGCTAATAATTCGTATGAATACACATCCACTTTTTCTTTTGATTTCTTACCTTCACGAATCACGTTACGGCTATAGTGATGTGCAAAAGAGGGTTCAATACCGTTACTTGCATTGTTAGCTAAGGATAATGAAATCGTACCTGTCGGTGCAATAGAGCTATGGTGTGTAAAACGAACACCTTTTTTAGCAATTTTATTGCGTAATCCTTCAGGAAATTGCTGCATGTAGCGGCTATATTTTCCGAGCAACACTTTACCTTTCACTTTAGCGCCCACTTTAATACCATCGGCTGCCATCTCAGGACGTTTTGCTAACATATCAGCAGTCACGACGAACTCTTCTTCCATGATCGGTGCGGCACCTTTTTCATCCGCTAAATCAATACCTGTTTCCCAACCCACCTCGGCCAAAATACGGCTCACTTCTTCAGTGAACTTGAGTGAGTCTTCATCACCATATTTCATCTTAAGCATCGTGAGTGATGAACCTAAACCTAAATAGCCCATGCCGTGACGACGCTTACGCATAATTTCTTTACGTTGTTCTTCGAGAGGTAAACCATTAATTTCGACCACGTTATCTAACATACGTGTAAAGATCGCGATCACTTCTTTATATTCAGCCCAATCGAAAAACGCCTCGTCGGTGAAAGGTTTCTTCACAAATTTGGTTAGATTTACAGAACCCAATAAACAAGCACCGTAAGGTGGAAGTGGTTGCTCGCCACATGGATTGGTTGCACGAATGTTTTCACAGAACCAGTTGTTATTCATTTCATTTACACGATCGATCAAAATAAAACCAGGCTCAGCAAAATCGTAAGTCGATGACATGATGATGTCCCACAAACGTCTTGCTTTAATTGTTTTGTAAACACGGCAGGCGACTTTACCTGCATCAATGCCTTCAGTTTTAGTGAGATATTTACCTTTCACAGGCCACTCTCTCCAAACCACTTGGCTTTCATCATTCACATTTAAACCATCGACAATCGATTCTTTTTCAGTGACAGGGAATGCGACTTTCCAATCGCTGTCCGCTTTAACTGCTTCCATAAATTCTTTAGTGATTAAGCATGAAAGATTAAATTGACGGAGTCGACCGTTTTCACGTTTCGCTTTAATAAAGTCAGTCACATCCGGGTGAGCAATATCAAACGTCGCCATTTGTGCGCCACGACGACCGCCCGCTGATGATACGGTGAAACACATCTTGTCGTAGATATCCATAAACGAAAGTGGGCCGCTTGTATAAGCACCTGCACCTGCGACAAAAGCACCCTTAGGTCTTAAGGTCGAGAATTCATAACCAATACCGCAACCTGCTTTTAGAGTAAGTCCTGCTTCATGCACTTTATCTAAAATGCCAGACATACTATCTTCCACAATACCTGATACCGTGCAGTTAATCGTGGAAGTGGCTGGCTTATGCTCTAGGGCACCTGCATTAGAAGTAATACGACCTGCTGGAATAGCACCGCGTCTTAATGCCCATAGGAATTTTTCATACCATTCTTCTCTTTTAGCTGGAATTTCAACATCTGCTAAAGCTCTTGCGACACGTATAAAGGAATCATCGATATCTTTATCAACGTGCTCGCCCTGTTTTGACTTCAAACGATACTTTTTGTCCCAGATATCGAGTGAAACATCTTGAATCGGTATTTCGTGGTCTTGATGGTCACTTAATGCGGACTTTGGACGAACAGCTTTGAGCATGAATTTCCCCTGAATTATTCTTTTTTATATGTTTTATTACTAAATTGACTGCTAGATGATATTTTTGCTTAAAACCACAAGATATAGTGGTTTTGTGAACATATTATCCATGGTCTAGTAGTCCGTCAATTGAAATATATGCACAAATTTAGAGCAAAAGTTAACCCCTATTTTCTGAGGTTAATTTTTAAAACTTAAGCAAGACCTTTCTTTAAAAATAAATTAAACACAAGTTCATCAAGATGGTTTATGCGAAAATATCCGCATGATTCGCTTTTTCTATAGTCTTTTAGTCTATTTTCTTCTCCCATTCACCGTAATTAAGCTGATTTACAGGGGGTTTAAGCAGCCCGACTACTTAAAACATTGGGGTGAACGCTATGGTTTTTATAGTGCTTCTACAAAAAAAATCTGGGGCAAACGAAAAACACTCTGGATTCATGCCGTTTCGGTAGGTGAAACCAAAGCTGCGATTCCATTCATCAAACTATTTTTAAAAAAATATCCGCATCATCATTTACTTATGACGCATGGCACACCGACAGGACGTGCGACATCCATCGACATTAAAAATGTTCGCGTGACTCGCATCTATCTTCCTTTTGATACGGTGGATGCCACACAAAGATTTTTAAATACGTTTAAACCCGAATTAGGTTTTTTACTTGAAACAGAACTTTGGTTTAATTTAATTCATCAGGCCCATAAAAAATCTATTCCACTTTATTTAGTCAATGCACGCTTATCTGAAAAATCATTTCAACTTTATAAAAAGATTTTGCTGCTTATCAAACCATCCTTACAAGAATTAAAAGGTGTATTAGCACAAACCGCAAGTGATGCGAAGCGCTTTGAATCTTTGGGTGCAAGAAGCGTTGAAGTGATGGGTAATTTAAAATTTGATGTTGAACCACCTCGCGATACAAACATACAAAGTGCAGCACTTAAAAAACATTTACACTTAAAAAATCAATCTGTACTTTTGATTGCAAGTTCAAGACAAGATGAAGAAGAAATTATTTTACAAGGTTTATTAAAACTTCAAATCAAAAACCTTGTCACGATTTTTGTGCCGCGTCATCCACAACGCTTTAAGGAAATTGAATGGATGTTAAAAAAATATCGCGTTTCTTTTATCAAACGAAGTGATGCAAAAATAACTAAGAAACCTTATCAATTTATTTTAGGTGACTCTATGGGTGAGATGTATAGCTATTACAGCTTAGCAAATATCGCACTGATGGGTGGCACAATACTCCCTTATGGTGGACAAAATCTTATTGAATCAATGGCTATGAAAGTGCCTGTGATTTTAGGTCCTCATACATATAACTTTCATGATGTATCGAATGAAGCGATTCAATTAGGTGCGGGAACGAGAATTCAAACATTAGATCAATTAGAAAAAGTATTGCCTCAGATGCTTAAATCATCTTCTCAATTAAAAATGAAAAAAGCTTGTAATGACATGATAAGAAAACATCAAGGCGCTACATTAAAGATGTTAAATAAAATTAAATCTAAGATTTGATAAGTTTGACTATCGCTTTAAAGTGATCGCCTTCAGCGACACGCAACCACTCAAAAACGACTGATTCTGTATTTGTAATCACCACGCCTTCAGATCTTAATCGATGAATCGCATTTTGATGATTTAAATTCGATCTTGAAAGTGTCGCATCTTCCACTACAAAAACTTCTTTACCTGAAGCTTTCAAAGCCAAGGCAGTTTGTAAAATACAAATGTGTGTTTCTAAACCACATAAAATAATTTGTGGTCTTGATTTAACTAAATGACTCTTAAAGTGAGGTGCATCAAGGCAGGAGAATGCTTTTTTTTCAATCGGCGAGTTAAGTAGCAACGATTTTAATGTCTTCACTGTAGAACCTAAGCCTTTAGGATATTGCTCAGTATAAAGACAAGGCACATCTAAAATTTTTGCAGCTTGAATAAGCATGCTTGATGCATTGATGACTTTTTTAATTTCACTTTTAGGCATGACATCCACAAGCTTGTCTTGGATATCAATGAAGATGAGCTGACTTAAGCGTTGATCATTGATCATAATCACTAAAACACAAATGTATTTTCATGTTTCACGAGCAGGGGAGGCACGACCGTTTCAAATAAAATTTCTTCTTCAAAATCTTTGTTGCTTGTTTTTGTGATTAACGTAGCGTGCATCGAAGGGGCTTCACCTAAAATAGCCAACAATCTTCCATTCACATTTAATTGATGTCGAATACTTTCCGGTAATTGAGGCAAAGAGCCTGCAAAAAGAATGGCGTCATAAGGTTGATCTTTTGCCCAGCCTAATGAGCCGTCACCTGTCACAAATGCAATATTTTTAATTTTTAATTTTTGACAATTTTGTTTAGCGAGTTTTGTGAAATAAGGATTGATATCAATCGACACCACGGTTTTAGCTAAACTTGCCGCAAGGGCTGTGAGGTAACCACTGCCAGAAC
>JBEGSH010000004.1:0-8780 GCA_041180025.1 Pseudomonadota bacterium | reverse complement strand
GTAGGACAAATCAGTAGCGTTTTTCCGGAAACGAGTGAAGTCACACTCATCATTGATAAAAAAATGTCAGTGCCTATTCAAATACAAAGAAATGGTTTAAGGGCTATTACCAATGGTAATGGCCAAAATGAAACTATCTCACTCTCGTATTTACCCAATAGTGTCGATGTAATGAAAGGCGATATTTTAAAAACATCAGGCATTGATACGATTTATCCAGAGGGTATTGCTGTCGCCGAAATATTAGAGATTCACCATGATCCAAAACTTCCTTTTGCAAAGATTATTTGTAGGCCTATATCAGCGATTCGTAATCATAGCCATGTCCTTGTAGTCACGCCCATTAATAAAATTGCCAATAACTTAGCGCCTATAAAAAATGATCAGAAAAAATAAATCACTGATTTTTTCTTTAATCGCCGCCGCGATGATGAATCTTATTCATATCAATATTTTTAATACTGATTTAACACCTGATTTTATTCTACTCGCGCTTATTTTTTGGTTCTTTAAAAACCCAAATGCTGTATCCATTTCGTTATTTTGGTGTGTAGGTCTTGTGACGGATATTTTTATAGGAGACCTTTTGGGTCAATATGCATTGACTTATGCGTCTTGTTATTTCATTGCGCAATATTTCATTAATAAAATCATGCTTAACAACAAACATCAGCAATTGTTTTATATTTTCTTTATATTTTTAAGCGCTCAAATCATTATGCTAGTGATAAATGTGATGCACGATCTTCATTACCCAGGAGCGAGTTATTTTCTTCAAAGTATATTTGCCGCACTCATATGGTATCTATTCACTCAGTTTAAATTCTTTAAATTAGATCTCTAAAAACTGACGCCTAATCTTTAAGATGTCTTTTATAAAAAATAATCAAAATATCTATAAATCTCGCTACTTTTTTAAGCAAAGATTGGCACTTCTTACAGGTTTAATGTCCATTGCTTTTTTAGTGATCATTGGGCGTTTTTTTTACCTACAAATTTTTAAATACGATTTTTACAAAGGCTTATCTGAAAATAATCGTATCGCTGTTATTCCCAATGTACCCAATCGGGGCCTTATACTCGATCGCAACGGTATCATCTTGGCAGATAATTATTTTGTATATAGCTTAGAAGTCACACCTTCGAAAGTTACTAACCTTAATAAAACGATTGATAATCTAAAACCTGTTGTCGAATTAAGTGTTAGCGATCTAAAACAATTTAGAAAAATTTTAAAAGAGAGCTCTTCTTTAGATAGCATTCCTATCAAAACTCACTTATCCGAAATTGAAGCCGCGAGATTTGCTGCCAATAAATTACGATTTGAAGGTGTTGAAATTAAGTCTAGATTATTTAGACGCTATCCCAAAGGTTCATTTGCCTCACATCTTATTGGCCATATCAATCGTATCAATGAAGAAGATAAAGAAACGATTAAAAAATTAGGTTGGCAGCAGAATTACAAAGGCACGGATTCTATAGGAAAATTAGGCATTGAAAAATACTACGAAGCAAGGCTGCATGGCACGACTGGATTTCAAGAAGTTGAAATTGATGCTAATGGTAATGCAGTCCGTATTTTAAATAATACGTCTTCCATCGAAGGGGATACTATTACATTATCTATCGATGCAAATTTACAGGACATAGCTGAAAATGCTTTCAATAAATATCGGGGTGCCCTTATAGCGCTTAATCCAAAAAATGGGGAGGTCCTAGCTTTTGTCAGTCGCCCTAATTTCGATCCCAATCATTTTGTAGGCGGCATTGATATTGATGAATGGAAGTTGCTTAACGAGTCATTAGATAAGCCTATGCTGAATCGCGCTATCAATGGTTTATACCCACCAGGGTCAACCATTAAACCTTTTGTCGCATTGGCAGCCTTAGAAAACGATATTCGTAAACCTCCTTTTAATATTAAAGATCCCGGATTTTTTACACTTCCAAACTCAGGCCATACTTATAGAGACTGGAAGCCTTTTGGGCATGGCACTGTCGATATTGTGATGGCGATTACGATTTCATGTGACACATTCTTCTATGGCCTGGGTATTGAATTAGGCATTAATAAATTATCTGAATTTTTATCTCAATTTGGTTTTGGAAAAGCGACCCATATTGATATGTTTGGAGAAAATGCTGGGTTACTTCCGTCACCCGAATGGAAGCAAAAAAGGTTTAAAAAGCCTTGGTATTTAGGTGAAACTGTTATTACAAGTATTGGCCAAGGATACACACTCGTCACACCGATGCAATTAGGACAAGCGGTCGCAACACTCGCTAATGGTGGGCTTACTATCCAGCCAAGACTTATTCAATCAATTAAAAATAGTCAGACTGGCAAAATAGAAGTATTTAAAAATAAAACAATTCAAGCATTACATTTCAAACCTGAGCATTTGTCACTCGTCAAAGAGGGTATGATCAATGTGACTCAGCCTGGAGGCACTGCTGCAAGTGTCGGCGCTGGGGCACCTTATAAAATTGCGGCTAAAACAGGAACGGCTCAAGTGGTAGAGATGAAAGCGAATCAAAAATATAATCCTGATCGTATGAATGAAAGGCATCGTGATCATGCGCTTTTTATTGCTTATGCCCCTGCAGAAGACCCCACTATTGCCATTGCTTTGATTGTTGAAAATGGCGGACATGGCGGATCAACAGCAGGACCTATTGCAAGAAAATTAATGGACTATTATTTACTTAAAAAAGTGTCTTCAAACAAAGAAGAAAATAAAGTAAGCCCTCTTGAATCGGAATATCACGATTAAAATAAGATCACTATGCTAAAACGTTTAACCTCGCGCTTACAAAAAAATATTGATTCTATTTTGATGATCTTTATTAGCACAGCTTTAGTCGTCGGTCTTTTTACCCTTTATAGCGCCTCAGGGCGAAATATGATTTTAGTGCTTAATCAACTACTTTATATTGGTCTTGGATTTATATTACTTTGGATCACCGCAAAAACTCATCCTAAATATTATGAAAAACTAGCCCTACCCATATATATCATAGGTTTATTATTGCTTTTTGCTGTTATGTTTGTAGGTCAATCGAGTCATGGTGCTAAACGCTGGTTAAATTTAGGCTTTTTTAAAATGCAGCCTTCTGAAATTATGCGTATTGCAGTCCCCGTTGCTATGGCCTGGTATCTTTCTAAGCGAGAAAATAAACGACATGCGATGGACTATTTTATCGCCTCACTCTTTTTTATTTTGCCAGTGATCCTTATTATCAATCAGCCTGATTTAGGCACAGGGCTATTAATTACTGCATCAGGCTTATATATTCTTTTTTTGGCAGGCTTAAATTGGAAATTTATTGTGGGGGGTGCTATCGGTCTTTTTTCACTAACACCTATCATTTGGACACATTTACATGACTACCAAAAAAATAGACTACTCATTTTATTAGATCCAAGCCAAGATCCATTAGGGTCTGGATATCATACCATTCAATCTTCGATTGCCATGGGATCGGGAGGTCTTATCGGTAAAGGCTGGCTTAATGGTACACAAGGTCAACTTGATTTCTTACCTGAAAGAACAACCGATTTTATTTTTGCAGTCTTTAGTGAAGAGTTTGGTCTATTAGGTAATCTTCTTCTCTTGGGACTTTATGCATTCATTATTGGTCGAAGTCTCATGATTGCTTCTCAAGCAAAAAATACATTTACGAGGCTTCTGGCTGCTAATATTGGACTTACTTTCTTTACTTATATTTTTATTAATATCGCCATGGTGAGTGGCATCATGCCTGTGGTGGGAGTTCCTTTGCCGCTCATTAGTTTTGGTGGAACATCAATGACGATTATTTTAATTAGCTTTGGTATATTAATGAGTGTGCATTCGCATAAAGAGCTTGTGGGATCATCTTAATGATTAAAATTTTTTCCGTCCTGATACTTATTTCTGTACTGACAGGCTGTGCGAGTGTTCCCTCTTTCAAAAAAGAGACTGTAGCTATGCCTTCAAAAAAAGGTGGTGGTTATTACCTCGATGATGGGCCAGGCGATAATCCACCTGAAAATATTGATGCTATTCCTGATGCAACACCTAAAGTGGAGCCTTTTTATGCGCGTGCAAATCAACCCTACATTGCGCTTGATAATAAATATACCCCTATGACGTCATTTTTTCCTTACAAAGAAAAAGGTATCGCCTCTTGGTACGGTAAACGTTATCACGGTAAAAAAACATCCGTGGGAGAAACCTATGATATGTATGGCATGACAGGTGCTCATACCACACTCCCCATACCGTGTTATGTCCGAGTCACCAATACTGAAAATGGTAAAAGTGTGATTGTGAGAATTAACGATCGAGGTCCATTTAAAAAAGATCGCGTCATTGACTTATCATTTGCTGCAGCATACAAATTAAGACTATCTGATAAAGGAAGTGGTCCGGTAGAAGTAGAGCTTATTGATCCGAGACAATTTAGTGCTCTCAAAAAAACACCTGATATCATTTATGAAAAAATAAAAGAAAAAGAAGTAAGCGCCTCACAAGCGAAGTCGCCCGAAACGGCAATCACGAACGAGCCGCTTTATATCCAAGCTGGCGCCTTTAAAAATGAAAAAAATGCGGATCTTTTGTTAAAACAACTCGCAGAGATGAAGTTGGAAAATACGCCGCCATTTAAAAAACAATTTTCAGAGGATTTATTTCATGTAGTGATCGGTCCTTTTAATTCGAAAGATGAGGCAAATAACATTGCCGATCTTATTAAATCAAAAATAAAAATTAGTATTTTTGTACTTGCCAAAGAAAAGAATTAAGTGTCAGATCAAAGCACATCACCCGAAACCCTCATTGAATTTCCATGTCACTTTCCTATTAAAATCATGGGAGAAGTTCATGATAAATTTACATCCACTGTCATTGAAATCATCAAGCAAAAAAATGAAAAATTTGATCCAAGCACAATCGAGATGAAAGGAAGTAGTGAAGGTCGCTATATCAGTTTGACTTGCTTTGTTTATGTCAAAAGTAAGCCTGAGTTAGATGATATCTATCGATCACTTTCATCACATCCCATGATCAAAGTCGTTCTGTAATTTTATGGCTATCCACGTCAAATATCTTGGGCTCACGCCTTATGAATACACATGGCATGAGATGAAAAATTTTACTTCCAAAAGAAATGAGTCCACGCCGGATGAAATATGGATTACCGAACATGAAGCTATCTATACATTAGGTTTAAACCGTAAAGATTTTAAAGCACCTTTAAGGGATGATATTCCAGTCCTTCATGTGGATCGCGGTGGAAAAATTACCTATCACGGCCGAGGACAGCTCGTTATCTATCCGCTTATTGACCTTGAACGCTATCATCTCACCATTAGATCTTTCGTGACATTGATTGAAAAAAGTATCGTTAATTTTTTATCCCGTCGCGATATCAAAGCCAGTGCTAAAATAGAAGCTCCTGGGGTATATATTGGAAATAAGAAAATTGCATCTCTAGGGTTGCGCATCAAAAACCATGCTTCATATCATGGCTTAAGCTTAAATATTGATATGGATTTATCCCCTTTTGAAGCGATTGATCCTTGTGGTTATAAAAATTTACAAATGACACAATTAAAAACATTTATAAATGATGTATCAATTGAAAATATCGGTCTAGAAATTGCGAACGATATTAAACATCAATTACTCAATTTAAAGTCATGAAACCCCATACTTCAAAACCCATAGGTATTAAAGAAACTGATTTTGAGAAGACTTCTAAAATTCCTATCAAAATTATTGAAGCGCCCATTAAAGCGAAGCCACATTGGATCAAAATGCAACTTCCTCAAAGCCAGCGATTCAACGAAATTAAATCCATTTTAAGAAAAAATAATCTTCATAGCGTATGTGAAGAAGCAAGCTGCCCTAATATTGGTGAATGCTTTAGTCACGGCACTGCGACATTTATGATCCTCGGTGATCTTTGTACAAGAAGGTGTCCGTTCTGTGATGTTGGTCATGGCAGACCTTTGCCGCCTGATACGGAAGAACCAAAAAAATTAGCGCAAACTATTCGAGAACTTAATTTGAAATATGTCGTGATTACAAGTGTCGATCGTGATGATTTACGTGATGGTGGCGCACAACATTTTGTCGATTGTATTAAAGAAATCCGTAACATTTCGCCTCATACTAAAATTGAAATTTTAGTGCCTGATTTTAGAGGTCGCCTTGATAAAGCTCTCGATATCTTAAGCTTGATGCCTCCTGATGTGTTTAATCATAATCTTGAAACCATTCCAAGACTCTATAAAAAAGCACGTCCGGGATCGGACTATCAACATTCGCTTAATTTACTGCTTCATTTCAAATTAAAATTTCCAAACATACCAACCAAATCAGGTCTGATGTTAGGACTAGGTGAAACTAACACTGAAATTATAGAAGTTATGAAAGACTTAAGAACGCATAAAGTTGAAATGCTGACGCTTGGGCAGTACTTGCAGCCAAGCGCTCATCATCTTCCTGTAGATCGCTACGTAGATCCAAAAGAATTTGATACTTTAAAAGAAGAAGCGATCCATATGTCATTTTCATCAGTCGCAAGTGCGCCTATGGTGAGGAGTAGCTACCATGCAGATCTTCAAGCTCATGAGGCACAGAACTAGATGGTTCCTCATTTAAAAACGGCACTCACGGGCCCGCTTCTTTCATTAGAAAAACATCTCATTCATGAAATGGCAAATATTGAACATTGGTTTCGCACACAATGGCTAGAACATGCTGCACCTTTTTACGCATCTGTTGATTTAAGAAATGCAGGATTTAAATTAGCCCCTGTCGACACCAATCTTTTTCCAGGCGGATTTAATAATTTAAATCCAGATTTTTTATCGCTTTCCGTTCAAGCCGCGATGGTAGCAGTCGAGAAAGTGTGCCCTGAAGCGCATCGACTCCTCATCATTCCTGAAAATCACACACGAAATATTTATTACTTAAAAAATTTGTTTGAGTTAAAAAATATTTTAAGAAAATCGGGCTTAGATGTCCGTATTGGTAGTTTAGATGAATCTATTATTGAACCCTTAACCATTCCTGTTGAAGATAATAAATCTTTACTTATTGAACCTCTCAAACGCATTAAAAATAGATTAGTACTTGAAAATAAAACGCTCGGTAATTTTGATGCATGCGCCATATTGTTAAATAATGATTTGTCTGCTGGCATTCCTGAAATTTTAAAAAATCTTGAACAAAATTTAATCCCTCCTCTTCATGCCGGTTGGGCAACGCGCAGAAAATCTCAGCACTTTAAAGCTTATGATGAGGTCGTCAAATCATTTGCTGAGTTTATTAAAGTAGACCCTTGGCTCATCAATCCTTATTTTGATCATGCGAGTCAAATTGACTTTCATGCAAGGCAAGGAGAAGATGAGCTTGCGGAAAAAGTAGATCAAATCTTAACGAAGATTCGATTGAAATATAAGGAATACAAAATTGAACATGAGCCTTTTGTGATTGTGAAAGCAGATGCTGGCACTTATGGCATGGGTATCATGACAGTCAAAGATGGCGATGAATTAAGAAATTTAAATAGAAAATCACGGAATAAAATGTCTGTCGTTAAAGAAGGTCTTGAAGTATCAGAGGTGATTATTCAAGAAGGGGTCTATTCTGAAGAATGTATTAATGAGGCAGTGGCCGAGCCTGTGGTTTACATGATAGATCATTTTGTGATTGGTGGTTTTTACCGCGTGCATACCTCGCGTGGTAAAGATGAAAACCTTAATGCACCCGGTATGCATTTTGTGCCTTTAGCCTTTGAAACTTCTTGTTCTACGCCTGAAATTGACGAATCGCCTCTTTCAACACCAAATCGATTCTATGCTTATGGTGTCATTGCGAGATTGGCTCTTCTTGCAGCGTCTATTGAACTTGAAACACATGACCCGATCAATCAATAAATGATGCCTATTCTTTTTATTATCGACCCACCGCAATCACTTCAGTTAAAGAAGGATTCAACACTAGCTTTAATGAAAGAAGCGGTTAAACAAAATCATGAAGTTTATTTTTGTTTGCAGCATGATCTATATATTGAGGCCAACCAATTATTTTGTAGAACATATCGTTTTGATTTAGATATGTTCCCTAAGCATGCAAAAACCTACGAAACACATCCCGTTTCATTTTTTCATGCGCTCTTTATGAGGAAAGATCCACCGGTCGATCAAGCTTATCTTCATACCACTTATTTGTTAGATATCGCTGAAAAATCAAATGTGAAGGTATTCAATAAACCTTCTTCCATTAGAAGCTGGAATGAAAAAATATCGATACTTCAATTCGATACACTCATTCCTAAAACATTAGTGACCGCTAATCCAGAAATCGTGAAGCAATTTTTTAAAGATCATGGCGATATCATTTTAAAACCCCTCGATGGTATGGGCGGCAAAAATATTTTTCGTGTCAGTGAATTTGAAAAAAACCTTAATGTCATTTTAGAAATTATGACCAATCATGGACATCAAATGATCATGGCGCAGCAATATATTCCAGAAATTAAATTGGGTGATAAACGAATTGTCATTATCGAAGGCAACCCTTTTCCTTATGCGTTAGCTCGCATTCCTATGGAAGGTGAAACGCGAGGCAATCTTGCCTCAGGTGGGCAAGGAGTTGCACAAGCTCTTTCAAAAAGAGATATGGAGATAGCCACGATCGTGGGTAAAAAACTATTAAATGAAGGTCTTCATTTCGTTGGAATAGATGTCATTGGAGATTATCTAACAGAAATTAATGTCACAAGTC
>JBEGSH010000003.1:0-43912 GCA_041180025.1 Pseudomonadota bacterium | reverse complement strand
GTTGAAAAAACATTCTTCGAATTATCAGGCGTTCGACGAAGATGGATATTGATTTTATTTTTATTAGGATTCTTTACGCTTATTGTTCGCGCTTTATATTTGCAAGGGTTAAATAAAGGTTTCTTGCAAGAAAAAGCTACCGCAACAAGTAACCGTATTATTTCTCTAGCAGCTGATCGTGGAAAGATCACGGATAGAAATGGCAATATTTTGGCACTTAGTACGCCTGTCTTTTCAGTTAATGCCAATCCAAAAATCGCAAAAGTAAAAATGACTAAAGAGCAAAGGATTCAATTAGAAACCATTCTTAAATTAAGCAGTAATGAAATTGATGACAAAATATTTAATAGCACCAAAGAAAATGTGTACCTTAAAAGACGTGTACCACCCAGTGATGCAGATCAGATTAAAGCTCTGAAGATTCCTGGCATAGGTTTTGAGAATGATTTCCAAAGATTTTATCCGGCAGGAGAAGTCACAGCTAATTTAGTGGGTTTTACCAGTATGGAAAATGTGGGTGTAGAAGGCATTGAAAAAGCTCAGAATAGATCGCTCTCCGGTATTGCGGGCCGAAGAAAAGTATTAAAGGATAAGCTAGGACGTTTTGTTGACGATATCGACGATATTAAATTGCCTCAAGAAGGAAATGACATTACTTTATCTATTGACCGGAGAATTCAATATTTAACTTATAGAGAGTTAGCAAAATCGATTGAAGACCATAAAGCGCAAGCAGGCTCAGCTGTAGTTATTGATGCAAAAACAGGCGAAATTTTAGCTTTAGCCAATTTACCAACTTATAACCCAAATAATTTAAATGCTGGAAATGGCCCTACAAGAAATAGAGCTGTGACTGATGTTTTTGAGCCAGGGTCTACTATGAAACCCTTTGTAGTTTCAGCTGCATTAGATAGTGGATTAGTTCGGCCTACTCAGAATATTGATATTTCTGCAGGATTCATGAAGATTGGATCTTTCACGATTCATGACGCACATGCAGAACCGGGACGTCTCTCAATGACAGTTTCCGAGGTCATTGCAAAATCTTCAAATGTAGGTGCAGCAAGAATCGGTCTTATGCAAGAACCAAGAAATCTTTGGGGTACTTTAAATAAAGTTGGCTTTGGTATGAGAACAAATATTGGATTTCCCGGAGAGGTAGGCGGTGTTTTAAAAAATTATAAAAACTGGGGAATAGTAGGTCAAGCTACATTGTCTTATGGTTATGGAGGTGTCAATTTAACATTGCTTCAGTTAGCACAGTCATATACGGTTTTTGCTAACGACGGAGAATTAAAACCTATTACATTGTATAAGCGAAATGAAGCGGTTATGGGAACGAAAGTATTTAAGAAAGAAACCGTTAAAACTATGGTTGAAATGATGGAAAGCGTCATTGAAGATGGTACTGGTAGTAATGCAAAAGTAAAAGGATATAGGGTGGCTGGTAAAACTGGTACAGCAGAAAAATTAAATAACGGAAAATACGAAAAAAATAAAAATATAGGTTCATTTGTAGGATTAATCCCTGCAACGAATCCTAGAATTATTATGGCTATTATGATCGACGAGCCAACCGTAGGCAGTCATTTTGGTGGAGCAGTCGCAGCACCGGTATTTAGCAATGTCATGACAGGTGTAATGAAAATATTAAATGTGCCTCAAGACAATAAACTGACAAATACAACGCCTCAGCTCGAGAAAGCAGAGCCTAAAGATACGATATGAAAAGTGAGTTAAAAAAGATTGGACTTCACCTTTCTGATATATCAAACGATAGTAGGTTCGTAAAAAAGAATACTCTCTTCCTTGCCTATCCAGGCTTGCATTTTGATGGACGAAATTATATTCCTGAAGCGATTAAAAAAGGAGCAAAAGCAATTTTTTATGAAAAAAAAGATTTTGTATGGAAAAAATCTTGGAATGTACCTCATCTTTCCATTGATGATTTAAAAAATAAAGAAGGTGAAATAGCACATATTTTTTATAAAGAGCCTTCAAAAAAAATATACACCATAGGTGTAACTGGAACAAATGGAAAAACTTCATGCACATATTGGATAGCAGAACTTCAAAATATTTTAGGTAAAAAAACTGGGTTAATTGGAACACTTGGTTATGGTTGTAAAAAACTAAAAAATCACGCTTATACAACGCCAGATGCAATTTCAAACCATCGCATCTTTAAAGACTTTAAAGAAAATCATGTTAAATCAGTGGTGATGGAAGTTTCATCACATGCTCTAGCGCAGGGCCGAGTGAATAGCATTCACTTTGATGTTGCGGTGTTTACGAATTTATCTCGAGACCATTTAGATTACCACCTCAATTTTAAAAACTATTTTAATGAAAAGAAAAAATTATTTCATTTTCCATCACTAAAAGTAGCTGTAATCAATATAGATGATGTATATGGAAAAAAACTAAAGACATCGCTTGCTAAAAACAAATTAAAGGTGATCACTTATGGTATTAAAGGTGGTGATATTAGAGCCACACATATTAATTATTCTACGTCTAGAACAACGTTCAGATTACATTTTAAGAAAGAAATATATCAAGTAGATGTGCCTTTAGTTGGAGAATTTAATGTCTACAATGTATTAGCAGTCGTGAGCTCTCTTATTAGCTCTGGTTTTGAAATAAAAAAAATTATAAAACAATTAGCCTGTATTTCTCAGGTGCCAGGAAGAATGGAAAAAATAGGAAAAAAATCTACACCAAAAGTATTTATTGATTACGCTCATACACCAGATGCCCTTCAAAAAGCACTCGAGACATTAAAAGGAAAAACCTATGGCAAGCTTATTTGTGTATTTGGTTGTGGCGGAAATCGAGACACCGGCAAAAGACAGGCCATGGCAAAAGCAGTTTCAAAATTAGCTGATATGAGTTTTATTACTTCAGATAATCCCAGAAATGAAAGCCCTAAAAAAATTGTCAATGAAATAAGTAAATTCATGAAAGGGTCATTTAAGATTGAAATCAAGAGAGACAAAGCAATTGAAAAGGCAATTCAATTTGCAAAAAAAGAGGATGTAATTCTTATTGCTGGCAAGGGACATGAAAAGTATCAAGAAATTAACGGTATTCGGTATCCCTTTAGCGATCAAAAATGCACGAAAAATGCGCTTAAACATTACAAGACACATTAATGCAAATTACTTTAAATCAAATTAAAAAAATTGTTGCTGGAGATTATAAAGGAGATGTGACCCTCCTTAAGAAAAAAATTAAGCACATTTCTATTGATAGCAACAATATTCATAAGGGCGATCTTTTTATTGGGATCAAGGGAGAGAAATTTGACGGAGATCAATTTGCATCTAATGCCATTCAAAAAGGAGCTATTGCTGCGATTGTTACGCGCAATCAAAAAGAATTAAAAAATCAAATCATCGTAAAAAATGGACGTGAAGCGTTAGGGAAAATTGCTCAATATTGGAAGTCACAATCAAAAATACCTTTAGTAGCTATTACTGGAAGTAATGGGAAAACAACTACAAAAGAAATGATAGCAAGCATCGTGTCAGCTCATTTAAAAAGCAATAAGAAATTACTTATGAGCCAAGGAAATTTTAATAATGATATTGGACTTCCGTTATCTTTGTTGAATCTAGAAAAAACTCAAAAGTGTGCTGTGGTAGAAATGGGAATGAATCATAAGGGTGAAATTAGTTATTTGAGTAAGATTGCAAGGCCCAATGTTGCAGTCATTACAAATATCGCTGAAGCTCATATTGAATTTTTTGGCTCCAAAAAAGGTATTGCAAAAGCCAAATCAGAAATATTTGAAGGTTTAAAAAAAGATGGCATAGCAATCATAAATCGAGATGACGAATTTTACAGCCTGATGAAAAATGCAGCTCGAACTAAAAAAATTATTTCATTTGGTTTAGATAAAAAAGCTGATGTTTATTTCTATAAAACATTACGAGATATTTCCCATATTCACACGCCTAAAGGACAGATTGGTATTAAGTTGAAATTACAAGGTAAGCATAATTTAAAAAATGCACTTGCAGCGATTGCTTCATCAATCGCTCTAAAAATTCCACTTAAAACTATTAAAAAAGGCATTGAGGCTGTTAAACCTGTCCAAGGAAGATTGGAAGTTAAAAAAGGATTGAATGGGGCAGTAATTATTGATGACACCTATAATGCCAACCCTGAATCGATGCGAGCTGCTATTGATGTATTAGCTAATCAAGACGGTAGAAAAATTTTAATTATTGGCGATATGGGCGAGCTTGGCAAGAAAGCAGCGCAATACCATGCTTCTATAGGAACTTATATCAATAAAAGAAAAATAGAGGATGTAGTAGGTATAGGGCAACTTACTAAACATACAATTGCTAAATGCAAGGGCAATGCAAAATGGTTTGGTAATAAAAAAGAGCTGATTAGATACGTTAAATCCAAAATAGAAAAAGATGCATGTGTGCTTGTGAAGGGCTCTCGTTTTATGAAAATGGAAGAAGTGATAGAAGGGCTTACTTAAAATTTTTAAGAAAGATAAAAAATATGTTACTCGAATTATTTAAATTTTTAGCTAAAGAAATTCACGGCTTTAATGTATTTAACTATATTACGTTAAGAGCAGTAATGGCGACGATCACATCCTTAGTTATTTCTTTTGCTTTTGGCCCCTGGCTCATTAAAAAACTCAATCAATATAACATTGGCCAAGCGGTGAGATCAGATGGCCCTAAAGATCATCTTATTAAAACAGGGACACCCACAATGGGCGGTGGCTTAATATTGGTATCTATTATTGTGTCGACATTGCTTTGGGCGGATATAAAAAATAATTATATTTGGGTGCTTTTGATTGTGACACTTGGATTTGGTCTTATTGGATTTATAGATGACCTAAAAAAAGTAATCTATAAAGACCCGAATGGCATTAGTGCGGGACAAAAATATTTATGGCAATCCATCATAGGTCTTGGAGCATCTTCGTATCTTTGGTCTAGCGCAGTGACGCCTGAACAGACATCTCTAATTCTACCTTTTGTTAAAGACGTAAGTTTTTCAATGAATGGACTTACTTTTATTCTCTTGAGTTATATCGTTATTGTAGGAAGCAGTAATGCTGTAAATCTTACAGACGGACTTGATGGGCTAGCTATTATGCCAGCAGTTTTGGTCGCAAGTGCCTTAGGAGTATTTGCTTATGTTGCTGGTAATTACGTTATAGCGAAATATCTGGGCATACCCTATATCAGTGGCGCTGGAGAATTGGCTATCTTTTGTACCGCTATGGCGGGCGCAGGTCTTGGCTTCTTGTGGTTTAACACTTACCCTGCGGAAGTCTTTATGGGAGATTTGGGTGCGCTTGCACTTGGCGCTGCTATTGGGACGATTGCAGTTATTGTGAGGCAAGAAATTGTACTATTTATCATGGGTGGAATTTTTGTAATAGAGACTTTCTCTGTAGCCATCCAAGTCATGTACTTCAAATACACAAAATTTAAATATGGCGCTGGAAAACGAATCTTTCTTATGGCGCCACTGCATCATCATTATGAAAAAAAAGGCTGGAAAGAGACTCAAGTTGTCGTTAGATTTTGGATCATCACTATGATGCTTGTGTTAATTGGCATCTCTTCGCTAAAGATTAGATGATCAATAATTTCAACAAAAAAAGAGTCTTAGTGATTGGTCTAGGAGACACAGGTCAATCAGTGTTGAATTTCTTGGCTAACAAAGAGTGCTTGATTAAAGCGATTGACACTCGAACAAATATTGAAGGTCTTAGCGAAATTAAGGCGAAGTTTAAACATATCGAATTTTTAACTGGACAAACATTTAATGAAAGCATTATTAATGATATTGAATTAATTGTTATTAGCCCAGGAGTATCATTAAAAGAAAGCTATGTTGAAACTGCTTTAGATAGAGGGATACCTGTAATAGGCGATATTGAAATATTTGCTCAAGTGAAATCAGTAAATTCAAAAGTGATCGGCATCACTGGCTCTAACGGCAAAACGACCGTCACCTCACTTGTAGGTGACTTACTAAAGGCCTCAGGTATTGCAACTATTATCGGAGGTAATATCGGCACTCCGATTTTAAATACTTTAACTCAAAAAGCACCCGAAGTTTATGTGCTCGAATTATCGAGTTACCAGTTAGAAAGCACCTACTCTTTAACTCTTGAGACTGCAGCTATATTGAATATCTCTGAAGATCACATGGATCGATATAGCTCCATAAATGAATATGCTAAAGCGAAATATCGAATATTTAATCATGCCAAAAAATGTATCTTAAATAGAGAGGATGATTATCTTAAACCGCTAATTAAAATTGACTCTGTGACATTTGGAAATCATTTTGATGAAATAAATTATGGTATTAAAAAGAATGGCAATCAATATTTTATTGCAAAGGGCAATCTTGAAATTATCTCTTTAGATGAAATTAAACTGAAAGGCGCTCATAATATTCAGAATGTCATGGCTGCTTTAGCACTTTGTGAGCCCTTTAATATTCCTGACGCCACAATTAAAAAAGTATTAGCTGCATTTAATGCGCCACCACATCGTGTTGAATATGTAGATTCTTTTTCAGGAATCGATTTTTATAACGATTCAAAAGGTACGAATGTAGGAGCAACAATTGCTGCAATAAAAAGCATGACCAAACCAATTTTATTAGTGGCAGGTGGTGATGGAAAAAATCAAAATTTTAGCCCTTTGATGAATGTAATAAAAAATAAAATTAAGCATGTTGCCCTAATTGGTAAGGATGCTGAGATTATGCAAAAAGCTTTTAGTGCTTCATCCATCCCAACACATATTGAAAAAAATCTTGAAGATGCCATATATAAATCTTTTGAGTTAGCAAAAACGGGTGATGTTGTTTTATTGTCTCCAGCGTGCGCTAGCACAGATATGTTTAAAAATTATGTAGAGCGCGGCAATCTTTTTAAGGCTTGCGTAAAAAAGCTAAAAGAGAGTCATGTTAGATAAATTTTCTAATAAATCTATGATTGATAAGCCATCGTTTGATCATGGTTTATTTTGGGTGTCTATGATCTTAATTGGGATAGGTCTTGTGATGGTATATTCATCATCGATTGCTCTGGCTGAGACTGCAAAAAAATTTGGAAATTCTTCCTCGTATTTTTTAATTAGACAAACCTTATTTATTGGTATTGGTACCATTGCAGGATTTATTACCTTTTTAATTCCCATTCGCTGGTGGCAAAGAGCCTCGCCTTATTTATTTTTAATTGGACTATTCTTGCTTATTTTGGTTTTAATTCCTGGAATAGGACATAAAGTAAATGGAAGTCGTCGGTGGCTTTCACTGATTGTATTTAATTTACAGCCTTCAGAATTCATGAAGTTATTCGTTGCGATGTATGCATCTGATTACGTATTGAGAAAATCTAAAGAAATTGGCACTTTCTTAAAAGGCTTTTTACCCATGGCTTCAGCGATTGTTGTTGTAGGCCTGTTGTTAATTAAAGAACCAGATTTCGGTGCACTTGCTGTCATCTCTGTCATTGCTGCCTTAATTTTAATTTTAGGTGGAATTAATAAAAATATTCTATTGGGGTTGCTCTTTGTATCGCCTGCTGCAATATGGGGGATTATTCATGCCGCGACTTATCGCACCAGTCGATTAAGCTTTTTAGATCCTTGGTCAGATTCATTAACAAAAAATTACCAACTACAACATTCATTAATGGCTTTTGGTCGAGGCGAAATGTTTGGTGTGGGACTAGGAGGGAGTGTTGAGAAGTTACTCTATTTACCTGAGCCGCATACAGATTTTATTTTAGCGGTTTTAGCTGAAGAACTTGGCTTTGTTGGAGTGCTCGTTGTTATTGGATTATTTTCTTGGTTAGTGATTCGTGCTTTTGGAATCGCCAAGGAAGCCATCATAAACGAAAATTATTATGCTGCATTATTATCGCAGGGTATTGGTATTTGGTTTGGTGTTCAAGGCATTATGAATATGGGTGTGAATATGGGGCTTCTCCCTACAAAGGGATTAACGTTACCACTTTTATCTTATGGCGGCAGCGGCTTACTAGCCAATATGATTGCGCTTGCAATATTACTTAGGATTGACTGGGAAAATCGAAGGGGCTTAAGAGGAATTTAAATACGTGAAATCGAATAAAAAAATATTGATTATCGCAGGAGGTACCGGAGGACATATCTATCCGGGCATTGCGATCGCCGATTATTTAAAAGTTAAAGGTTGGTCAATCACATGGCTTGGAACTTCTCATGGCATGGAAAATAAATTGATCGATAAAAAGCCCTATCAAAAAGTGATGATTGACATTACTGGCGTTAGAGGTAAAAACCTTTTGAGTTGGTTAAAGCTTCCATTTAAGCTCTTGATCGCATTAACACAATGTGCAAAAGCAATCAAAAAAGAAAAGCCAGATGTCGTAATTGCTATGGGTGGTTATGTTTCGTTTCCGGGCGGCCTTATGGCGAGGCTTATGGGTAGGCCACTCATTGTGCATGAACAAAATTCGATTCCAGGCCTTACCAATAAATTATTAGCAATGATCGCAACACAAATATATTCCGCGTTTCCTATTAAATTAATACGAGCCTCTCATAAGATTGGCAATCCAGTAAGAGATGAAATTAGACAAATCAAATCCCCAGTCCAAAGATTTAAGAATAGAAAAGGCCCTTTAAGATTACTTATAGTAGGCGGTAGTTTGGGAGCTAAATTTTTTAACGATACGATTCCTTTAAGTATTAAACAAATCAATCTTAAAGATAGACCCATCATCATTCATCAATCTGGTGAGAAGCATTTTGAAGAATTAAAAGTAAATTACAAAAAATGTGGCATTAAAGCCGACTGCAGGTCTTATTTGGACCATATTGAAAAAGTGTATGAATGGGCAGACCTTGTCATAGCAAGATCTGGCGCCCTCACGGTATCTGAATTTTCGGCAGCGGGAATTCCTAGTATTTTAGTGCCATTCCCTTTTGCTGTAGATAATCATCAGTTTTATAACGCAAAATACTTAAGTGATAAGAAGGCAGCGCGACTTATAATTCAGGAGGAACTCACAACCGAATTATTAAGTGGTTTACTTAAAGGCATGACAAGAAATGAATGCTTAAAAATGTCTAAAGCTGCATTAGAAAATAAGGGAACAAAACCTGAAGAAATGATTTATCAAGCATGTGAGCGATTAATTAAAAAATGAAACACAATATCAACCGAATTCATTTTGTAGGTGTAGGTGGCTCAGGCATGAGCGGTATTGCAGAAGTGATGCATAACCTAGGTTATTTTGTCTCCGGCTCCGACATTCAGGATTCGCCAGTTACTGCAAGATTAAAAGAGCTTGGCATTAAGATTTTTATTAATCATGCAGCAGAGAATATTAAAGATATTGATGTCATTGTTATCTCTTCAGCAATAGATAAAGACAACCCCGAATTAAAAGCTGCTATAAAAAATAAAATCCCGATTATGCCGAGAGCGGAAATGCTCTCAGAATTGATGCGATTTAAAAAAGGTATTGCTGTAGCTGGTACTCATGGTAAAACAACAACAACAAGTTTAATAGCCTCTATATTGGCAGAAGCCTCTATGGATCCGACCTACGTAATTGGTGGAAGACTTTCTTCTTTGAATGCAAATGCCAAACTAGGTAATGGTGAATATATTGTTGTGGAAGCTGATGAATCGGATGCATCATTTTTACATTTGACGCCAGTTTATTCTATTGTGACAAATATTGATCAAGATCACATGGAAACATATGACAATGATTTTGATAAACTCAAGAAAACTTATATCGAATTCATACATCGATTACCTTTTTATGGTGTGGTGATTGTGTGTATTGACGATCCTGTTATTAAATCTATTCTTCCTGAAATTTCTAGACCTATTATCACATATGGCTTGTCTGATGATGCAGATGTACATGCTGAAGAAGTTGAAGCAGATGCAGGCAAAATGCATTTTAAAGTGACGATAAAACACTCTGATGTCGTTAAAAAAGAAATGACTTTGAATTTACCAGGAAAGCATTATGTGAGAAATGCATTAGCTGCAATAGCATTAGCTGATCAGCTTGAGATACCGATTTCCAAAACAATTGATGCCTTAAAGCATTTCAAAGGCGTGGGACGTAGATTCGAAACTTATAAAGATTTAATCTTTGATAAAAAATCTTTTACTCTCGTAGACGACTATGGACATCATCCTGTTGAAATTGAAGCTGTCCTTGATGCAGCGCGGGATGCTTATCCCAATAAATCTATTCACCTTGTTTTTCAGCCTCATCGCTATACTAGAACAAGAGATTGTTTTGATGAGTTTGTAAGAGTGCTCCAAAAAGCAGATAAAGTTCTTCTCACTGATATTTATTCGGCTGGTGAAAAAGTAATTCCAGGGGTAAATTCCATAGCAATGATGGATCGTATGAATAAAATTACAAACAAAGTTTATTTTGAGAAAGACATTGGGGTATTGGCTAAAACAGCACTTCAACAAATTGACCAGGATTCTATTTTAATAGTAATGGGTGCAGGTTCAGTAGGAAGAGTAACGAAGGATATATTGAGTATTGTGAACACATGACAAATGCATTAATTTTCAAGAATGAGTCATTAAACAAATACAACAGTTGGCGTGTAGGTGGAGCCGCCGACAATTTATTTACCCCCAAAAATTTAGAAGAACTAAAAAATTTCTTAAAGGAAGGAAAATATTTAAAGCCTCTCACTTTCATTGGATTGGGATCAAATGTCTTGGTAAGAGACGGAGGAATTCGTGGAACAGTTATTGTCATACATGCTGCTTTGAATGAAATTCAAATGACTGATGATAGTGTGTATGCAGAAGCAGGTAACACATGTGCAAAGATCGCAAAAAATCTTGCTAAAGAACATTATGTTGGCGGAGAATTTTTTGCTGGTATTCCAGGCACTGTAGGAGGAGCATTGGCAATGAATGCTGGATGTTACGGTTCTGAAACATGGAATTATGTGACCCAAGTGAATATGATCGATGAAGAAGGAAATATAGTCACAAGACTAAAAAATGAATTTTTGATTTCCTATCGTGAAGTAGTTAAGCCCAAATTAAATGAATGGTTTGTAGGTGCTTGGTTTAATTTCAAAAAAGATATGACAGCTGACCCGGAAAGTAAAATTAAGGAATATCTTAATCATAGAAAAAATACACAACCTCTCAATTGGCCTACAGCTGGTTCAACTTTTAGAAATCCTAAAGATACTTTTGCCGCAAAACTCATTGAAGAGTGCGGATTAAAAGGTTACAGGGTTGGCAATGCAGAAGTATCAGACAAACATGCGAATTTTATTATCAATTTGGGCAAAGCATCTGCAAAAGATATCGAGGATATTATTGATCATGTTGAATCTGAAGTATTTAAAAGAAAAGGGATCAAGCTTGAAAGAGAAGTCAAAATTTTAGGTGACTTTCTAAATTGATGACCAACTTCGGGAAAGTGGCAGTGCTAATGGGAGGAGACTCAAACGAAAGGGCTGTTTCGCTCTTAAGTGGTGATGCTGTATTCCATGCACTAAAACGCTTAGGTATTGAAACTGAAACTTTTGACCCGTCTGATAGAGACATTGAAGAAATTAAAACTTATGACAGGGTCTTTATAGCTCTTCATGGACGCGGTGGCGAAGATGGTTCTATGCAAGCTTTTCTAAAATCAAAAAATGTTGCATACACAGGCAGTAACTCTGCAAGCTCTGCAATTGGCATGGACAAGCTCAAAACAAAATTACTATGGCGGTCACTTAATATTTCAACACCAGATTTTTTACAGGTGACTGAGAGCACTTCTTATGCGGATATCGTCAATTCAATTGGTTTGCCTTTTTTTATAAAGCCATCGAATGAAGGTTCAAGTATTGGAATTGATAAGATTAAAAACGAACAACAATATAAAGAAGCTTTTTTAAAGACATCGAAAATTGATGCAAATGTAATTGTTGAAAAATTTGTAGATGGTGAAGAATATACCGTGGCAATTGTGAATAATAAAACGCTACCAGTCATTAAAATTAAACCGAGCAATGAGTTTTATGACTATGAAGCTAAATATCTTAAAGATGATACGCAATATATTTGTCCTTCAGGTATTGAAAAAGACAAAGAAGCTCTCATCGCACAAGAAGCGCTCGAGGCTTTTAAAGCGATTGGCTGTTCCAGTTGGGGTCGTGTCGATTTTATGATGGATCAACAAGGCCATCATTATTTTATAGAGGTGAATACTTCGCCTGGAATGACAAGCCATAGCTTGGTACCTATGGCAGCTAAAGAAATTGGTATTAATTTTGATCAATTAGTTTTAGAAATATTAAAAACTGCAGATGTTAAATAACTATTTAAAAATTTATTGGTTAGGTAATTTGGTATTTTTACTTAATATTATTTTGATACTTTTTTTATTTAGCTATCGATTTATGCATTTTGCTAAATTTCCGATACGAGAAATTAAAGTTGTAGGTCAATATCAACATTTAGATGAAGATCAAGTTAGCATGATCTCAGATCGATTTGTTAAAGGTAACTTTTTTTCTTTAGATTTGTATAGCACTAAGGAAGCGTTTACAAAACTACCTTGGATTAGAAATGTCAGTTTAAGAAGAGTGTGGCCAGATCGATTAGAAGTTTTTGTTGAAGAACATCAGGCAATAGGAAGATGGGGTGCGATAGCCTTAGTTAATGAGAATGGTGAAATTTTTCACGGGGCATCCGATGAAGATTTGCCGCTTTTTTTTGGACCAGAAGGAACGGCAAGTTATATAGCATTGGAGTATAAAAAAATGCAAAGTATTTTAGATAAAAAACAATTAAAAATTGCGCAAGTTTCCTTATCTTCTAGGTACACTTGGGACATTAGAACAACTAACAACATGAAAATTATTTTAAGCAAAGATAACATCGAAGCGAATCTAACTCGCTTTATGTCGCAGTATGACAATATTTTAGTTTCAGTTAAAAGAATTGATTCGGCTGACTTAAGATATCCCAATGGTTTTGCGATTAAAAAATCTACTGAACCCATTCAAAAAATAGATAGTGGTGAGAGGCCGCTTATATGATTAAACAAAAAGAAGAAAAAAATCTCATCGTTGGTTTAGATATTGGAACATCTAAGATTGTGGCTATTGTTGCCGAGTTACAACCAGACGGCTTATTGAATGTGATTGGATTAGGGCAGCATAGCTCAAAAGGATTAAAAAAAGGCGTCGTCATCAATATCGATTCCACTATGGAGGCGATTCAAAGAGCAATTGAAGAAGCTGAGCTCATGGCAAATTGCAAAATCACTGATGTGTATACCGGTATCGCTGGTAGCCATATTAAAAGTATCAATTCACACGGCATGGTGAAAATTAAGGACACCGAAGTTTCTCAATTAGATGTGGATAAAGTGATTGAAACTGCTTGTGCTATTACACTTCCTAATGATCAACAAGTGCTTCATATTTTGACGCAAGAATATGTAATCGACGGGCAAGAGGACGTAAGACAGCCTCTTGGTATGAGTGGTATGAAATTAGAAGTGAAAGTTCATATTGTGACAGGCGCGATTGCAGCTGCCCAAAATATTGTCAAATGTATCAAGCGTTGTGGTCTTGAAGTATCTGAATTGGTATTGCAACCTTTAGCTTCAAGTATGGCAGTCCTTACGGATGATGAAAAAGAATTGGGCGTATGTTTGGTTGATATTGGCGGTGGAACAACTGATATCGCAGTATTAAGACATGGATCTATTCGTCATACAGCTGTCATTCCAATTGCGGGCGATCAAATTAATAATGATATTGCAGTGGCATTCAGAACTCCTTTGCCATCTGCTGAAGAGATAAAAATTAAACATGGTTATGCTGCAAGAAGTTTAGCTTCAGCCTCAGAACAAATTGAAATTCCTGTGGTTGATGGAAAAGAGTCTAAAACTATCTCAACACTGTCATTAGCAGAGGTCATTGAAGCTCGATTAGTTGAGCTTTATGAGCTTGTTGCAAGTGAGTTGAAACGAAGTGGTATGGAAGATATGATAGCTTCTGGCATTGTGATTACAGGCGGATCATCCTTAATGAAAGGCATGGTTAATCTTGGGGAAAGTGTATTTAGAATGCCAGTTAGGATTGGTACACCAAGAAATGTAGGCGGCTTGTCTGAGGTTGTTGATAATCCAAGATACTCTACAGGTATTGGATTATTGCTTATGGGCAAAGGTCAGTTAGAAAAAGAAATGATGAATCAAATTGATGGCAATTCAATAAATCAAATCTTTATGAAAATGAAGAATTGGTTTCAAGGTAACTTTTAATTCTTGGAGATAGAATATGTTTGAAGTTGTTGATAGCAAGTCACAAAATGCCATTATAAAAGTCATTGGTGTTGGCGGCTGTGGCGGCAATGCTATTGATCATATGATCGATAAGAATTTAACGGGTGTTGAATTCATCTGCGCCAATACTGATATGCAAGCACTGAAAAAAAGTCGTGCAAGTCATATATTGCAAATTGGTCAAGCAATGACTAAAGGCTTGGGTGCTGGTGCTAAACCCGAAATTGGTAAACAAGCAGCTATCGATGATAAAGAGAAAATTATTAGCTCTATTAAAGGCGCTGATATGTTATTTATAACCGCAGGTATGGGCGGTGGTACAGGAACAGGCGCAGCACCTGTAATTGCGCAAATTGCTAAAGAATTAGGTATTTTAACGATCGCGGTTGTTACAAAACCTTTTTTATTTGAAGGTAAAAGAACAGCAATAGCGACCGATGGTATTAATGAGTTAGTTCAACATGTAGATTCTTTAATTGTTATTCCAAATGAAAAATTAATGGAAGTGCTAGGTGAGCATATCCCATTCTTAGAAGCCTTTAATGCCGCTAATGATGTATTACATAACGCAGTCTCAGGTATTTCAGAAATTATTAATAGCCCAGGATTAGTTAATGTGGACTTTGCTGACGTGAAGACGGTTATGGGTGAAATGGGTATGGCTATGATTGGTTCTGGTGTGGCGCAAGGAGAGCATCGAGCATACAAAGCATCTCAAGCTGCAGTTGCTAGTCCACTTTTAGAGGATGTGAATTTAGTAAATGCGCGAGGTGTATTAGTCAATATATCAGCAAGCAGTAAATTTACACTTAAGGAATACCATGAGGTGATGGAAACAATTAAACAGTTTGCAGCGATTGATGCTACTGTCATTGTTGGTAATGTTATTGATGAGGCAATGGGAGATTCGATACGAGTCACAGTTGTAGCAACAGGTTTAGCGCAAAATGTAAAACAAAGAATGCCACGGATAGAGCCTAGACCAATTATGCAAAATAAGTCACCTGTCATTGAAGATGAGGCTGTTATGGATGATGAGCCAGATGTATTCAGCTCAAATGAGAATAGAGCGCAAGTTGAAATCATGAAAATGTCAGGTATGGAAGAGTACGATATCCCAGCATTCTTAAGAAAAAAAGGCGAATAAGTATTTAATGATTAAACAGAGAACCATTCAAAAATCTGTCCAGACTTCTGGTGTAGGCCTGCATAATGGCGAAAAAGTGACTTTGATACTCAAACCTGCTGAAGTTGACCAAGGTATTGTCTTTCGCAGAGTTGATCAAAAGGAAAATCACGAAGTTAAAGTGAGCCCTGATGCAGTTAAAGATACGAAGATGTGTTCAGCTATTGGGCGAGATGCTTCGCGTGTAGCTACAGTTGAACATTTAATGTCAGCATTGTCTGCTTTAGGCATCGATAATATTATTATTGAATTGAATGGCTCTGAAGTACCGATTATGGATGGAAGTTCTATACCTTTTATTTACCTTCTTCAAACTGCACAAATTAAAGAACAGGATGCCCCTAAAAAATTTGTACTGATAAATGATGTCATAGAAGTTAAAGATAAGGACAAATGGGCAAGATTCGAACCTTATGAAGGATTTAAAGTTGATTTTACAATCGACTTCCCTCATCCAGTATTTGATGAATTAACGAATAAAGTTGCCCTAGATTTTTATGATGAATCCTATGTCACAGAAATTAGTCGTGCTCGCACGTTCGGATTTATGCAGGAGGTCGAATACTTAAGATCTAATGGATTAGCAAGAGGTGGATCGCTTGATAATGCAATTGTTTTAGATGAGTATAAGATTATTAATACGGATGGACTACGATACAACGACGAATTCGTGCGACATAAAATATTAGATGCTGTTGGCGATCTCTATATGTTAGGTTATTCGATCATAGGCAATTTTAAAGCCTACAAATCAGGTCATGAATTAAATAATAAATTATTACTCGAATTGCTTTCTGATAAAGAAAGTTGGAGTCTTATTACTTTAGACAGTAAAGATCCTAAGACATCAAATTTAGCAACGCGCTATATTAACTCTAAGAGTGGTATTTTAAATCAAGAAATAGCGGGAGTTTACTAATGAACATTTTAAGATTTTGTATATTTTTATTGCTCGCAATATTGGTAGCATTTACTTTTTTATATTTAAATACAAAAAATAAAAAATATTTAAAATATTTAAAGCTTACAACGAACATCACATTAATTCTTATACTTATATTTATAATAAGATTGCTTTAACATCAAGTGGCTCAATCAAAGAAAACAATTGCAATTTTTGGAGCTTCAGGCTTTTTAGGCTCTAGTATTGTCTTAGCACTAAATCAATCCAATTGTCGTCTAAAATTATTTTCACGGAATAAAGAAAAAATTAAATATTGGACGGTGAATCCGGATATCCAAATATTTGACTTCGATCTTGATAATTTGACGCAAGTAAAAAAAGATTTAAAAAATACAGATGTTGTCATTAACCTCTTAGGTATTCTTCATCAATCTAAAAAAGATTCTTTTGATAAGATTCATCATCTATGGCCAAGCCATTTAGCTAATACGATGAAAGATTTGGGGATTAAGCGGCTTATCCATCTTAGTGCCTTATGCGCAAGTTTTAAGGCTCCAAGTTTATATCTCAAATCAAAAGCGCATGGTGAAACTGCATTACTTAATCAGAAAGATTTAAATTTAACCATATTAAGACCTTCGATTATTTTTGGGGCAAGAGATAATTTTATTAATATGTTTAAGGCGCTTGTAAAATGGCTACCAGTGATAGTTCTTTTATCACCGCAATCTAAATTTCAACCGATTTATATTGATGATGTTTCAAAGGCGCTTATTAAAAGTCTTTGGGATAAAAAAACATATGGAAAAGTTTACGAACTAGGTGGGCCCGATGTTTATTCTCTTAAAGAAATTATTAAATTGATTATTAAGTCAGAAAAACTGCATCGCCTTATCATTCCTCTTAACAAACCACTCTCATATATATTTGCTCTAAGTATGGAAATATTGCCAATTAAAATATTGACTCGTGATAATTGGCGATCTATGCAGGTTAATAATGTAGTGGATCCTCAATATGTAATGCCATATCGATATTCTCAAGAACAATTGGAGCATTACCTAGAAAATAAAAAAAATAGACTACCTATGCGAACTAAATATAATTTATATAGAAGTAAATCTGGTCGATAAATGAAAATATATCTTGTGGGCGGCGCTGTGCGAGATCAAATCATGGGTTTATCGGTTAAAGATAAAGACTATGTAGTCGTAGGATCAACTTCGGAAGAAATGGTCAAATTAGGATATAAGCCGGTCGGTAAAGATTTTCCAGTTTTTTTACATCCTAAAACACATCATGAATATGCATTAGCGAGAACAGAGCGAAAAGTATCAAAAGGGTATAAAGGCTTTAAAGTTTATGCCTCAAAAGAAGTTACATTAGAGGAAGATCTAAAGCGAAGAGATCTCACAATCAATGCTATTGCTAAGGATACGAAAGGCCAGTTTTTTGATCCCTTTCAAGGTATTAAAGACATTAAAAATAAAGTTTTACGGCATGTTAGCCCAGCTTTTGTGGAAGACCCTATTCGTGTATTACGTATCGCTCGCTTTTCTGCTCGATTTCATCAGTTCAAAATACATCCAAAGACGGAACTTATTTTAAAGCAGATTGTAAAAAATAAAGAAATAGAAGCTGTAGCATCAGAAAGAATTTGGCATGAACTCTCTGTTGGCTTTTCTGAAAAAAAATCTTATTTAATGTTTGAAGTTCTTCATCGATGCGGAGCGCTTAAATTATTATTACCAGAAATGAATTATGTTAAACATAAAAATTCCATGAAGAAGAGTTTCGAGTACGCAGCAAAATCAAAGTATTCTGCTGAAATTAAGGCGGCTTTATTTTTTATGTATCTCTACCCTATAAAAGCTAATATTAAACTACAAGAGAAAATTTATACAAGGCTATCTGTACCGAATGCTGTAAAGAAATTAACTGAAAAAACAATATTGAATTTATCCGATCTAAAGCAATTTAAAAAGCTTAAACCACGCCAAATTCTAGATTTGATTTATAAAATGGATTTGTTTAGAAATCCAGATATGCTATTGGATGTGATTAAAGTCTTTGAGGCCTTTATTAAGG
This sequence comes from Pseudomonadota bacterium, assembly GCA_041180025.1. Taxonomy (GTDB): domain Bacteria; phylum Pseudomonadota; class Gammaproteobacteria; order Burkholderiales; family Methylophilaceae; genus Methylopumilus. The sequence goes on along the minus strand of JBEGSH010000003.1, from coordinate 25,384 downwards.
GCCAGTCAATCCAGTACAAATCGGCATCAACAACTTTAAAAATCATGCAAAAGTATTTGAAGCAACTCAATAAATTAAATCTAAGTTCGATTAGTCAAAATAAGCGTGGCTTCGATATTAAGGATGCGGTTTATGACGCCCGCCTTCAAGTATTAACAAAACTTATCTAACAAACTTAAATCAATTGAGTAATTTTTGTAATGCGTTTACCCACAAAAATTATTTTTTTATTTTGCTTAGATACTAGAATTGTTTTCATACCTATCTTGTAAGCGGTTTTTAAATTAGCAAGATCATCCTCCACCATGATGCATTGATGCGCTTTTTTACCAAGCTGTCTTAAGATTTTTTTGAATGCGTATAGCGACGGCTTAGGATTGTAACGCGTTGACTCTATACTATAGACTGCTGAAAAATATTTTTGAATATTAAGTGATTTAATAATTGCGATCGCATAGTGAAGCGGAGCATTTGTAAAAACAATTTTTTTCCCTTTAATTTTTTTTAAAGTATTTTCTAGAGCATGAGATTGTTTTACGAATTTTGATAGCTCTTCTGCATTGTGTGTGCTGAGTAAAAATTCTTTTGGATTAACACCGTGATTTTCTATTAACCCCTTTAAAGTTGCGCCATAGACTTTCCAATATTGATCGCGAAGGTCATGTGCATCATGGCGACTAATTTTGAGTTTATGACTGACATAGTCAGTCATAGATTGATTAATACTTGGGAATATTTTAGAACTTGCGTCGTGCAGTGTGTCGTCTAAATCAAAAATCCATACTTTTGACAATTATTTTGCCTTAATTAAAGTACCTACACCCTCGTCTGTTAATACTTCTAACAAAAGTGCATGCTGCACTCTACCATCGATAATATGGACGCTTTTGACACCGCTTCTTGCAGCATCAAGCGCTGAACTTATTTTAGGTAGCATGCCACCAGATAAAGTGCCATCTTCCACAAGTTTATCAATTTCATTAGGTGTTAATCCCGTGAGGAGTGAGCCTTTTTTGTCTAGCACACCAGGAGTATTAGTAAGTAAGATTAATTTTTCTGCACTTAATACTTCAGATAATTTTCCAGCTACAAGGTCGGCATTGATATTGTAGGTTTCACCATTGGCACCTACACCAATCGGTGCAATCACAGGAATAAAATCCCCCTCATCTAGAAAATTAATAATACTCGGATTAATTGATGCAATCTCACCCACGTGTCCTAGATCTATCGTTTTTTTTGGGTCCATATCATTTTGTACGACAAGTTTTTTTGCATGAATAAAATTCCCATCTTGTCCTGTCAAACCCACAGCTTTTCCACCATGTCTATTAATGAGATTCACTATCTCTTTATTGACTTGTCCTCCGAGAACCATTTCTACAATATCCATCGTTTCGGTATCAGTGACTCTCATACCTTGAATAAACTCACCTTTTTTACCAAGTTTATCAAGATGCTCATCAATCTGAGGACCGCCGCCATGGACAACAACTGGGTTCATGCCTACTAATTTTAAAAGCACGACATCACTTGCAAATGATTGCTTTAAATTTTCGTCAACCATAGCGTTGCCACCATACTTAATGACGATGGTTTTACCAAAAAACTTTTTAATGTACGGCAAAGCTTCGCTTAATATTTTGGCTTTGTGTTCCGGTTTAATGTCGTGACTCATTTTTATACCTATAGTTTTTTTATGATTTTAAAGCTTTTTAATAAAAAATTTTGAATTTCTTTGAGGCAAGTAAGACTCCAATCTTTTTTTAGGAAGTTTTTGGATATTCTCTTCTTTAAAGCCTTTTTCAATGAACCAATGTTCAGTTCTTGTTGTTAGAGCAAATAAATACTTGTAACTTTTTTCTCGCGCAATTTCTTCGCAATAATTATAAAGTTTTGAGCCAAAGCCTTTTGATTGGTAGTTTTTATTAATTGCAAAACAAGCAAACTCAACATGATCGTTGTAAGGATACAAAGCGGCACAACCGATAATTTTTTTATCATGCTCAATGACGAAAAAGTTTTCTATGTCATGATCAATACGTTCTTTGCCTCTTTTAATAAGATAGCCACCAGCTTCTAACGGATTGATAAGTTTATGAATGCCTTTGACATCATTATGATTAGCTTGTCTAATTGCATCGAGCGCTTTTTCTGTAATGACCGTGCCTACACCTTCATCCGTAAATAATTCCTGAAGAATGGCGCCATCAATATGCCTATTAATTAAATGAATCTTATGAATACCCGCTTCGGAGGCTTTGATAGCAATTTCTAAAAGATCTAACTCATTTGAACTGATGTTGATGAGCTCATTTTTTTTTGGGTTATTTTTTGCAATACTTTTATAAAGATTGATAGCTTTTTCTAAAGTCATCTCGTGAAGGAGCTCATTTCTTAAATTAAAGATACCATCAGAATCTATAAGAAGAATAAGTTTATCTGCTTCGAGTGCAATAGATGTTTTGAGCGCTACATCTTCCATGGTGAGATTAAATACTTCACCTGTTGGCGAATATCCGATGGGGGATATGACAACTAATTCTTTGTTATCTAATTTTTTCTTAATTGCTGCACTATCAATTTTTCTTACTTCCCCAGTGTGTTGCATATCGACACCATCAATTACACCTAAAGGTTTTGCAGTAATAAAGTTTCCGCTAGAAACTTTAATGTCGCTTCCCGCCATAGGTGAATTTAAAAGACTCGACGAAAGTGTAGATTCAATATTAATTTTAATAAGACCATTGGCTTCTTTAACAGCTTCCATGCCTAAATCATCAGTAACGCGAACATTTTGTACAAGCTGGGTGGATATTTTTTTCTCTTTAAGTTTTTGATCGATTTGAGGTCTTGCACCATGGACGAGGACAATTTTGACGTTTAAGCAGGTTAATAAATTGATGTCATGAGAGAGCGCTGTAAATTGATCTTCATCGAGAAGTTCACCCCCAAAAGCAATGACAAATGTTTTATTACTAAAGGTGTTGATATAGGGTGCTGCCAACCTAAACCATCTTGCAAATGTTTGGCTATCTAATTTCTGAATGGGGTTGGGGGAAGTCTTATTTTGAAAAAGACTAGAGGGTGCGCAATTGAGCACCTCACATATTTTAAGTAATTGCGCTTCACTGACATTTTGAGCACCTCTTTCTATTCTAGAAAGATTGCCAGGATCGCTCGCAATTTTTTCCGCTAAGACTTGAAGGGTTAACCCTAAAGACTTCCTTCTTTTTCTGATTGCTTCGCCAAGTGACATAAGGTAAAAATTTGCTTAAAACACATATTTTACATGCATTTTTTAAAAAATTACCATAATTTTTGCGTTTTATGCAAAATCACCCCATAAATTTTGTAAAATAGAAAGAGCGACTATAGGGGCTGTTTCCGTTCTTAATATTCTTTGACCAAAATTCACTGGAATAAAAGCATGGTTTGTAGCCAAGGCCATTTCTTTTTCTGAGAAACCACCTTCAGGCCCTACCATAAAGACAATTGAATTAGACGGTTTGTTTAAGTGATTTATATTTTGTGCTTTTGATGGCGTGAGGATTAATTTTAAGTTGTCTGTTGTTAGAATTTCTTCGCTTAACCACTGATTTAAATGGAGGGGGCTTAAGATAGCTGGAACGACGCTTCGTCCTGTTTGTTCACATGCTGAAATAGCGACAGTTTTCCAGTGCTCAAGTTTTTTATCACTTCTTTCCTGGTCCAATTTAATAATAGACCGTTCTGTTAATAGGGGCTGAATAGCATGAACGCCGAGCTCAACGGCTTTTTGAATAATCCAATCCATTTTGTCTCCTGCTGCAAGACCTTGGGCTAACTTTATCTTTAAAGGAGACTCGTGATTGACTTCATATTTATCGATAATTTCAACGGATGTTTTATGTTTCGATACTTCGATGACTTTTGCGACATAATCAAAACCATCGCCATTAAAAAGAGCGAATTGATCACCTACTTTCAATCTTAAAACTTTTGTAGCGTGAATATGAGTTTGTGCGCCTAACTCAACGACATGTTTGAGTTCTAGGTTTTCAGAGTGGTAAAATCGATTTTCTTCCATAGTCAATTCTATCTAATAGGTAAGCTATATTAAGGCATAAAATATGGTTAGTTTAAATACTCCGCTTTGTGATTTTGGTTGGAAAGCCATTGATTTTAATTTACAAGGCGTCGATGACACATTTTGGACTCTAGAAAAATCAAAAGGCGAGAATGGTTTACTTGTGATGTTTATCTGTAATCACTGTCCTTATGTAAAAGCAATATTGCCAAGACTTGTCCATGATCTTCGAATCTTAAAGGGCCTTGGAATTGAAACAATCGCTATTCAGAGTAATGATCCTTTAAATTATCCTGAAGATTCGTTTGAAAATATGAAGTCTATTGCTCATCAATCTCATTTTTCTTTTCCATATGTGATTGACGAGACTCAAGAAACCGCAAGAGCTTATAACGCTATTTGTACGCCAGATTTTTTCGGATTTAATCGAAATTTAGAGTTGCAATATCGTGGTCGTTTTGACGCAACAGGTCGGGGAGTTCCGCCACCCGATAATACGCATGATTTATTTGAAGCAATGAAGCTTATTGCTGAAACCCAAAAAGGGCCTTCCGAACAAAAATCAAGCATTGGCTGCTCTATTAAATGGAGAGAATGAAAAGCATTTAGAGCAAATAATCAAGAGGCAAAAAGACCCTATTCGCCTTGCTGAAAAGGGCTATTTAAGCAATAATTTAGGTAAAAATACATCAATTTTTTAACTTTACATTTAGTACGCAAATATTTAAAAAATAATTGCAATGCTGTCAATTTCGGGAGGCAATAATGGCAACACGTCAAGATTTAGCTAACGCAATTCGCGCGTTATCAATGGATGCAGTTCAAAAAGCAAACTCAGGACACCCAGGTGCACCTATGGGTATGGCTGAAATTGCTGAGGTTGTATGGAATCATCATTTACAACATAACCCTACTAATCCAAATTGGGCTAATCGTGATCGCTTTATTCTTTCGAATGGTCATGGATCAATGTTGATTTATTCATTACTTCATCTCACAGGTTACGATTTACCAATAGATGAAATTAAAACATTCCGTCAACTCCACTCTAAGTGTGCAGGCCACCCCGAATATGGTTATGCGCCAGGTGTTGAAACAACAACAGGACCTTTAGGTCAAGGTATCAGTAATGCAGTGGGTTTTGCAATGGCTGAAAAATTACTCGCGAATCAATTTAATAAACCTAATCATAAAATCGTAGACCACCACACATATGTATTCTTAGGTGATGGTTGTATGATGGAAGGTGTATCTCATGAAGCTTGTGCTCTAGCAGGTACATGGGGTCTTGGTAATTTAATTGCTTTCTGGGATGACAACGGCATTTCTATTGATGGTCACATCGAAGGTTGGTATACAGATGACACGGCTAAGCGTTTTGAATCTTACGGCTGGCATGTAATTCCAAATGTAGATGGCCATGATTTTGAGGCGGTCAACAAAGCAGTTGAGGCGGCAAAAAAAATCACAGACAAGCCATCATTAATTTGCTGTAAAACTATTATCGGCAAAGGCTCACCTAACAAATCTGGATCGCATGATTGTCATGGATCAGCTTTAGGTGATGCTGAAGTTGCTGCTACAAGAGAAGCAATTGGTTGGAAGCACGATCCATTTGTGATTCCTGAAGACGTATATGCAGGATGGAGCGCTAAAGATAAAGGCGCTAAAGCCGAAGCAGCATGGAACGATAAGTTCGCGGCTTATGAAAAAGAATTCCCAGATCTAGCTGCTGAATTTAAACGTCGTATGAAAGGTGATCTTCCTAAAAATTGGAAATCATCGACAGATGCCATGATTAAATCTGTCAACGAAAAAGCTGAAGTATTAGCAACACGCAAAGCTTCGCAAAATGCGATTGCAGCTCTTGCGCCAATCTTGCCAGAGTTTGTAGGTGGTTCAGCAGACTTAACAGGATCAAACCTCACAAGTTGTTCATCATTCCAACACGTAAGTGGTAAAACACCAGGTAATTATATTTCTTATGGTGTTCGTGAATTTGGTATGGCGGCGATTATGAATGGTATGGCACTTCATGGTGGCGTGCTTCCATTTGGTGGCACATTCCATATGTTCTCGGATTATATGAAGAACGGTATGAGAATGGCAGCGCTTATGAAACAAAGAGTCATCTATGTGTTAACTCATGACTCAATTGGTCAGGGCGAAGATGGTCCAACACATCAACCTATAGAAACTACCGCAGGCCTTCGTTATATTCCTAGAATGGATGTATGGAGACCAGCAGATTCAACTGAAACAGCAGTAGCATGGGTAGTCGCTGTTGAAAGCATTCACAATCCAACCAGTTTAGTATTAAGCCGACAAAATACTTCATTTACAAAAAGAACTGATGCGCAAATTGACTTGATTCGCAAAGGTGCATATGTTTTAGCAGAAGCAGAAGGTGGTAAAGCGGATGTAATTCTAATTGCAACTGGATCAGAAGTAGATCTCGCATTGAAGTCACAAGCTGCATTAAAAGAACAAAATATTAAAGCGCGCGTGGTTTCTATGCCATCAACTAATGTATTTGATCGTCAAGATCAAGCATACAAAGATAGCGTTCTAACAAAGGGTGTAAAACGCGTATCGATTGAAGCAGGCGTGACTGATTTCTGGAGAAAATATATCGGTTTAGATGGCGCTGCTGTAGGTATTGATACATTTGGTGAGTCAGCACCTGGAGGCGCGTTATTTAAACACTTTGGATTTACAGTAGAAAATGTGGTTTCAACTGTTAAATCAATTCTGTAATCATTATTGAGTAAGTTGAATAAGGCATCTCAAATTTGAGATGCCTTATTTTTTACTGAGGAAATCTTTATGGCAATCAAGATAGCAATCACAGGATTTGGAAGAATAGGCCGTTTAATATTAAGAGCGATTTATGAATTAAATCATCAAGATATTAAAGTCGTCGCCATTAATTCGAGTCGCGGTGATGCAACATCTAATGCCCATTTATTAAAATACGATAGTGCACACGGTAAATTTAATGCCGACATCAAAACAAATGATCATGAAATGATCATCAACGGTGACGTGATTAAATTTTTTTCCACAAGAAATCCTGAAGAGTTGCCTTGGGATAAATTGAATGTAGATGTCGTCATGGAATGTACGGGCGCTTTTACGAGCAAAGAAAAATCAATCGTACATCTGAAACAAGGTGCTAAGAAAGTATTGATTTCTGCCCCAGGCGGTAAAGATGTAGATGCAACTATTGTATATGGCGTCAACCATCAAATTTTAAAAGCGACTGATAAAGTTGTTTCAAACGCTTCTTGTACCACTAACGGATTGGCTCCTATGGTGAAGCCCTTGCATGATCAATTAGGAATTGTCACAGGACTTATGACAACGATTCACTCATATACAAACGATCAATATTTAAATGACAATCAACATAAGGACCCAAGAAGAGCTCGTTCTGCAACAACCTCAATGATTCCAACAAAAACAGGTGCAGCAGATGCTGTAGGTTTGGTGATACCTGAGTTAAAGGGTAAATTAGATGGCATTGCTATTCGCGTTCCAACATTAAATGTATCTTTAGTTGAGTTAACTTTTACGCCAAAGAAAGCAACATCCAAAGATGAGGTTAATCGCATTATAAAAGAGGCGGCTAAACAAGGAAGTTTAAAAGGCATATTAATTTATAACGATGAACCTTTAGTCTCAGTAGATTTCAATCATACGGAAGCATCTTCATTTTTTGATGCTAACTTAACTAAAGTAAGTGAGGATGGTTTGCTAGTCAAAGTCTTTGGCTGGTATGACAATGAGTGGGCCTTTAGCTGCCGCATGATTGATACGGCCATCGCTATGATGTCAGCTAAATAAATAGTTGTTTAATGAACATTAAAAGACTTGTTGATTTAGATCTCAAAGGTAAAAGAGTCTTTATTCGCTCGGATTTAAATGTGCCTATTCAAAATGGAAAAATTACTTCTCCTAAAAGAATTCTAGCTTCTATTCCCACTATTGAATTTGCCCTTCAAAAAGGCGCCAGTGTCATGGTGACATCTCACTTAGGCAGACCCGAAGAAGGGAAATATAGTAGCGATGATTCACTTAAGCCCGTAGTAGATTTTTTAAAGAGTCATCTTAAGTATCCTGTTCGTCTTGTTTCAGATTGGGTTAATTCTTCTTTTGATATTGCACCAGGTCAATTAACAGTTTTAGAAAACTGTAGATTTAATATGGGCGAGAAAAAAAATGATGAAGCATTGGCAAAAAAATATGCCTCACTTACAGATATTTTTGTCATGGATGCATTTGGGACGGCTCATCGCAAAGAAGCTTCGACATATGGCATTGCAGAATATGCAGAGACTGCGTGTGCAGGCATTTTATTTGTAGCTGAACTTGAAGCGCTTGAAAAAGCATTATTAGAGCCTTCTCGGCCTATGATTGCCATTGTAGGTGGAAGTAAAGTATCTTCAAAATTAAGTATATTGGATACCTTATCTGACAAAGTAGATCAGCTTATTGTGGGTGGTGGTATTGCTAATACTTTTATCAAAGCGATGGGCTTTGAAGTCGGTAGCTCAATGTATGAAGAAGATCTTGTGCCTGCGGCTAGAAAAATAATAGATAAACTAGAAAAACGTGGCGCCTCACTTCCGCTTATTTCAGATGTTGTTTGTGGTAAAAAGTTTGACGCTAAAGAAGTTGCCGTTACAAAAAATATTAAAGATGTTCATAAGGACGACATGATATTTGATCTAGGACAAAATTCAGTAGATGAAATTGTGAAATGTATTCAAAACGCTAAAACCATTATATGGAATGGACCTGTTGGCGTATTTGAATTTGATCAGTTTGCAAAAGGCACCGAGACGATGACACATGCGATTGCCAATTCTGAAGCATTTTCACTTGCAGGAGGTGGTGATACGATTGCTGCAATAGAAAAGTTTAATGTTGCAAAAGATATCTCATATATTTCAACTGCAGGTGGCGCATTTTTAGAGTTTGCAGAAGGCAAAAAACTTCCTGCTATTGAAATTTTAGAAAGAAGATTTTAATGGCTCATATTCAATTGACAGAAACATCTATCAAAAGCCTTCCTTTACTTCATAAAGGTAAAGTTAGGGATATATATGGGGTTGATGACAAACATCTGTTGATCGTAACGACAGACCGATTATCAGCATTTGATGTCGTGATGAATGAGCCTATTCCCTATAAAGGATTTGTACTTACACAAATGGCTGATTTCTGGTTTCAAAAACTTTCGTATGTGGTTGCAAATCATTTATCAGACATTGCGCCTGAAACTGTTGTGTCTGAAAACGAAGTAGCTCAGGTGAAAAATCGGGCTATTGTGGCACGCAAATTAAGAGCGCTTCCTATTGAGGCTATTGTTCGAGGTTACTTATCAGGAAGTGGCTGGAAAGATTATCAAAAAACTCAAGCTGTATGCGGTATAAAACTTCCACAAAGTTTAAAAGAATCTGCAAAATTACATGACCCTATATTTACTCCTTCCAGTAAAGAAGCAGTTGGGCAACACGATGAAAACATTTCATATGAAGAATGTGAAACTCGCGTTGGAAAAGAAATTGCATCACGTATTAAAGAAATTAGTATTAAGTTATATCAGGAAGCTTCTGCATTCGCGCTTACAAAAGGTATTATTATTGCAGATACCAAATTCGAATTCGGTTTAGATGACAATAATAATTTAGTGCTGATTGATGAAATATTAACGCCAGACTCTTCTCGTTTTTGGCCATTAGATCAATACCGTGAAGGCAAATCTCAACCAAGTTTTGATAAACAATTTATTAGAGATTGGCTAGAAAGTAGCGGATGGAATAAAACGCCTCCACCCCCTTCTTTACCAATAGATGTGATTACAAAAACAAGCCAGAAATATTTAGAAGCTTTTCAAAAACTTACAGGTTACGATATAAAAAAATAATTAAATAAAAAAGGCGCCCTTAAAGGCGCCTTTTTTTGTACATTAAAATTAAAGAAGCGGCACAATAAGAAGAGCCACAATATTAATAATTTTAATCAGTGGGTTAATTGCTGGGCCAGCTGTATCTTTATAAGGATCGCCTACAGTATCACCAGTAACAGCTGCTTTATGAGCTTCTGAACCTTTCCCACCGTGATTGCCATCCTCAATATATTTTTTAGCATTGTCCCAAGCACCGCCTCCTGTACACATTGAGATTGCTACAAATAATCCAGTCACAATAGTGCCCATAAGAAGCCCACCTAAAGCTTTAGGCCCTAAAGATAAACCTACTACGATAGGAACGGCAACCGGAAGTAATGAAGGAACAATCATTTCTTTAATTGCAGCTGTCGTTAACATATCAACAGCTCTTGCATAGTCAGGCTTGCCTTTGCCAGTCATAATACCTTTGATAGTTTTAAATTGTCGTCTAACTTCTTCGACAACTGCTCCTGCAGCTCTTCCCACTGCTTCCATTGCCATCGCAGCAAAAAGGTAAGGAATAAGACCTCCAATAATTAATCCAATAATGACCAATGGATCACTTAAATCAAATGTGGTTGCTATGCCCACAGATTCTAATTTATGAGTATAGTCTGCAAAAAGAACAAGTGCTGCAAGACCAGCTGATCCAATCGCATAACCTTTAGTTACTGCTTTAGTTGTATTACCAACAGCATCTAATGGATCTGTAACATCACGAACACTCTTTGGTAATCCAGCCATCTCTGCAATACCACCAGCGTTATCAGTGATTGGACCGTATGCGTCTAATGCCACAATAATACCAGCCATACTCAACATCGATGTTGCAGCAACAGCAACACCATATAGGCCTGCAAGATGATGAGATACAAAGATTGCAATACAAACAGAAATAACAGGAAGCGCGGTAGATTTCATCGAGATACCGATACCCGCAATAATATTTGTGGCGTGACCTGTTTTTGAAGCTCGCGCTACATGCCTTACAGGTTCGTAATCAGTGCCTGTATAGTATTCTGTAATCCATACTAAAGCTGCTGTTAATACTAAGCCTACGATACATGATTGGAATAAAGCCATTGAAGATACATTTACATTCTGTATTGAAACACCTTCAGGGAAAACAAAGTTTGTAACATAGTAGAAAGCTATGAGTGAAAGTCCGCCAGCTACGATGAGGCCTTTATATAAAGCGGGCATAACATTTTTCATTTTAGGGGTTGCTCTTACAAAGAAACATCCAATAATGGATGTCACGATAGAAGCTGCACCTAAAAGAAGAGGGTACATAATTCCACTTGCACCATTATTAGTGATCATAAGACCACCAAGGACCATAGTTGCAATTAAAGTTACCGCATAAGTTTCGAATAAATCTGCTGCCATACCTGCACAGTCACCTACATTATCACCAACGTTATCTGCAATTACAGCTGGATTTCTTGGATCGTCTTCCGGAATACCTGCTTCAACTTTACCTACCAAGTCAGCGCCTACGTCTGCACCTTTGGTAAAGATACCGCCGCCTAAACGCGCAAAAATTGAGATGAGTGAAGAACCAAAAGCGAGTCCGATAAGAGGATTTAAATTAGTTGCTTCAGCGCCACCTAGGTACATATAAAAACCTGTAACACCAAGAAGGCCAAGTCCGACCACTAATAATCCCGTAATAGCGCCACCTTTAAAGGCGACATCAAGCGCTGGTACAATCCCTTTTGTAGCAGCTTGGGCTGTTCTCACATTTGCTTTGACAGAGACATTCATACCGATGAATCCGCAAGCGCCAGAGAGAAGCGCGCCAATGACAAAGCCTAATGCCGTATCTTTGGAAATAAAAATACCAATCAGAATTGTTAAAACAATACCTACAATCGATATCGCTTTATATTGTCTTGCAAGATAAGCTTTGGCGCCTTCTTGAATGGCGAGGGCGATTGCCTGCATTTTTGAGTTGCCAGCGGGCAATTTAAATATCCATGCGCTCATGACTGCACCATAAAGAATTGCTAAAAGTGCTGCGCCAATAATAAGGTTAAGTTCTGACATACATGCTCCTAAATTTTGGAAATCTTAAAATGAAAAACTTATACGATAAATTATCACATTCAATAGCTTTGTCACTACTAAACTTAAAATTTTAATTATAGATTAGCCTGTGAAAAGCATTGACAAGCCTATTAAAATTAATAGGCAGGCGAATATTTTTTTTAATGATGAAACAGAAATTTGATGTATCCATTTTGTTGCCAGCCGCACAAAAATAAGACTTGAAGCCGTCATAAATATAAGGCCGGGTAAATAGATGTAGCCGACACTGAATTGAGGTAGTTGGTTAACATATAAGCCATTTTTAATAAATCCAAATGAAGCACCCAGCCCAATAAACACCCCTAGGGAGCTAGAGAGTCCGACAGCAAGCCTAGGATTAACTTTGTGATAAATAAAATAAGGTACAAACATAGTGCCTCCTCCAATTCCAATAATTGTGGAGACAGAGCCTATTATGAATCCATAAAGATTAGCAAAAATAAAGGACGGTAATTGAACTAAGCTCTTGATTTTAGGAGATTTAAAAATTTCATAGGCGGCAAGGAAAGTGTAGGCAATAAAAGCGTGCTTAATAAATGCAATATTTAAATGAGGAATGATAAAAGCCATAGCCAAAGAACCTAAAAAAACTCCAGGGATGTAATGTGCTGCCGTTGACCAGCTCATATTGTTCTGTTTTGTATGAAAAAAACTCGACACTCCCCCTGTAAAAATAATGGAAGCAAGAGAAGTTCCAATAGCCATAAGCATTGCTTGATCAAAGGCAACTTGATGAAAATGAATTAAGAGGTAAGTTAGAAGAGGGACAATTATAAGGCCGCCGCCAATGCCGAGAAGCCCAGATAGAGTGCCAACCAAGCTTCCAGCAATTAAGAGTATGAGCGCTTCAGTCAGAATTTGCATGATGTTTAATGAGTTTAATGAGACGATGCCTTAGAGGTGAATCCTCTAGGCTAATAAGTAGATTTTCGAAAGCTGATTTAGCTTGAGCAGGAAAGCTTTTAGATCGGGGCGGCATCACTTTAGAATTTTTAATCACCAATTTTATTTTTAAAGATTTAATTGGGTTTGCATAAGGTATTTCTTTTTGAATGCCTTCATTCAATTCCTTCAGAAGTGAAGATTCAATAAACTTTAATTTGCTGGCAATGCCACTATTTTCAACATAGACGGTCAAAATATCGTCTCGAATACCACCGATATGAGATAAAGGGACTAGTTTGGTTGGGGCCTTGATAGACCATAGCTTTTGATAGCTAGAAATAGAGCGATTTTTCTCTCTAATTAAGGAAAATACTTCACTTTCCAAAAGCTTGTTCACGGGCTTCATAAGTTATAATTATCTATTATTTAAGCTAAATTTAGACTTCAATGCGAATTATCTTTGTTACAAATAGTACATCAAAGCCAAAAAGTATCCATGTAGTAACTTTTATTGCCACAATTTTTTTGCTTTTTATTGCGCTCATTCAAGGTATTAACTGGCTTGATTCGAAATATAACGGCGGTGTTGAAGAAAAGAAATCATTAATCAATCTTAAACTTGATCTTAATTTAGGGAGTTTTCAGAAGAATTTAGATGTTTATGCAACCCAAATTGGCGAACTTCAAGCGCGATTAATACGTATAGATAATCAAGCTCAGAGACTTCAAGATTTTGCTAAAGAGAAATTAAAAACAAATGAAAAGATGCCTAAACCAGCTCCAATAAAATCATCTGGCCAAGGCGGGCCCTTCGTCCCTGAAAAGAATTTTTCTGAGACTGAACTTCAATCATTTATTGATAAGCTAACACTTGATATTGAAAAACACGAAGAGTACTACAATAATTTAGAAGCTTTTTATCTAAAACAAAGTGTTTTTAAAGACACTTTACCTAATGCCTCCCCAGTGAATGTGCCTTTCAATTCATCAAGTTATGGCTGGAGGGTGGATCCTTTTTTAGGTGTAAGGGCGTTTCATGAAGGATTAGACTTTAGCGCAGATGTTGGTCAACCCATTAAGGCAACGGCTGCAGGCATTGTCTTGGCCGCTGAGGTAACCCCTGAATACGGCAATATGGTTCGTATTTCTCATGGATCTGGGCTTGAAACACGATATGCACATGCATCTAAATTATTAGTGAAAGAAGGTGAGCGTATTAAAAAGAATCAAGTTATTGCTCTAGTAGGCAATACTGGAAGATCGACAGGGCCACATCTTCATTATGAAATTAGAATGAATGGCGAGTCTTTAGATCCTCGCAAGTATCTTCAATATTAATTATTTCAAACTATCTCGATTAAGAATATTCATATTATGTTAAAGACCATTGTTAAGAATTTATTTGGAAGCAGAAACGATCGACTCCTTAAAGAGTATGGTAAAAAAGTTCAGCAAATAAATTCGTTAGAAGAAGCAATTAAAAAGCTGAGTGACACCGCTCTAAAAGCTAAAACTTCAGAATTTAAAAAACGTCTTAGTGAAGGACAAAAACTAGATGATTTGCTTGTTGAGGCTTTTGCTGTCGTAAGAGAAGCGAGTCGACGTGTATTAGAAATGCGTCATTTTGATGTGCAACTTATGGGCGGTATGGCCCTTCATGATGGAAAAATTTCAGAAATGCGGACAGGTGAAGGTAAGACACTTGTTGCTACATTACCAACATATCTTAATGCCCTTGAAGGCAAAGGCGTTCACGTTATTACAGTTAATGATTATCTTGCAAAACGAGATGCGGAGTGGATGGGTCAAATATATAGATTCCTAGGCCTAGAAGTCGGTATTAATTTGTCTAGCATTTCAAGTGAGGAGAAGAAAAAAGCTTATCAAGCTGATATCACTTATGGCACCAATAATGAATTTGGTTTTGATTACTTAAGAGACAACATGATCTTCTCTAAAGAAGAGCGTGTTCAGAGAAAATTACATTACGGTTTGGTTGATGAAGTTGACTCAATCTTAATTGATGAGGCAAGAACACCTCTCATTATTTCAGGACAAGCTGAAGATAACGTCGATCTTTATACAAAGATTAATTTAGTAGTAGCCAAACTTTCAAGACAAAAAACTGAAGAAGAAAATGGCGACTACTGGGTAGATGAAAAAGCGCATCAAGTAGTTCTTTCAGAAAGTGGCCATGAGAATGTAGAGCAGCTATTAATTAACGCAGGATTATTATCTGAACAATCAAGCTTATATGATGCAACTAATATTTCACTTGTCCATCATATTAACGCCTCATTAAAAGCAAGGAACCTCTTCAATAAAGATCAGCATTATGTGGTGCGAGATAACAGCATCATTATTGTTGATGAGTTTACAGGAAGAATGATGCCGGGCCGCAGATGGTCAGAAGGCATTCATCAAGCTGTTGAGGCTAAAGAAGGTGTTGAAATACAAAAAGAAAATCAAACACTCGCTTCTATTACATTCCAAAATTATTTTAGGATGTATCAAAAGTTATCTGGGATGACAGGTACAGCTGATACGGAGGCTTATGAATTTAGTCAAATTTACGGATTAGAAACTATTATTATCCCCCCTCACAGAACGACTCAAAGAAAAGACATGATGGATAAAGTGTATCGCACTTCTCAAGAGCGATATGCTGCAGTGATTGAAGATATTAAAGCGTGTCAAAAAATCGAGCAGCCAGTTTTGGTAGGCACTACGTCAATTGAAAATTCAGAGCTTATTTCTGCATTACTTACAAAAGCAAAATTAAAGCATCAGGTATTGAATGCAAAACATCATGAAAAAGAAGCACATATTATTGCGCAAGCAGGGCGTCCAGGCATGATTACTATCGCAACTAATATGGCCGGCCGGGGAACGGATATTGTGCTGGGCGGAAGTATTGAAGCTGATATTCATGAAATTAAATTAAACGACAAATTAACTGAAAGTAAAAAAGAAAAAGAAATTAAAGCGCTTAAAGACGCATGGAAAGAGCAGAATAGCTTGGTAGTTAAAGCAGGCGGGCTTCATATTATTGGGACTGAAAGACACGAATCAAGACGTGTGGACAATCAGCTCAGAGGCCGCGCAGGTAGGCAGGGAGATCCAGGATCTAGTCGATTCTATTTATCTCTAGAGGATTCATTATTAAGAATTTTTGCATCTGATCGCGTCTCAGCTATTATGGAAAAGCTTAAGATGCCAGAAGGTGAAGCTATTGAGCATTCATGGGTAACAAAAGCTATTGAAAATGCGCAAAGGAAAGTGGAAGGGCGTAATTTTGACATTAGAAAACAGTTGCTTGAATACGATGATGTTGCAAACGATCAAAGAAAAGTAATTTATGAACAAAGAAATGAATTGCTTGATTCTGATCAAACGGCAGAAACAATCGCTGCGATGAGAGCAGATGTTCTTCGTGATCTCATGCAAGGACATATCCCTCCAGGCAGCATGGAAGATATGTGGGATATTCCATCTTTAGATAAAATTTTAGTTTCTGATTATGGTTTAAATCTTTCTATTAAAGCATGGGTTGATAAAGAACCTCAAATTGATATAGAAGAGATTTATGAGAGAGTCATTACCTTCGCTAATAAGCAATATCAGGAAAAAGAATCTTTAGTTGGCAAAGATACTATTCGGCATTTCGAAAAAACAGTGATGTTACAAAGTATTGATCACCACTGGAGGGAACATTTGTCATCTCTTGATCATTTAAGACAAGGCATACATTTACGCTCTTATGCGCAAAAAAATCCTAAGCAAGAATATAAAAAAGAGGCATTTGAATTATTTGGATATCTTTTAGATACAGTCAAAACTGAAGTCACTCGCATTACTATGGTAGTAAAAATAAAGAATGAGGCTGAAGTCAACGAGATTGATGAAAAAAATAAAGATGAAATTAAAAAATCATCTAGAAAAAAAGAAGATGCAACAAATACTTTTCCTAAAGTTGGTAGAAATGATCCATGCCCTTGCGGAAGCAATAAAAAATATAAACAATGTCATGGCACTTTAGACTAATTAAGGAGGTTTATTATTTTGATTGAATCTCCCTGTATTGGCGTTTGCAGCATTAATAAAGAGCATCAGTTTTGTGAGGGCTGCTTTAGAAGTGAAGATGAAATTTCTGAATGGATCACATTAAGTGATGATCAAAAAAAAGAGATTAATCAATTAGCAACTCAAAGACAGATTAATCTTATTTCGTTTTAATTAATAATTTTTTTCTTATACTCACATAAATCATTGATCACACAACTGCTACATTTTGGAAGTCTTGCTGTGCAGGTATACCTCCCATGAAGAATCAATAAATGGTGTGCATCTTTTAAAAACTCTTTTGGTGTAACTTTCATCAATTTTTTTTCTACTTGAAGTACATTTTCACCTGGCGCAATATTTATTCGATTTGAAATTCTAAATATATGCGTATCAACCGCAATCGCTGGCTCATTAAAAATTGTATTTAAAATAACGTTGGCTGTTTTTCTTCCAACACCAGGAAGTGCTTCTAGTAACAATCGATCATGAGGCACCTCGCCTTTAAATTTGACATGAATAATTTTTGCGGTTTCAAGTATGTTTTTAGCTTTTGTTTTATAGAGCCCAATAGTTTTTATACAAGATTCAATATCGCTTAATTGCATTTGGGCGAGTTGTTTTGCATTAGATGCTTTATTAAACAGTAACAAGGTGGCTTTATTGACTGATTTATCAGTCGCCTGTGCAGATAAAATAACTGCAATGAGGAGCTGAAAAGGCGTTTGATAGTTAAGTTCGGTGGTGGGATTGGGTGTATTTTTTGATAGCGCTTCAAAAATTTTAAACCGCTTCTGAGGGTTCATAAAAATTAATTAACGTGCTTCGATGCGGTTTTTTAGTGCAATAAGACAAGCTAAACCAATAAAGGCTCCAGGAGGAAGGATAGCCAAAAGAAAGCCATTGTAATCTCCAAAAAAATGAAGCACTAAATTACTTGCTGAAGGCCCTAAAATAAGATCAATGCCAGACAACAAAGTACCTTTACCGAAGAACTCTCTTAACCCCCCAAGAAGTGTTAAAACCATCGCCAATCCAAGACCCATAAAAAGACCATCATAAAATGAAGGCGTAGTTTCGTTCTTTGCGGCGAAAGACTCAACACGAGCCAGAACAATACAATTAGTGACAATCAATGGAATAAATATCCCCAAAGCTTTATAAAGGGGTTGAATGAAAGCATGAATACTGAAGTCAATAATTGTTACAAGCGAGGCTATGATAAGAATAAAAACTGGGACTCTAATTTCGGTTGGTATAAATTTACGAATAGGTGATACTGAGGCATTTGATACAGCCATCACAATTGCTGTGGCAATACCAAGGCTTAATCCATTGATCATAGAGGTTGTGACCGCCAGAGTTGGACATAATCCGAGAAGCTGAACTACACCGGGATTTTGTTTCCAAAACCCATCCAATGCAATTTTTTTAATATCACTCATGATGTGAATAACCTTTTTTTATTTTCTTTTGAGTAAAGAAGACACTTGTAGGTAGATTTGATGACAGCGCGAGGCGTGATTGTCGCTCCAGAGATGTAATCAAAATCACCCCCATCTTTTTTAACAGCCCATTGTTTTTCACTTACTTTATCCAAAGACTTTAGATTAAAATTTTTAATCCACTGACTTTTATCAATTTCAATATAGTCTCCCAAGCCAGGGGTTTCTTTGTGAGTAATTACTCTTACACCTAATATTTTATCTTCTTGATCAATACCCACGAGTGTTTTGATTTCACCGCTATAGCCATCGGGGGCGACAGCTTCAATAATGACCGCAATCACTTGATTGTTTTTCTTTGCTCGATAGACATCAATATTCTTTTTATTTCCCAAAAGAGGACTAGGCTCAACGGAAATAGTATCTTTCACAAGATTGTTGTCATATAAATCTGCGGGAATTACTTGATTTAAGAATATGCGTTTTGCTCTAGCATCACTCTCATCAATAGGTGATTTCGTAATGAAATAAAAAACACTTAAAGCAGTTGAAGCCGCTAAAGAAAAAATAATCATAGCTGCTGCAGTAGTAGATATTTTTTTTAAATGATCTTTAAACATATATTTATTTATGACCAAAAATTCTTGGCTGTGTAAGGCTATCTATGAGTGGCGCACAAATATTGAACAGCAATACAGCGAATGCAATCCCTTCTGGATAACCACCAAAAATTCGAATTATGAAAACTAATAAGGCTATACCTATACCAAAATAAATTTTTCCTTTAGGTGTTGTGGGTGCGCTAACTGGATCGGTAATGATAAAAAAAGCACAAAGCATGCTTCCGCCACTCATAATATGAAAGAGTGGAGATGCGAATGTATCTGGCGCTAAAACATTAAACAGCAATGCCGTTAAAAATAAAGTCGATAAGAAGGCAACAGGTAAATGCCATGAAATAATCTTCTCTTTAAGTAAATAAAGACCTCCAGCAAGATAACCTAAATTAATTAACTCAAGCCCTCTGCCTCCAATAAAGCCAAAAATTTTGTCTTGTTGAATTGTGTTTAATGGCTGATTCAAAGTGAGCTGGGTTTTAATGTAATCAAGAGGTGTTGCAGAGCTCATTGCATCGAGTGTTTCTTTTGGTAATAAATTACTATTAAAAATAACTCTAATCTGATCAAGCCAGTCAGAAGGGGAAGCCATAAGATTATTAGGTATTTGCCAGTGCGTCATGATAGAGGGAAAAGAGATTAGTAAGATAGCGTATCCCACCATCGCTGGATTAAATAAGTTGTAACCCAATCCACCATAAACATGTTTGCCAAAAGTAATGCAAAGTAATGTGCCTAAAACAATAATCCACCAAGGCGCTATTGATGGGATAGATAAAGCAAGAAGCCAGGCAGTGACAAGTCCGCTGCCATCTAAAATGAATGGCTTAATCGGTAGTTTTCTTATGGCAAGAATTACACTTTCAGTCATTATGACGGTAAGAGAAGCCAAAAGGATATTAACAATGACGCCTAAGCCAAATACATAAACATATAAAGCTATGCCAGGAATGAGCGCGAGTAGGACTTTGAGCATAATGGTGCTTACTGAGGGCGCGTTAACAATATAAGGCGATCTATTTTCCATATTAGTTTTTTACATTTTCTTGTTGGTTTTGTTTGACTCTTTCCATCGCTGCAGCAATGGTTGATTTTTTCTCATCCTCAGCTTGCTTCTCTTGAGCCCCTAAAGCTTTTTGCGCATTTCTTTCAGCACGTTCTTTTTTCTCTCTTTCTATTCTTGCAAGTCTAAATTCATTTCTTTCTCTAGCTGTATTTGCAGCTTCTTTTGATTTATCCTGGGCAATAATTTCACTTTTTGCGTACCTATAAAATTGTACAAGCGGAATATTGCTTGGACAAACGTAAGTACAGCATCCACATTCAATACAATCGAATAAATTGTACTCCCTCGCTTTTTCAAGCTGAGAAGACTTTGAGAACCAATATAATTCTTGAGGTTGTAAGTTGACTGGGCAGGCATCCGCACATCTTGCACAGCGAATACAAGGCATTACAGGCTTTGGATCTGGAAACAATTCTGGAGAACTTTCGATGACACAATTCATTGCTTTTGTGACTGGCACATGAATTGATGGCAAATCAAATCCCATCATAGGGCCGCCCATAATAAATTTTTTTGGTTTGCTTGAAGAGCCTCCCGCAGCATTGATTAAGTCTGATAAAGGCGTTCCAAATAAAACTTCAAAATTTTGAGGGGTTTTGACAGCTCCTGTAATTGTTACAATTCGACTGATCGATGGTTCACCCAACTCAAGGTATCTATAGATAGCCGCTACCGTAGCCACATTAAATACTTGAATTCCTAGATCTACAGAGCGCTTTTCCTTTGGAACTTCTATCCCCATTAAGAGATAAATAAGTCTTTTTGCATCGCCACTTGGATAAAGGGTAGGCACCACTTTAATTTCAATCGTTGTTTTTTGAGCGGCTTTTTTTAGTGCCTCATAAGATTCAATTTTATTATCTTCGATACCAACTACACACTTTTCTGCACCAAGGATAGTTTGCGTAATGAGAGCGCCTTGGATAATTTCATCAGCTCTTTCTCTCATTAACATATCATCACATGTAATGAATGGTTCGCACTCGGCAGCATTGATGACTAATGTATGGATGGTTTGATTTTGATTAATCTTTAATTTCATGTGCGTTGGAAATACTGCGCCACCTAAGCCAACAATACCCGACTGTGCCAATGCTTCAATTAATTGAGCCCTATCTATTTTTTTCCACGAGATAGGTTTTTTTTCAATCCAGGTATCTTCGAAGTCTGGTTCAATCGTGATACAAAAATCAGGTAGGCCTGATGGATGAGGAAGGATTTCTTCGCTAATTTTTAGGATCTTTCCTGATGTGGGCGCATGAATAGAGGCGGAAATATTGCCATCAGCTTCAGCAATCATCTGGCCTTTCAGAACTTGATCGCCGGGTTTAACTTTAACTTTTGCAACGTGACCTACATGTTGTCTAAGTGGCAGTACTAATTTTTTTGGAATAGCTAATTTTGCAATAGGAAGACGAGTGGATACACTTTTATTTTCATCTGGATGAACCCCGCCATTAAATTTAAAAATATTTTTTAATTGCATAATAAACGCGTTAAGCCTTCTGAGCTTTTTGAATGTTATAGATAGGATATTTCCATTTCCATGATTCTGAATTTTCAAGAACGGGTTCCATCGTTATGCAATCAACTGGACATGGCGGCAAGCATAATTCGCAACCCGTACACTCACTTGCAATAATCGTATGCATTTGTTTTGCAGCGCCTAAAATGGCGTCCACTGGACAAGCTTGGATACATAAAGTACATCCAATACAAGTTGACTCATCGATTAAAGCAACCGACTTTGGTTTTTGAATGCCATGTTCTTCATTAAGAGGTTTAAATTCTACGCCCATTAATTCCGCTAAAGCTTTGGCGCCAGCATCACCTCCTGGTGGGCATTGGTTTATATCAGCCTCACCTTTCGCAATAGCAGTAGCATATGGTTTACAACCGGGATAACCACATTGACCACATTGTGTTTGGGGAAGAATGGCGTCAATTCTTGCAACCATAGGATCGCCATCTACTTTAAATTTAATAGCAGAATAGCCTAGGACCAATCCTAAAAGGATGGCAAGAAAAATCATCACAAGGAGTGCGGTAATCATTTAACGATCTAAGCCCGCGAATCCCATAAAGGCGAGGCTCATAATGGAGGCTGTGACAAGCGCTATTGCTGTACCTTTAAATGGCAAAGGTATTTCAGCACCTTCTAGACGCTCTCTTAATGATGCAAATAAAATTAATACAATTGAAAATCCAATGGCACCGCCTAATCCAAATAATGCCGATTCTATAAGTGTATGACTCGATTGCGCATTCAAAAGAGGGATCCCTAATACGGCACAATTAGTGGTTATAAGAGGCAGAAAAATACCTAACAATTGATAAAGCAATGGAAAGTTTTTTTCCATTAACATCTCAGTGAATTGAACAACGCCTGCGATCACCACAATAAATGAAAGTGTTCTTAAATAAATAAGATCATTAGGCTCTAGAAGATAATGATTAATAGCCCAGCTTGTCATTGAGCCTATGGTTAATACAAAAGCGGTAGCAGCAGACATGCTGATCGATGTTTCTAGCTTTTTAGATACGCCCATGAAAGGGCATAGCCCTAAAATTTTCACTAAAACGATATTGTTGACCAATACCGTGCTGATGATAATTAAGAAATAGTGTTGGGTCATAAAGTTAAATTATACGTTTAAAATTGCCGAAAATACTTATAGCTCAAACCTATGTCAATTGAGGCTTTTGAAAGTTCAAGATCTTTTTTTGTGGTTAAAATATACCAATAATTCTATATTACTTCAAAGAATAAAGTTTTATAGTAATATAACTATTATATATATAACAAATGATCAATTTTTTGGTGTTTAGCTATTTAAGTTAAAATAGCGGCTTTACTAAATTAATAGCCAATCTCATGTCACCTCAAGGCAGTATTGTTGCAATTGTTACTCCAATGTTTCCAGATGGAAGTCTTGATATCCAAGCGCTGCATGGATTAATTGATTTCCATATTAATGAAGATACAGACGGCATTGTCATTGTGGGAACAACGGGTGAATCACCTACGGTCAATTGCGAAGAGCATTGTCAGCTTATTGAAACAACCGTTAAACACGTCAATAAAAGAATCCCAGTAATAGCTGGCACAGGGGCTAACTCTACGCAAGAGGCTATCGATCTTACAAAAGAAGCAAAACGACTTGGTGCAGATGCTTGTTTATTAGTGACGCCTTATTACAACAAACCCAATCAGACAGGACTTTTTCAGCATTTTAGTAAAGTTGCAAATGAAGTTGCAATTGATCAAATTCTTTACAATGTTCCTTCTAGAACAGGCTGTGACTTAAAGAACGATACCGTATTAAAGTTAAGCGAAATTACTAATATTGTAGGCATCAAAGATGCGACAGGAGATTTGACTCGAGGTATCGATCTTATTAAAAGATTGCCACCTCATTTTTCAGTTTTAAGCGGTGATGATGCGACTGCTTTATCACTTATGTTGCTCGGAGGTAAAGGTGTGATTTCTGTAACGGCAAATGTTGCGCCTAAATTAATGCATGAAATGTATGCTTGCGTCATTGCTAAACAAAACGAAAAAGCGATCGAGATTAATCAACAATTGTTTTCACTTCACACCAATCTATTTATAGAAGCCAATCCAATACCTGTAAAATGGGCATTAAAGACAATGGGTCTTATCAAAGAAGGTATTCGATTGCCTTTAGTAGAACTTAGCACGGAGTATCATAAAATTATTCAAACTGCTATGAAGGAAGCTCATATTCAATGAAATTACTAGCGCAAAGTAAATGGCTTTATGTTTTACCTTTATTCTTAATATTAAATGGATGTGACAGCATCCCTTTTGTGGATCAAGTTACAGCGCCTGATTATAAGGCTACAGGGAGATCTCGTCCTCTAGAAGTGCCTCCTGATTTAACCTCAGCGACCACAAATGATACTTATGCAATACCAGGATCTACTAGTTATTCGGATTTTAAGAATGGACAAAAACAAGATAATGGTCAGTCAAACATTTTGCCTAATCCAGAGGGCATGAAAATTGTAAAAGCAGGTGCTCAAAGATGGCTTGTTGTTAATGCGCCAGCTGAGAAAATATGGCCAGTAATACGAGATTTTTGGTTGGATATGGGATTTGCAGTAAAAAAAGAAAATCCAGAAACAGGCGTTATGGAAACTGAATGGATTAAAGAAGGCGATCTTAAAGCAGACAATAATAAAGGTGCGCTTGATAAATTTGATGCATGGCTTGATTCAATTTCATCTGGCACGGCTAACCGTAAAAAATTTAGAACTCGACTAGATCGTGGTCTTCAAGAAGGCACTACTGAGATTTATATGACACATCGAAGTGTAGATGCAGCGCCTGATGACGGTAAAGAAAAAGTGAGAACCCCTTACGGTGTTGTAGATAACGGTTTTAGAAATGATCCCAAGACTCAGCCGGAAACAAAAGGAGATTCGAAAGATGATGAATTAGATGCTGAGCTTTTAAGAAGGCTTATGGTAAAACTTGGTGTAGCAGATAAGCGAGCGAAAGAAATTATTGCAGCACCAGTTAATCAAAAGAGAGCTGAAGTGAAAAAAGAAGCGGATGGAAGTTCTTCGCTCGAAATTCAAGATCCTTTTGATCGCGCTTGGCGCAGAGTAGGATTGGCTTTAGATATCATCGGATTTGTGATTGAAGACAAAGACAGATCAAATGGAATCTATTTTGTAAAATATGCTGATGTTGATATTGACGATAGTCCTAAGAAGAAAAAAGGAGTCCTAGACTCTCTTATGTTCTGGAGCGACGATGACAAAAAAGACAAGCAGGATAAAGATACTAGCCAGAAAAAAGATAAGCCTTTATCTGAGAAGCTTAAATTCTGGGGTGGAAGCGATAAAGAAAAAACTAATCCAGAAAAACAATATCGCATCAAAATTGTTTCTTCAGACAATGGTGGCTCGCAAGTCGTCATTGAGTTCCAAGATGGCAAGAGAAACAACTCATCTACCGCCAATCGAATCATCACTCTTCTTTATGACCAATTAAAATAAAGATGCAATTCGCATCTTTAGGCAGCGGAAGCGCTGGCAATTCATTTGTAGTAAAGCAAAACCAATCACTTTTAATGATTGATTGTGGTTTTGCAATTCAGGATATTGTGTCTAGATTGGATCGAATTAATGAGTCCCCAGAAAATATCACAGGCATTCTTTTAA
>JBEGSH010000002.1:0-13460 GCA_041180025.1 Pseudomonadota bacterium | reverse complement strand
ATTAATCAAAATCGAAAACATGAGTGATTAGCACTCAATGTCATAGAGTGCTAATAATAGGGACGAAAGTCTAAAATTTCAAGTGTTATTTCGTTAAATATCTGAATTTAAACATTATT
The DNA here is from genome assembly GCA_041180025.1 of Pseudomonadota bacterium. Taxonomy (GTDB): domain Bacteria; phylum Pseudomonadota; class Gammaproteobacteria; order Burkholderiales; family Methylophilaceae; genus Methylopumilus. The sequence continues at coordinate 13,341 of JBEGSH010000002.1, read as the reverse complement.
TTATATGAGCTATTACATAGAAAAGCAAAATTATCGAAAACTAGGACAGTCGGATTTGCTTATTTCACCGATTACCTTGGGAACCATGACCTTTGGCGAACAAAATACGGAGTCCGAGGCATTTTTACAACTTGATTGGGCGGTATCACATGGTATTAATTTTATTGATACGGCTGAAATGTATCCCGTTCCTCCTAAAGAAAATACTTTTACGGCAACCGAAACAATCGTAGGTCATTGGTTAAAAAAACAAAAAAGGGAAGATATTGTTCTAGCAACTAAAGCTGCAGGTCCAAGAAGAGCGCTCAATTGGATTCGCAATGGACCTAAAGCTTTCGATGAAAAAAATTTACGTGAGGCAGTGGAGGGCTCTTTAAAAAGACTTCAAACAGATTATATCGATTTATATCAACTCCATTGGCCTGAAAGAAATGTGCCAATGTTTGGTCAGTATAAATTTGATCCTAGTGCCGAAATGGAAGGCTCAAAATTAAAAGAGTGGGTGCCCATTCATGAACAATTAGAAGCATTAAATAAACTTGTGCAAGAAGGTAAGATTAAATATATCGGCATATCTAATGAGCAATCTTGGGGCGTGATGGAATTTATTCGTATTGCAAGAGAAAAGAAATTACCTCTCATAGCTTCCATTCAGAATTGTTACAACCTCATCAATAGAGGGTTGGAGTTTGGTATGACAGAAATTTTATATCGAGAAAAGATTGGCTTCCTAGCCTACTCACCCTTGGCGTTCGGACATCTCACCGGAAAGTATTTAAAGGATATTGATGCAAGAGGTCGCGTGACTCTATTTAAAGGGTTTGCTCAAAGATATGATAAGCCTAACGTATTTCCTGCTGTTAAAGCATATGAAGCATTAGCGCTTAAACATGGCATGACCTTAACTGAGATGGCCTTAGCTTTTGCTTATCATCAGTGGTTTGTTACATCAACCATCATAGGCGCCACATCGCTTGATCAACTGAAAGAAAACATTGAAGCGTATAACATAAGTCTCTCTAAAGAGTTGCTAGGTGAAATTGAAATCATTCATCTCACCCACATGAATCCAGCGCCTTGACATATGAAGAATCAAAATTTCATCGATAGAAGCTTAAAAAGTTTGTGGAACCCATGTACACAAATGAAAATTCAACAGAGTCAATCTATTATCCCTATTAAGCGCGGAGAGGGTGTTTGGCTATTTGACTATGATGATAAAAAATATTTAGATGCAATTAGCTCTTGGTGGGTCAATTTATTCGGCCACAATCAAAGCGAAATTAAAAAATACATTACAGACCAACTCGACCTTATTGAGCACGTCATGCTCGCAGGTTTAACTCATGAACCAGCCATAAAACTTTCTGAAAAATTAAGTCATCTCACAAATCTAAGCCATGCTTTTTACGGCAGCGACGGGTCTAATGCGATTGAAATTGCTATTAAGATGAGTGTGCATTATTGGAAAAATAAAGGCCAACCAAAGAAGAATAAAATAATTTATTTACAGAATAGCTACCATGGTGAAACGCTCGGCGCCTTGTCTGTGACAGATATTAAACTTTTTCGTAAAAACTATGCTTCATTAATAAAAAAAAATAATCCTATCAAAACGCCGGATTGGCGATATGCAGATAAAGGAGAAACAGCAGAATCCTTCGCATTAAGATGTATTCAAGACTTGGAAAGATATTTTCAGGATAATCATCAATATATAGCCGCTTTTATATTGGAGCCCCTTGTGCAATGTGCAACTGGGATGGGAATGTACCACTCCATTTATTTAGCAAAAGCCAGAGATCTTTGTACGCAATATCATATTCATCTGATTGACGATGAGATTGCAGTGGGGTTCGGAAGAACGGGAAAGATGTTTGCATTTGAACATGCTGATATAAAGCCTGATTTTATTTGTCTTTCAAAAGGATTAACTGGCGGTTTCCTTCCTTTGTCAGCCGTACTAACCACCGATAACGTTTATATGGCTTTTTACGAGGATAAGATAGAAAAAGGCTTTCTACACTCGCATAGCTACACTGGAAATCCACTCGCATGCAGTGCTGCGTTAGGCACAATAAATTATTTTGAAAATCATGATGTGATTAATCAAAATAGTAAAACCTCAGCTTATATTTCAGAGCGTATGAAGTCTCTATCAATATTACCAATTTCTAATTTAAGAAATATAGGAATGATATGGGCATTTGATCTTGATGGAGCTACAAAAAAGATAATTAAAAAAATAAGTTCAAAAGCCATTAATCGTGGTCTTTTAATAAGGCCGATAGGCCATACTATTTATTTCATGCCACCTTATGTTATCAATCATGATGAAATAAATTTTATGATTGATACTACTCTTGAAGTTATTCAGTCATCCATATAAATATGCGAATACTATTTCTTATATTTCTCTTATGGGCAAATCCGGTATTTGCAGATTCGGATATTGATGCAATCAATAAAATATTGGATCGCTCAGAACTTTCAAAAGGTAATTACTCGCTTTACATTAAAAATATCTCTAAACGAGAAAAAATTTTTAGTTATAACGAGCAAAAAGCATTCAATCCAGCCTCAGTGATGAAGTTAGTTTCGACATACGCCGGACTTCAGCTTTTAGGTCCTCAGTATCAATGGAAGACGGAAGTGCTTTATAAAGGCAATATAAAAAATAAACATCTATACGGCGATCTCATTATTAAAGGTTATGGCGATCCTACTCTTACTTATGCAGATTTTTCTGAAATTATTGAAAAAGTTCAACAAAAAGGCATTAAATATATTCACGGTAATATTATTATTGATGAAAGCTTTTTTGGCGAACTAAAAAATCAAGACCTTATTGACGATAAAAAATATCGTGCTTATAACGTAAATCCAAAATCTTTTGTAGTTAACGAAAATACAATCAATTTTAATTTTTCGATAAGTAATGAAAAAATTAATATACAAACCTTTCCTGAAATTCCAACATTAAAAGTCATTAACCATTTAAAACTTACAGACCAGGACTGCAATGAATGGAAGGATGCTCTTGGTTACGAGGTAGAAACAAAATCTAATGTATCAGAAATTAGATTTAACGGTAGCTTCGATAAAGCATGCGAAAGTAAGGATATCAATTTATCAATATTAAGCGCCAATCGATTATCTAAAGATCTATTTGAAAAAATTTGGAAAATACATGGAGGAGTTATTGAGGGCGAGTTTAAAAATACATATCAAAATTTTACTGACACACATAAGATCTATGAGCATCAATCAAAGCCTTTAAGTCTTGTTGTGAGAGATATAAATAAATATAGCCAAAATCTGATTGCCAGAAATTTATTGCTCACCATGCTCGCAGAAAATAATGGTAATCCAATCAATGAAAATGAGGCCGGAAGGTTTACGAAAGAGTCTTTAATGAAAGAAAAATTGAAACTGGACTCTCTTGAAATGGATAATGGCGCAGGGCTTTCAAGAAATGCAAAAATAAATGCAGGAGATTTAGGTTTCCTATTAGAAAAAGCATACAGTAACCTTTATATGCCTGAATTTATATCATCGCTTCCAAATATAGGTATTGATGGTACTTTGAAAAATAGAGGAAAAAAATTATCAGTCGCTAAGCATGCTTATTTAAAAACCGGTAGCATCCAAAGTGTTAGTGCTATCGCAGGATATATTTTTGATAAAAATAACGATGTAAAAGTTTTTGTATTTATGGCGAATGATCCTAAAGCAAATGAATCATCTAAAATACAAGATGATCTCATTGAATGGACCTATCTTAACTAAACTTAAGGGAATGTTAATATGCGATATAAGAACGTGTTTAAATTTATTTTAGTTTTTGGTGTTATTTTATTTAATATTGACTTAGCGTCTGCTGAGTCACAAATCTCACAAAAGGAAATTAAATTGGAAAAAAATATTACTACATTAGTTATTAAAGATACTGTTTTAGGCAATGGGCGACAAGCCGAAAAAGGCCTTGCTGTGACAGTTCATTACTCAGGTTGGTTATATGATCCGAATCAGAAAGATGGCAAGGGAAAAAAATTTGATAGCTCACTAGATCGCAATGACCCTTTCGTATTTAATTTAGGCGGTGGTCAAGTGATTCGAGGTTGGGATGATGGTGTAGATGGCATGAAAATTCATGGCAAAAGAACGCTCATCATTCCTCCAGATATGGGCTATGGCTCTCGCGGCGCTGGTGGTGTTATTCCCCCGAATGCTACTTTAATTTTTGATGTTGAGTTACTCGGAGTTAAGTAATGAAAGCTAGAGTTAAATGGATTGAAAATGTATGTTTCATAGGCGAGTCCGAGTCCAATCATTCAGTGATTCTTGATGGTCCCGAAGAATTGGGCGGCAGAAAACTAGGGATGCGCCCTATGGAGATGTTACTTATCGGCATGGGCGGATGCACATCATTTGATGTGGTCACGATCCTTAAGAAATCAAGACAAGCTATTAGTGATTGTTATGCTGAAATTGAAGCTGAAAGGGCTGAGACAATACCTAAAGTTTTTACTAAGATTCACATTCATTTTGTTCTAAAAGGTAAGGGCTTGGATAAAGATCAAGTTGAGCGCGCAATTAAATTATCAGCTGAAAAATATTGTTCAGCATCCATTATGTTGTCTAAGTCGGTGCAAATTACACACGATTTCGAAATTAAAGAAGACATCTAACTACTCAATTAATTTTTAATGATTTTTAAATCAAGTGGCTCTTCATTTTCCATAACGGTAAGAAGACGATCAATATTTGGATGTTTGCCAGGATTTTTTTGAGCATCTTCAGTATGTTCTGAATATAAATCAAGGCCTTCAATTGCTGCATCAAGGGTAATAGCGCCAAAAATTTTCCAGAGATGTTGATAGACTTTTACGGAGCCTTGGCTTCCTGGTTTATTTTCGATAGCACCTATCAAAACATTATTTTTATAAATTTCGATACGATCAATGTGATCTGAATTTTCGAGCGTTAATAAAATGTCATTAAATTTTTGCATCGATTAAATTTTTGCCGAAAGTGTTGTCATTATTTTTGATGTTAAGGACATAGCTTTTTTGACCTGACGGGGCAATTCAGCACCACCTAGTTCTTTTGCCTTGATTGCATGTTGTTCTTCGTCATCTGCCATAACTTCTAATATTTTATTCGTCTTAAGATCTTTTTTAGAAATTTTCTTTAAATGACCTGTTAAATGTTGTGCTACTTGTCGTTCTGTTTCAGCTAAGAATCCTAAGTTATATTTTTCACCTAAGGCGCTCGCAAAAGAGCCTATTAAAAAAGAGCCTGTATACCATAAAGGATTGAGAAGGCTTGTTTTACCTCCTAATTCGTGGATTCTAGAATTACACCAATCAAGGTGATCGATTTCTTCTTTTGATGCTTTCTTTAAAGACTCGGCACCTTCACCATGTGAATTAAAAAGAAGTTGCCCGCTATATAAAGCTTGAGCGCAAACTTCACCTGTATGATTAACGCGCATCAATTCGATCGTACGTTTTTTTTCGTCCGGGGTTAATTCAGTTTCTATAATGTGAAGGTCAGGTCTCGGTCTTGAGCCTTTAGGTTTAGTAAATAAAACCTTCAGGCCCTTATCAAACTCAACGATAAGATCATCAATCATTTATTTTGAATAATCTGAAGGCCTTTGAGAATATTCATTGCTTCTTGGAATTGCTTATCCGCTTTACTTCCTGGCTCAATTGGGCCTGAAGGAGCATCAGAGGTCTTCTTTTTGTCCTCTTCAGATTTTTTAACTGGCGAAGTTACAGGCTTATTATCTTTGTCTTTGGGAGCGACGTTCGCATCAGCATCTTTTGGATTTGAAAGATGATTTGTGAGATCCGCTTCTTTGGTCATAAATGAAGGATCACTTCCATCATCAACGATGATGTCAGGCACAATACCTTTGGCCTGAATTGATCTCCCTTTGGGGGTGAAGTATCTTGCTGTTGTCATCTTAATTGCAGTGCCGTTATTCATAGGCAGAATACTTTGTACAGACCCTTTACCAAAACTTTGCATGCCGACAATCAAGGCTCTCTTATGATCTTGGAGAGCGCCTGCCACAATTTCAGATGCAGATGCAGATCCGTTGTTTACTAAAACTGCCATAGGCGTTGATCTAATATCTTCCGGAAAGTCTTTAAGGTAATCATCTTTGCCGCCACCTTTAAGATAATTTTCAGGGGTTGCAGTAAGATGCATTTTTGAGTCTTGCGCACGACCTTCTGTATAAACAACCAAATCACCCTTAGGCAAGAAAGCAGCAGAAACGCCAACTGCAGCATTTAATAAACCACCTGGATTATTTCTAAGATCAAGCAATATACCTTTTAAAGGAGCTTTATTTTGTTGACGAAGATTTTTTAAGAGTTTTGCTAAGTCTTCACCTGTATGCTCTTGGAATTGAGCGATACGAACATAAGCGTAATTAGTCTCAGTAAGCTTTCCTTTAACACTTTGTGATTTGATAATAGCGCGTACTAGATTAAAAGTTAAAGGTTTGGCTTCACCTTTTCTTAATACGGTAAGTAAAATGCTAGTTCCTGGTTTGCCACGCATTTTTTTAACGGAGTCATTCAGTGTTAAACCTTTTGTAGATGTTTCATCTAATTTCATAATTAGGTCACCACTCTTTAATCCTGCTTTATAAGCTGGACTATCTTCAATGGGAGAGATAACTTTTACAAAACCATCTTCCATGCCGACTTCAATTCCAAGTCCGCCAAACTCACCTTGGGTTGCTTGATTTAAATCTTTAAAGTCTTCGATATTTAGAAAAGAAGAATGAGGATCAAGGCCGGTAAGCATGCCATTAAGTGCTTCGTTGATAAGCTTTTTGTCTTCAACTGGCTCTACATAATCAGATTTAATCTTGCCAAAAACTTCAGCAAAAGTTCTTAGTTCATCAATTGGGAGATTGTTTTTATCAGCTTTATCCGCAAAGACGGGTAAATTCAAACTGATCAGAACACCGATAATAGCGCCACAGGCTATGAGGGTAAATTTTTCGAATTTTGAGCGCATGAATGACTTTCGTAATAAGCTATTAAGCATTAATTATTTAATAATAAAGCATTCTGTCTTTTTGTTTGGCTTATATCAATAGGCTTTTATAAATATATTTTAAGAATAACTTTGAACTATGGGAACTAAATCTAAAACATATCAAATCGAAATTCAATTTTGTACGCAATGTGGTTGGCTTCCCCGAGCTTCATGGATGATGCAGGAAATACTGACGACTTTTCAGGATGAAATTTTATCTGTTACCTTGACCCCTCAATCGGGCGGTATTTTTGAAATTTTCTTGAATAAAGAAAAGATCTATTCCAGATCAGATTTTGGAGGATTTCTTGATATCAAGGATATTAAAAAGTTGATAAGGGATAACATTAGCCCAAAGAAAAATCTCGGACATAGCGAGCTTTAAAGCGTTTCTTCTGGCTCAACTCTTGTTGCGCCATTAAATCTTTTAAGCCAGTAGTTTTTTGTAAGGCTTTCAACACGAATAGTTTTGCCTGTTCTTGGCGCATGAATAAATTCATTATTTCCAACATAGATACCGACATGAGAGAACTTAGATTTTCTTGTATTAAAGAATACAAGATCACCTGGCTGCAAGTCTTCAAATTTAATTGTTTCACCCATCTTACTGAGGGACCTGGCGCTTGGCGGAAGGCTAAGATTTAAAGCCTGTTCAAAGACATATTTTACAAATTGACTGCAATCAAAACCGGTTTCTGGTCTTGAGCCCCCCAATTTATATTTAATACCAGTGAGCTCATAAGCTTTATCAATAATGAGGGCAATATCGCTTTTCCATTGCTGATCAGCTGCCGGTGGTAATTCCGATTGTGAAGCTGTGTCTGAAGCACTTAAATTCAATGAATCAGCTTCCGCCCAAGACGGGATAGAAAATGTGATCGCTACAAAGATGAGTAAAGCTTTGAAATTCATAGTTTGAAAATGAGTAAATTTCTGAGATTTTATCATTTATAGAGGGTTTGTGAAATCGGAGTTTCATCTGCATGAGATAATCACATGATCATGAATGAAATATTTATCAAAGAATTTTTTAGTGAAAAAGGCGATCTTTCTAAAAACATTGATGGCTATCGAGTGAGACAAGAGCAGATCGATATCTCGATCTTAATTGACGAAGCGATTACACATAAAAAAAAATTAATTGTCGAAGCAGGAACAGGCATTGGTAAAACTTTTGCATATCTCGTCCCAGCATTTCTTTCTGGCGGCAAAATTATTATTTCTACAGCAACTAAAAATTTACAGGATCAATTATTCACTAAAGATATTCCTATGATTAGGGACGCATTAAAAGTCCCTGTGAGTTTGGCTATGCTCAAAGGTAGATCAAATTATTTATGCCATTTGCGATTAGAAAACGCCATGATTGAAGGCGCTTTTATGACCAAAGAAGATGTCACCCATTTACATCTCGTAAACCAACATGCAAAGCATAGCGTTGATGGTGACAGAGCTGAATTAGATACTATTCCAGAAAGCTCCTCTATATGGCCGCAAGTAACCTCTACTAAAGAAAATTGTTTGGGTCAGGATTGTAGTTTTTATAAAGAATGTTTTGTTATGAGTGCCCGAAAAAAGGCATTAGCTGCGGATGTTACCATCGTCAATCACCACTTATTCTTTGCCGATCTTAATATGAAGGAGGAAGGTATATCTGAACTTCTTCCAAAAGCCACAACAGTTATTTTTGATGAAGCACATCAGATACCTGATATTGCCTCTATTTTTTTTGGAAAAAATATTTCAACCAGTAAGATTAGCGAAATAGTTCAAGATGGTTTTCAGATTTATTTAAAACATATGAAAGATGTTTCAGATTTTGAACCTATTTTAAATGACTTAGAAAAAGCAAATAAAGATTTTAGACTTGTATTTCCAAGAGAATCTAATCGATATCCCTATCAAAAAATTTCCTCTTTTAGTCGATTCGAATCCAGCTATCTAGAGCTGGTTGAAAAACTCAAAAAAATAATTGAATTATTAGCCCTTCATAAAGACCGGGATTCGGAGATCGAAAAGTATTTTGATAGCGCGAATGAAATACTTAAGAGTTTTGATGATTGGCTTGAGGATAAAGATAACAATTCAATTAAATGGATCGAAGTTTATTCGCAGTCCCTGCAACTTAACAATACGCCGTTATCTATTGCTGATATGTTTGCAAGACATATTAATAATGAATCAACTTCATGGGTCTTTACATCCGCAACACTCGCTGTAAAAAATAATTTTGATCATTTCAAAAACCAACTCGGACTGATAGATGCAGATTCGGTTTCTAAAGAGAGTCCATTTAATTACGCTGAAAAAGCTTTACTCTTCGTTCCCAAAACAATGCCGGATGCCAATCATGAGAATTTCAACTTTGCGGTTGTGAATCAGATCTATCCTTTTATTAAAGCAAGCAAAGGCAGAGCATTTATTTTATGTACGACATTAAAATCTATGCGAGAAATATTTACACTTCTTCAAGATAAGATTGAAACAGATCAATTAGATTATCCAATCTATCTTCAAGGTGATGGTTCAAGAAATCATCTTTTAAATAAATTTAGAGAACACGGCCACGCTATTCTTATTGGCTCGTTAAGTTTTTGGGAGGGTGTAGATGTGAAGGGTGACGCTTTGTCATTGGTGGTAATAGATAAATTACCATTTTTTTCGCCAGAGGATCCCGTCCTGGCTGCAAGAATTGATAAAATTAACCAAAGTGGCAAGAATGCTTTCATGGAATATCAATTACCTAATGCAGTCATTACTTTAAAACAGGGCGCTGGTCGATTAATACGTGACGAGTTTGATAAAGGAGTTCTTGTGATATGCGATACGAGAATTATTGATAAATCTTATGGAAAAAGGATGTGGCAGAGTTTACCCCCTTTCGCTCGAACGCGAGATGATTTAGAAGTCATCCAATTTCTAGAAAAAATTTAATTTATGAAAATTTTGTCCTTAGATACCTCTTCTGAATATATGTCTTTAGGTCTAAAGATTGATGAAGACTTTTATTCGATCAATATCAATGCTGGACAGACTCATTCAGAAATAGTCTTACCTGAAATAAAAAAATTACTAGAAAGGCATCAATTAACGACCAAAGATCTTGATGCTGTTGCATTTGGCAAAGGGCCAGGATCATTTACAGGTATAAGAATCGCGTGTGGTATCGCATATGGACTAGGTTATGGCGCGTCAATTCCAGTTATTGGCGTGAACAATCTTTTAGCGCTCGCCGAGAGTTCGGGTAAAAATAAAGTGATAAGTGCCATTGATGCCAGAATGGGTGAAATATATTTAAGTGTTTATGCAAAGGAGAGCAAAATATTTTCAAAGCCAATTATTGAAGGGGTTTTTAAGTCAGATGAATTACCTCAACTTAAAGAATCCGGCTGGACTTTGATTGGCAATGCAATCGAAACATATAAGAAAGAAATGAAAGATCATTTTGACCAACAAATAAATGATCTCGTAGACGGGCCCTATGAGGTAGTCGAATCTATTTCAAGATTGGCAATACCTTTTATTAAAAATAAAGTATTTGAGTTGATTCATGCTGAGCCTGTTTACTTAAGAAATAAAGTGGCGTTTACTACCGAAGAGAGAAAAGCATTGAATGCAATTTAGTGAATTTAAAGAGAATGATTTAAGCGCGATCGGATTGATTGAAAATGAAGTTCACGCTTATCCTTGGACACAAGGTAATTTTTTAGATTCGATAAAATCAAATCACACATGTTTGATGATGAAGCTTAATGAAGAAATTATAGGTTACACCGTCATGATGTTTGTGTTAGATGAATGCCATCTTCTTAATATAAGTATAAAAAAAAGTATGCAAAAAAAAGGCTATGGATCACATTTGCTTAATGAAGTGATACGTCAGGCAAATTTAGCTCACGCAAAAACAATTTATCTTGAAGTTAGAGCCTCTAATCAAACTGCTATTCATTTGTATGACAAACATGGGTTTAATGAAATGAGTATTAGAAAAGATTATTATCGTGCTAAAGAAGGGCGGGAAGACGCCGTATTAATGGGGCTTGTGATTTGATGGATGCTGATTACAAAAAAAGAATCTTAAAAGAGCTTGAATTATTTCCTCTTTGGAAATTAAAAGACAGGCCTAACAATGAGCTTTTTCCAAAGCAAGATACAAATCCTATAGAGGTTGATTTATTTTTTGGATTCAAAATAGATTATAAGGAAGGATCTTTATTACTTTTGAGCCGAAAATTTTTGCTAGGAACTGAAGAGGCTGCCCAAGACTTATTTTTAAACATTGCAAAATTTATTTCAACGTCGATAGGTGAACATACATTCCAGAAAAATCATTTATTAAAGCTTACCAAAGATCAGATTGGCGGCTTATTTTTAAATACTACCCCAATGCATGTATTAGCTTTTGGATTCAATAATCAGTTTTTTGAGGAATACAAAACAATTGATTTGATGAATAATGTCTCTATGAACATTAAGCATACGCTTGATATAAATCATTTGCTTAAAAACCCAAAAGATAAGAAATTAGTTTGGGAAAACATTTTAGATTTAATGAAAGCTTTTTAAATTAAGAAAGAATATAAATGCTCGCATCAAAATTTTACATCTCAACCTTGAAGGAAGCGCCGTCAGAAGCAGAGCTTATTAGTCATAAGCTTATGATTCGTGCAGGCTTTATTAAGCGCCTAGGTTCAGGCCTTTATTCTTGGATGCCGCTTGGCTTAAAAGTTTTAAGAAAAATTGAAGCGATTGTGAGAAATGAAATGAATCAAGCTGGCGCGGTAGAGTTATTAATGCCAGCTATACAACCAGCTGAGCTATGGGAAGAGACTGGTCGATGGGCTCTCTTTGGACCACAGATGCTAAAGATCAAAGATCGCCATGATCGAAATTTCTGTTTTGGTCCGACGCACGAAGAAGTCATCACGGATATCGCAAGGAAAGAAATTAATAGTTACAAGCAGTTACCCATTAACTTTTATCAGATACAGATGAAATTTAGGGATGAGATTAGACCGCGTTTTGGTGTGATGCGTGCTCGCGAGTTTTTAATGAAGGATGCTTATTCTTTCCATGCATCAAGAGCTTCATTACAAGAAACATATGAAACAATGTATCAGGCCTATGCCAATATTTTTAATAAGATAGGTCTTCAGTTTAGGGCAGTGAAAGCGGATACCGGTGCTATCGGAGGCGATGGATCGCATGAGTTTCATGTTTTAGCTGATTCTGGCGAGGATGCGATTGCATATAGCTCAGTATCTGACTACGCGGCTAATATTGAATTAGCAGAAGCGATTCTTCAGGATGACAAAAGACCAGATGCAAAAGAGCCGATGGTCAAATTTGACACACCAAAACAGACGACTTGTGAAGATGTGGCTAATTTGATTGGCGCCCGCATTCAAAAGACAGTGAAAACTATAGCCCTTATCAATCAAACCAATGAAGCAAATGAATTTTTCTTGGTCCTTCTTCGAGGGGACCATGAGCTTAACGAAGTGAAATTATCCAAGGTAAAAGACTTTGAGAATTTCCGTTTTGCATCGGAAGAGGAAGTAAAAGAACATCTAAAATGCCCCCCAGGATTTATTGGCCCTGTCGGAGTTAAATCTTCCATAAAAATTCTGGCAGATAAGTCCGTCGGCATTCTGTCTGATTTTATTTGTGGTGCAAATGAACCCAAATTTCATCTAAAGGGTGTGAATTTTGTGCGAGACCTACCAGAGCCGATACTTTTTGCAGACTTAAGAAAAGTGGTCGAGGGCGATATGAGTCCAGACAAGCAAGGGACTCTTCAGATATGCAGAGGTATTGAAGTGGGTCATATTTTCCAATTGGGCAATAAGTACTCTAAGGCAATGAAAGCAGAATACTTAGATGAAAATGGCCAGAGTCAAATTCTAGAAATGGGGTGTTATGGTATTGGGGTGTCGCGTATTGTGGCCGCCGCTATTGAGCAGTCGCACGATGATAAAGGCATTATTTTTCCGATTAACATTGCGCCTTTTGAAGTGGCGATTGCGCCCATAGGTTATGACAAAAGTGCTGAGGTTAAAGCTTCGGCACATAAAATTTATGATGCGCTTAAAGCAATGGGTGTCGACGTCCTGCTTGATGATCGAGGTGAGCGTCCAGGCTTTATGTTTGCCGAGATGGAATTGATAGGTATACCTTATAGAATCGTCATTGGAGATCGCAATTTAAAAGAAGGTAAAGTTGAGTTCCAAGGTCGATTGGATCAAGAATCTAAATTAATTGATGAAAATCAAATAG
>JBEGSH010000001.1:0-12147 GCA_041180025.1 Pseudomonadota bacterium | reverse complement strand
TTACCAAAACGACGACGGTAACGATAACTTGAAGTAATCGCGGAGGCTCCTAATGTTCTTCCGTGATATCCACCCATAAATGCAAATTGATGGGTTTTACCTGTGTGGTTACGCACCACTTTTAAAGAGTCTTCAATCGCTTGCGCACCACCGACGTTAAAGTGCACACGACCTTTTACGCCATATTTCTCTTCCATATATTTACAAATAATTTCAGCAAGCTCCACCTTTTCTTTATGTAAATATTGGCTCGCTAATTGAGGGAGTGTATCGATTTGTTTTTTTAATGTGTCCGCAATGCGTTTATTTTTATATCCGAAGTTAACAGCGGAATACCACATCTGCCAATCAAGATATGGGGTACCTTTTTCATCAAATAAAAAACTACCATCACAATTTTCAAAAACTTTTGGAGGGTCTGCGTAATTGACGGTATCTCCATGTGAACAGTATTTTTCGTTTTTATCTAAGATTTCAATGATTTTCTGATCCATCGTATTACCCTCTACTTTTAAAAATTAATTAAATGCGTAACCTGGAATATGTTGCTTTTCTGGTTCCCAAGTTTTTACAATCTTTAAGACATCGTCAAACGTATTAAACGTGTGATGCTTCACATGATGTTTTTCACAGTGCTTAATGAGTGACGACTTCGCAAATACAATATCTGCATGAAGTGATAAACATGCGTCCGATTTACCATCACCAATTAATACGACAGGCCCACCTACTTTATTACCAACATAGTCTGCGACTGCACACTTACACATACCATTACCACCTTTACAATCTGGGTCCCTTAACGGAAATGTAATTTCAATGCCGCGCTCTTTATAATTGAGACGATTAGAAAAAGTTTGAATGTCAGGCCATCCTGCTTGTCTTGTAGCTACCTTTATAGAATGATCTAAACCATCACTCGCAATCACCAATTTGGCAAATTTTTTGACGTACTCATAAAAAGGTAAGAACGTTTCATCTAATTGGATGCTTCGAAAAAAATTTTCTAAGCTTAAGAGGTCGGAATCCACCATATCGATTTGTTTTGACATGCATTCAAGTGCTGTCATTTTGCCGTCGAGCCAATCCTTTTCTAATGTTTCCCAGCTGGGATCAGCAAATTTCTCGAGCAACTGATCGATCGTATCGCGCTTAGAAATGGTCCCATCAAAATCGACTACAAAAAGCATAAACATCCCTGATAAATGAAGGCTTTGTGAGCAATACATCCCACATATAATTTAAAACAATATATGCCTAAATCCTTTCAATTGACTTACAATTTTGGATAAATCAATAATTTAAAAGGTTGACATGAAGATTTTACTGATCGAGGACGATGCCATCATTGGTGACGCGGTCAAAAGCTCGCTTGAAAAAGCGGACTATGTGGTCGAATGGGCTAAAAATGGTCTTGAGGGCGAAATCGCACTCACGGACTCTCAATTTGAGGCAGTCATTCTAGATTTAGGCTTACCTAAAAAACACGGTCTCGATATCTTAAAAAATTTACGCTCTAAGAAAAATCAATTTCCTGTGCTCATCATTTCAGCCAATGAAAATATTGATAACAAAATTCTAGGTCTTGATTTAGGAGCCGATGACTATTTGGCTAAACCTTTTGAACTGCAAGAACTTCATGCAAGACTTCGCGCCATTATCAGACGCACCAATCAATCTGCAGATAATGTCATACAATTTGGTCCTTTGAGTTTTAACATTAAAGACCGTAAATTTTTAGCGCAAAATAAAGAATTGAGCCTTTCAAAACGCGAACTTAACTTGTTAGAGCTTTTTATGCTGAAAAATAATCGCTCTATCTCTAAAGAAAATTTATTAGAAAAACTTTACAGCTGGGATGAGGATGTTTCTGAAAATGCGATTGAAGTTTATATTCATCGCGTGAGAACAAAACTTAAACCTTTTGGTGTGGAAATTATCAACCGTCGCGGCTTAGGTTATAGTCTAGGACTCCAAGACTCTTGAAACCTGTCTTATCCACGCAGAAACTGATTTTTCAGTGGATATTGATTCCTATGGTCGTCATTATTTTGATCGACTCATCATTTCTTTTTTATCAAGGCGACAAATTAAGACAAGAAACGTTTGACAAAGATTTAGCGGACACCGCAAAAACACTTGCTGTTATTTTTAAAAAATCGAGTCAAAAAGAAATTCGTGATATTGATCAGAATTCGATTTCGCTCCTCTTAACGGAGCCTCACGATGAAATGTTTTACTCCATTCGTGATGAGAAAGGTCAATTTATTTTTGGTCATCCGGGAGTTTCATATCAAGTAGCCGATCCAGAAGATGTGACTGATAATGATTTTCTTAATGTGTACTTTGATAAAGTCGATGGTAAGAGTGTGCGTATCGTATCTATTCCCATTGAACATACCATTAAAAAAAATAAAGCCACGTATCATATTCAAGTGGCTGAAACTAGAAATCAACGCCTAGATATTCAACGACAAATTATTTTCTGGATTGTGATTCCTCAACTCATTCTTCTCATTTCAGCCATGATTTTAGTGAAGTTTGCGGTGACTAAAGGCTTGAGCCCTATTCTTTTCCTTAATGAAAAAATTACTTCTCTTTCATATAAGAATTTAACGCCAATCGATTTACAGGGGGTTCCGAAAGAAGTCGATCGCTTAGTCGATTCATTAAATCAGTTGATGCAAGAATTAAATCTTGCCATTCAATCTCAAAATCGATTTGTGAGTGATGCAGCACATCAATTAAGGACGCCACTCGCAGGGATATTGGCTCAAATTGAATTGGCGATGGATACCAAAGATAGTCAGGAAATTCAAAAGCGATTACAAAATATCAATGAGAGTTCAAGACGTCTTATACATATCATCAATCAATTGCTCACATTATCAAAGAGTCAAGGCGATGCCCTCCATAATACTGAAATGAAGCTCTTAGATTTAGTTGCATTCGCTAAAAAAGTCACTTCTATCATGCTCCCTGCTGCTGATTTAAAACATATTGATTTGGGTTACGAAGGCTCAAATGAAACATTACATATCATGGCGGATGAAGCACGTCTTTACGACTTAATTCATAACCTCATTGATAATGCAATTAAATATACTGCCGATCATGGGAAAATTACCGTTGCCGTGGATTTAATCAATGAAAAAGTGAGGCTCACCGTTGAAGATAACGGCATTGGGATTCCAAAAGAAGATCAATCGATGATTTACGAGCGTTTTTATCGAGGAGATAACGTCAATGCTGCAGGTGCGGGGGTAGGATTAGCCATCGTTAAGGACATTGCAGATCTTCACAAAGCGATCATTGAAATTGATAGTCGCAATAGCAAGGAAGGTACTCGCTTTTATATTGATTTCAATTTAGCCCAATCTTAATTTAGGTTTACATAAAAATGTTTTGATTCATTCAAAACATGATCATAAAAAGCTTTTGCAATTGGCGACAATTGCTTCCCTTTCAGATAGACGAGATGCCATTGTGAATTAATAGGAAAGTCCTGGAGCTTTAACACTGAAATTTCATTGTCATAATCAAATTGATCTAAAGCATGAATGGAAATCACCGCTACACCTAAATGACTTGCGACTGCTTTTTTAATAGCTTCGTTATTTCCAAGCTCTAATAAAAGACTAGGCGTAAATTTTTTTTGTTTAAAATGCATATCGACGCTCATACGCGTCCCCGATCCCATTTCTCTTAGAATAAATCTTTCATGCTTTAAATCTTGTAATCGAAGATTTTTTTTGCTCGCTAAGGGATGATCTTTATATGCAATCATGCAAAGTGGATTAGGCATGAGAATATGATCTTCAAGATCAATATGCATTGGGGGTTTTGACATCACATACAAATCGTCACTATTATCCTCTACCCGTTTAATGACACCATCCCGATTTAAGATTTCAAGTGAAATATCTACTTCAGGATATTTGCTACAAAAAGAACCTAAAAGTTTTGGAATAAAATATTTTGCAGTACTCACAACTGCAACCCTTAATCTCCCTTTTGTGAGGCCTTTCATTTGGGTCACATGTTGTTCAAAAGTTTCCCATCTATCTATTGTCTCTCTTGCTGTTTTTTCAAATTCTTTGCCTAATGCTGTTAAATGAATTTTTTTTGAAATCACCTCAAATAGAGGAAATCCGATATTTTCAGTCATATCTTTCAATTGCATTGAAGCAGTGGGCTGAGTGACATGCATCATCCTAGCTGCTTTCGTGACACTCTCTGTTTGAGCCAAAGCTAAAAATAATCGCAATTGTTTAAAAGTTATATTCATAGATTTATATCTATATATAATGATTTAATTATTGATTTTACACTATGAAATATTATTCATACAATCATGGCTATGAATAACTTTCTTGACCCAGCAATCTTATTTTTTATCTTTGGCGTTTTGGCAGGATTTGCTAAATCTAATTTAGAAATCCCTCAACCAATTGCTCGCTTCTTATCGCTTTATCTTTTAATGGCTTTAGGACTCAAAGGTGGATTTGCTCTTTATGAATCAGGCATTACGACAGAAGTCATTACAAGCTTAGGTGGTGCCATTGTTATGGCGATCCTTGTGCCCTCTATCGGTTATTTAATATTAAGTCAAAAATTAAAGAAATTAGATGCAGCTGCAGTTGCTGCAACCTATGGATCTATTAGTGCTGTCACATTTATTACGGCCTCTCAGAATTTAGACGAATTAGGTATTCATTATGGGGGCCATATGGCGGCGGCCATGGCTCTTATGGAATCACCCGCCATCATCTTTGCTATCATTGTGGCTAGTAAAATCAGATCACAGCAACAAACCCATGATGTAGCTCGTCCGAGTCTAGGCAAAATTCTTCATGAATCATTTACAGATGGTGGTCAGCTGTTACTTTTGGGATCCATGGTCATTGGTATTATCAGTGGTGATATTGCGCATGAGGTGTTAGCGCCTTTTTCTATTGATTTATTTAAGGGTATTTTGTCTTTCTTCCTTCTTGATATGGGACTTCATGCCGCACGTAATATTTCTGAATTAAAAAATAAACCTGCCATCTGTTTTTACTATGCGATTCTGGCACCCGTCAGTCATGCAATCATTGCGCTTATTTTGGCAAAAGTACTTGGTCTTGAGTTAGGCAATGCCATTTTATTAATGGTGTTATCTTCAAGCGCCTCCTATATTGCAGTGCCTGCAGTTCTTAGACAAGCCTTGCCTGAAGTAAGCCCAGCGTTATATATGGGCATGTCTTTAGGGCTGACGTTTTCATTAAATATTATTTTTGGAATCCCGCTTTATACATACCTGGCACAACTATGGATATAAAGTATAATTTTCACATGCGCCTCTTATTTTCATTACTCGTATTGGGATTTCTTTCAAATAGCGCATGGTCCGCTCCTCAATATACTTTGCAAGATCTGATTGATATTGCAAAAAGAGAAAACCCTATTTTAGATGTCTTAAAGGCTAAAGAAGATGCTGCAAGATCAACCGTCATTACAGCTGAATCCTATTTAAATCCTGAAATTGAGGCTGGTTCAGGCCCTTCTAAATATCGAACGCCCAATTCAACATCGAATCAAAAACAAAATTGGGGTGTCACATTATCGCAACCTCTAGAATTTCCAAATGTGAGAAGTGCAAGAAAAGCAGTGGCTGAATCTCGAGTCAATTATGCAAGCTCAGTGACTGAAGCAACGATGATCAATTTATCGCTTCAAATTAAAAAAGCTTTTTATGAAGTCTTACAAAATGAAGCTATTTTAAAAATTGCAGAGGGCGATCGTGATGCATTAAATGATATTCGCGGCAAAGTAGGGCTTCGTGTCGAGGTCGGTGAAGCGCCACGATATGAACTCATTAAAGCCGATACTGAACTTGTTGCAGCACAGCGAGATGCAGATGCAGCTAAATTAAGAATTTATGAAAGTAAACTTTATTTAAGAGGTCTTGTGAGTAAGTCTTTGACAGACACTTTTGATTTAAATGGATCATTGCCGCCAAGCGATATTGCTCTCAATGCTGATACTTTAAAAGAAGAAATTAATAAGAGTCCGCGATTAAAACAAATTAAAGCTTCTGCAGAGATTGCAGAAAATCGATTGCGACTCGAGGAAAAACTTATCAATCCTGGTGTCACTCTGAAAGCAGGTGTTGATCAAGATCCTGATATCACCAGCTATCGTTTTGGTGTCAGCATCCCTATTCCTATTTGGAATCAAAGACAAGGTCAAATTGGAGAGGCTGCTGCTGGCTATCGTGAACTTCAAGCACAATATACTGATCAAGAATTAGCGCTAAGACGTGATATTGAATCCGCTTTTCAACGCTATTTAATTGCGCAACAACAAGTTAAAACATTTGAATCAGGCTTACTTTCGCAAGCTGAATCTGTCTTAAAAGTTGCGGAATCTGCATATCGTTATGGAGAGCGTGGCATCCTCGAATACTTAGACGCCCAAAGAACCTTCCGATTAGTGCGCAAAGATTATTTAGCATCAAAGTATGATTACATCGTAGCCATTTTAGAAATTGAGCAATTATTAGGCATGGATATTTTGGAGAATAAAATTTAAATGAAGACGTTACTTAAACAACTATTTTTAATATTCTTAAGTGGAAGCTTATTGATTGCCTGTTCAAAATCAGAAGATACTTCTCAGAAAAAAAAATTAGATCCTTTAGAGGTTGTCGTCACCTCTGAAATCCAAAAACAAATTAAAACGGATGTGGTGAGCTATCAAGATATTAGTGACACTCTTTTAATTCCCGGACGTCTTGAAACTCAAAATCGAAAACTTGCAAAAATTGGCTCTCCCATTACAGGCAGGATCAGCGATCTATATGTAAGCCTGGGTGATGTTGTGAAAAAAGGCCAGGTCCTTGCGCGCGTCAATAGTATTGAACTTACACAAACACAACTTACTTTAATCAAATCCAATCAACTCATTGGACTTAAAACAAAAGCAGTAGAGCGCGCTAAATTATTATTTGAAGCTGATGTCATTAGTAAAGCCGAGATGTTAAGAGTTGAAAATGAACTCGATGCAGTGAAGGCTGATTACAGAGCTAGCCGTGATCAACTTATAGTCCTCGGTATGAGTGAAAAAGCTGTTGAAAAAATAGAAACATCTGGTCAAATTAATTCTTTCGGAGATGTGATCAGTCGATTTGATGGAATTATTATTTCACGCTCAATTAATGTAGGACAAATCGTTAATCCACAAGATACTTTATTTCAAGTGGCAGATCTCACCAAACTATGGGCCGTGGCTCTCATTCCAGAACAACAATCTACATTCATTCAAAAAGATGAGGTTGTCACAATTGAAATTCCCGCTTTAGATAATAAAAAAATTGAAACTAAAATTATCTTTGAAGACAGTATTGTAGATCCTCAAACACGAACAGTGATGGTACGCGCTGAACTCGACAATTCAAATCTGTTGCTCAAACCAGACATGCTGACATCGATGCATATTAGCTCAAAGAAAACATCTAAAATAGCGATTCCCATTTCATCTGTCGTGAGAGAAAACGATCGCAATCACGTATTTGTTCAAAATACACCTCAAACATTTAGATTAAGAGAAGTCGAGCTTGGTATTAAAGACGGCAAGTTGATTACTGTTTTAAGTGGCATTACGCAAGGCGAAACGATTGTGACTGATGGCGCATTCCACTTAAATAGTGAACGTAAGAAAAAAGAGCTTGAATAAAAAATGATTGAAAAAATAGTCCGCGGGTCCCTCCAGGAAAGACTCATTGTTTTAGTCTTTGCAATCGCTTTGCTTGTTGCTGGTTTTTTTGGCGTCAAAAAATTATCTGTTGACGCATTCCCGGATGTCACAAACATCCAAGTTCAAATTGCAACGCCTGCACCTGGCAAGTCGCCTGAAGAAGTCGAGCGATTCATTACGATTCCCATTGAAATTGCGATGACTGGTTTACCAGGTTTGACCGACATGCGCTCACTCAATAAAAACTCATTGTCTCTCATCACGCTTGTCTTTACCGATAGTACGAGTGTTTACTTTGCAAGACAACTTGTCATGGAAAGACTCATGGAAGTGATGGAAAAAATGCCTGATGGCATTGTCCCCGTGTTGGGACCTGTATCAACGGGTTTAGGTGAAATATTCCAATACACGCTTGAAAGACCCGGTGATGAAAATAAAGAAATTTCTCAAGAAGAACTGACGGAAAGAAGAACAATTCAGGACTGGGTTGTGCGACCGATGCTAAGAAGCGTTCCGGGTGTAGCTGAGATTAATTCCTTTGGTGGTTTTATTAAACAATACCAAGCATTGGTCGACCCAGACCGATTAAATCATTACGGATTAAAACTTCATGATGTTTATGTCGCTTTAGCTAAAAATAATGCGAACAGCGGTGCAGGTGTGCTTCCACAATTTGATGAGCAATTTTTAATTCGTGGTGTAGGTCTCATTCAAAATTTAGATGATATTCGTTCTATTGTTTTAAAAGAGCGAAATGGTGTGCCTGTCTATATGAAAGATGTGGCCGAAGTTAAATTAGGTCATGAAGTTCGCGTAGGTTCATTAGTTAAAAATGGGGACACCGAGGCTGTAGGTGCCATTGTGATGATGATTCGAGGTGGTAATGCAAAAGAGGTGGTCACGCGCATTAAAACGAAGGTCGATGAAATTAATCAGAAAAAATTACTGCCTGGTGGTCTTCAAATTAAATCATTTTATGATCGAAGTAAGCTCGTTGATTCCGCGTTATTTACCGTAGTCAAAGTTTTAATTGAAGGCGTCATTCTTGTGATTGCCATCCTATTCTTATTCTTAGGCGATGTAAGATCAAGTCTGATTGTGGTGATGACGTTACTTTTAACACCTCTGATCACCTTTATCGCGATGAATTATCTGGGTATATCGGCAAACCTCATGTCACTTGGTGGACTTACGATTGCCATTGGTCTCATGGTCGATGGGTCGGTCGTAGTCGTAGAAAATACATTCCATCGGTTAGGACATGATAAAACAAATAGTAAACTTAGAGTGATATTAGAGTCTGCAACAGAAGTCGGCAAACCGGTTTTATTTGGTGTGGGCATTATTATTCTTGTATTTATTCCTCTCATGACATTAACGGGCATGGAAGGAAAAATGTTTAGTCCTTTAGCAGTGACTATTGCGATAGCTCTTCTCATCTCGCTCATTCTGTCATTTACATTAACGCCTGTTCTCTGCTCGTACTTCTTAAAAGGTGGCAGTGGTGAAGACACTAAAATTATTCAAATTATCAAAGCACCTTATTTGAAGCTACTTAATCTATCGTTAAATAATGAAATTAAAACCATCTCGATCGCTGTAGGCGTATTTGTTATATCGATTGTAGTGTTGCCATTTTTAGGTACTTCTTTTATTCCTGAAATGAAAGAAGGGACGCTGGTCGCAAACATTACACGTATGCCTAATATTTCTCTTGAAGAATCGATTGATATGGAGAAAAAAGCGACTAAAGAAATCGCGAGTGTACCTGGGGTCTTAAGTGTGGTTTCTAATATAGGCCGAGGTGAAAGTCCTGCAGATCCTCAATCACAAAATGAATCGCAAGCAGTGGTGAGTTTAAAAGATAAAGATCAATGGCCAGAAGGTTGGACACAAGACACTATTTCACAAGAAATTCAGAAAAAATTAAAAACATTATTGGGCGCACAAATTGTGATGATGCAACCCATATCGGCAAGGGTGGCTGAACTCTCGACCGGTGTTAGAGCTGACGTTGCAGTTAAAATCTTTGGGGAAGATATTAAACTTCTTAAAAATAAGGCAGATGAAGTAGCAAGACTCGCAGGCAGCATTAAAGGTGCTGCAGATATTAAAATTGAAAAAGTATCAGGACAGGGCTACCTTAATATTAATCTCGACAGACAAGCCATCGCCCGACATGGATTTAATGCCTCCGATATTAACGATCTGATCGAAACAGCGATTGGTGGCAAGATAGCAACCCGAGTTTTTGAAGGTCAAAGAAGTTTTAGTGCGGCAGTGAGATTTCCTGAAGATCACCGTGGTGATGTTGAGACAATCAGTAACACTCTTCTTACTTCACCCAATGGATCCAAAATTGCATTAAAAGATTTGGCACATATTGAAATTAAAGATGGCCCAGCACAAATTAGTCGTGAGTATGCAAAAAGAAGAATCGTCGTGGCTATGAATGTGAAAGATAGAGACTTAGGAGGTTTTGTAGCGGAATTACAAAACAACTTAGAAACTAAGTTAAAACTACCCGATGGATATTATTTCGTCTATGGCGGACAATTTGAAAATATGCAACGTGCATTAAATCACCTAGCGCTCATTGTGCCTGTGACTATTCTTGCTATCTTCTTCTTACTGTTTATTCTATTTAATTCTATTCGCTATGCGACGATGATTATTACGGTACTCCCTTTTGCAGCCATTGGGGGTGTATTTGGTTTAGCTGTCACAGGAGAATATTTATCGGTACCAGCCTCCGTCGGTTTTATTGCTCTATGTGGTATTGCTGTTTTAAATGGTGTGGTTCTCATTACCTGTATTCAACATTTAAGATCAGAAGGCATGTCGCAAATAGATGCCATTCGAGAAGGTTGTAAACAAAGATTAAGACCGGTACTCATGACTGCCACTGTGGCATTGCTTGCTCTAGTTCCGTTTCTATTTGCTACAGGTCCTGGCTCTGAAGTTCAAAAACCTCTTGCTATTGTAGTCATTGGTGGCCTTATCACCTCGACTATATTGACATTACTTGTATTGCCAACACTCTATAAAAAGTTTGAAGAAAAACATTTAGAAGCTTAATTGAAATGGGCCAAATATTATGAAAGAAATCAAAGCCATCATCCCGCCTCAGCGGTTACCTAAAATTCGCTCAGCCATGAGAAATCTTAAAAATTTTCCTGGCATGACAGTCACTAAAGTAGATGGTTGTGGGCATGGGTTAAAAAAAGTCACTGATGATTTAAGACAAGAGCTTACTGACTACACACCCAAAATACTTATTCAAATGATTACACCTGATAATTTAGTGGAAGGTATCTTACAAATTATTGTCGAAGTTGCACATACAGGTCAACAAGGCGATGGATTGGTATGGGTCACACCTATTGAACGCATGATTCGTCTTTCTGAAAAAATTATTGTCGAAGAAGGTTAGTTTTTTATAGAATTGAACTTAAGATCTTAAAAGCTCATCTAACAAATACTTATAAAAAGGATACATCATGAAAAAGCTATCGATCAGTCTTATGATTTTAGTGTCAAGCCTTGCGAATGCTGCCGAATTTTCAGATATGGCCACCGTTAAACGAGTCGCGCCTCGTTACATCGAGGTGAATCATCCTATCTCCTCTTGCCAAACTTCAACTGAAGCTGCCCCTCCAAAAGAAAAAGGTGTCGCGGGTGCCATTATTGGCGGTGTTGCAGGCGGCCTATTAGGCAGTCGTGTCGGTAAAGGTAATGGTAAAGTTGCTGCCGGTGCAGTAGGTGCAGCTGTAGGCGCAGTGGTAGGTGACCGTATGCAAAATGATGATACAAGTGAAACGCGAAATGTTGAGCGTTGCACCCAGCGTGATAACTACCAAAGAGTTCAAGAAGGTTACATTACGACTTTCTCATACAATGGTCATGAATTTGAAGAAGAGACTCAAACTAAATATCGTGTTGGACAAAAAGTATCTGTTCAAGTGAATGCCATTATTGATCAAACTAACTAAGGAATTTTTTTAAGATGAAACGTATCTTTTATTTTCTTGTTACCAACCTTGCTATTGTTTTTGTGCTTTCTATCACCATGCGATTGCTTGGTGTCGAACCCTTCCTTAATGCGAACGGACTTAACCTAAACAGTCTTTTAATTTTTGCAGCGGTCATGGGCTTTGGTGGTGCTTTCATTTCGCTAGCTATTTCAAAGTGGTCAGCCAAACAAATGTCGGGCGCTGTCACTATCGATAATCCCAAAACGCCTGATGAAATTTGGCTCATGAATATCGTCAAAAAACAATCTACTGCCGTAGGTATTCAAATGCCGGAAGTAGCTATTTTTAACTCTCCTGTTGTCAATGCGTTTGCAACAGGCATGAGTCGCAATAGTTCTCTTGTGGCTGTGTCTTCAGGCTTACTTGAAATGATGAC